>CAZREP010000176.1:0-10242 GCA_964599035.1 uncultured Terrimonas sp. | reverse complement strand
CATAATCTTTTACATGCTCAATATTGCGGCCTCTTTCCAGCATCAGCACTTTCAGGCCTTTTTCGGTAAGTTCTTTAGCGGCCCAGCCACCGCTGATCCCTGAGCCAACTACAATGGCATCATAAACATTCTCGGGCATAGCATATTATTTTTTAACAATTATACATCGCATATCATTACTCCTTCCTGCAGGGAAGCCAGCTGTCCTTCAGCGTCATTAGGCGTTGGAATAAATTCCTGTGCTACATATCCTTTGAATCCCATATCAAGAATGGCTTTCATAATGGCAGGATAATTTAGCTCCTGTGTTGCATTGATCTCCCTTCGGCCCGGCACCCCGCCTGTATGGAAATGGGAAAGGTAGGGATAATATTCCCTGATGGTCCTGATCACATCACCCTCATCTATCTGCATGTGATAGATATCATAGAGCAGCCTGAAATTTTCGGATCCTATACGCCTGGCCAGCTCCACACCCCATGCCGTTTTATCGCACTGGTAATCTTTGTGATCAATTTTGCTGTTGAGCAGCTCCATTACCAGGGTCACGTTATGCTTTTCGGCTATTCCTATCACCTGCTTCAGCCCTTCGGCACAGTTCTTCCAGCCGGTTTCATCATCCGCGCTCCGGCGGCTGCCGCTGAAACAGATCAGTTGCTTATAGCCTGCTTTGGCCACAAGGGGTATCATTTCCGAATAGTTCTTTATCAGCGTTGGATGGAATTCCGTATGATTCCATCCGTCTTCAAGACTGATCTCTGCGCCATTGCACATCGAAGAGTACAACCCATACTTCTGCAAAACCGGCCAATCTTTTGGTCCCACAAGATCAATGGCAGCGATGCCCATTTTTTTAACGGCTGCACAAAATTCGTCGAGGGGAATATTGCCATAGCACCAGCGGCAAACAGCGTGATTGATATTTCCTTTCATGATATAACCGCTCTTCTTTTCTTTTGAGGATGTGGAAGTACAGGAAAAAGTGCCCGGAACTGTGCTTATTGCCAGGGAACCAAAAACCATGTTCTTAATAACGCGCCTTCTGGAATGTGATGAAAAACCAGACATAATAAAATAAGGATTAAGGTAGCGAATGTTTGATAAAAAAAACTTTTTTAATTGTTAACGCGCATCGCACCGGCCTAAAGGAACAACGATATTAAAATACAGATTGCCGGGGGTGTATTTAAGATTGTCGCTGGTTGGTGGAGACACCAACCAGGGCGTAATCTGTAGTTCTATATGTCTATGTGTATTACTTTTTTCTGCTTATCGCTGAACTTTTGCCTGTGCGACAATTTTAAATGCATCCGTTGCCGGTAAATGTAAATGTTTTATTTTTAAAGCCGCTTCTGATATTTTTTAATACGCTAATATTTTTTCATGAACAGAAAATTACGAATGGGAATGATCGGTGGAGGCAAAGGCGCTTTCATCGGTGCGGTTCACCGCATTGCAGCCAATATGGACGGGCTTATAGAATTATCCTGTGCGGCTTTAAGTTCGCGGCCCGAAGTGGCACGGGAATCGGGCAAAGCCCTGTTCCTCCCTGAAGACAGGATATATCTCAGCTACGAGGAAATGCTGGAAAAAGAAAGCCGCCTGCCCGAAGATAAAAGGATAGATTTCGTATCTATTGTTACGCCCAATTTCGTGCACTTTGCTCCGGCCCTGCTTGCGTTGGAAAAAGGTTTTCACGTGGTCATTGACAAGCCTATGACCTTTACGCTGGGAGAAGCGAGGCGATTGCAAAAAAAGGTGGAAGAAACCGGCTTGTTGCTTTGCCTCACCCATACTTATTCGGGTTATCCCATGGTAAAGCAGGCTAAACAGATGATACGGGAAGGGCTCCTGGGAAAGATCAGGAAGATCTGGGTGGAGTATCCCCAGGGGTGGCTGAGCAGGCTTACGGAAAAGGAAGGGAATGCCCAGGCTGCCTGGCGCACAGACCCTTCCAGGTCGGGAAAGAGCAGTTGTATGGGTGATATTGGTACCCACGCCGCCCATTTGGCGGAGTACATTACCGGTTTAAAGATCACCAGGTTGTGTGCCGATCTGAACATTATGGTGGAAGGCAGGCCGCTGGATGACGACGGTAATGTATTGCTGAAATTTGACAACGGGGCGTCCGGTACCCTGATGGCTTCACAGGTGGCGGCAGGTGAGGAAAATGCGCTTAAGATCCGCATATACGGTGAGCGGGGAGGACTGGAATGGGCACAGCAGGAACCGAATACCCTGCTGGTAAAATGGCTCGACGAACCCGCGCAGATCTACCGTGCAGGTGGGGGTTACTTAGGCAAATTTGCAAAACACAATACGCGTATCCCGGGAGGGCATCCTGAAGGCTACCTGGAAGCTTTCGGGAATATTTATCGCAATTTCGCCCTCACCCTCTCTGCCCGGATCGAAGGAAGACAGCCTGCCGAAGAAATGCTGGATTTCCCCACTGTAGATGAAGGAGTGAGGGGAATGGCTTTTATAGACAACGTGGTGAAGAGCGGCGCAAGTAATGAAAAGTGGACAGCATTTGAAGTATAAGGACGAAGAGCAAAAGGCAAAGTATGGTGAAAACTTATTGTAGCTTTCACCCTTATATTTTGTTCATTTAATTTATAATCAGTATAAAAATTTTTTAAATCATGACAAATATCCAGGGTCCTGCTATTTTCCTCGCCCAGTTCCTTGGCGACCAGCCGCCATTCAATAATTTAGCGTCCATCTGCAAATGGGCAGCAGGATTAGGCTATACAGGTGTTCAGTTACCCACCTGGGACAGTCGCGTGATCGACCTGCAGAAAGCAGCGGAAAGCAAAGCCTATGCCGATGAGATCAAAGGTATAGTAAATGGCGCCGGGTTACAGATCACTGAGTTATCTACTCATTTACAGGGACAGCTCGTAGCCGTGCATCCGGCCTATAACGATCTGTTCGATGGTTTTGCCCCGGCTGCCTATCATGGCAATGCAAAGGCGCGGACAGAATGGGCGGTACAACAATTAAAATATGCAGCCAGGGCATCGCAAAATCTTGGACTGAAAGCCCACGGTACTTTTAGCGGCGCATTATTATGGCATACGGTATATCCGTGGCCCCAACGCCCCGCTGGTCTTGTGGAAACCGGATTTACAGAACTGGCTAACCGCTGGCTGCCCATTTTGAATGTGTTTGATGAGAACGGTATTGACCTGTGTTATGAAATACATCCCGGGGAAGACCTCCATGACGGCATTTCATATGAAATGTTCCTGGAAAAAGTAAATAATCATCCGCGTGCCTGCCTGTTATACGACCCGAGCCATTTTGTTTTACAATGCCTGAATTACCTGGACTATATTGATAATTACCATGAACGGATACGCATGTTCCATGTAAAGGATGCTGAATTTAATCCGACTGGTAAGCAGGGCGTATATGGCGGATACCAGGGATGGGTGCAACGGGCAGGCCGTTTCCGCTCACTGGGCGACGGACAGGTTGATTTCAAGTCTGTTTTCAGCAAGTTGGCCGCTTATAATTATGCAGGCTGGGCAGTGCTGGAATGGGAATGTGCCCTTAAGCACCCCGAAGCAGGGGCTGCAGAAGGAGCACCGTTCATTAAAGATCACATCATACGGGTAACTGAAAAAGCCTTTGATGATTTTGCAGGAACAGGAAGCGACGAAAAATTTAATCGCAGGGTTTTAGGACTTGAGTAGGATTTATTCGGATATTTACGCCCGATTTTTGACAATAAGATGACATTAAAAAAAGTAAGCATGAAAAAAGTGGTTGTAGTATTTTCCATCATTGCGGTATCTTATGCCTGCGGTAATGCGCCGGCCGAGGCTAAAAAGCCAATCAGCGTTAATGTGAATCCACAAATTGAAGAAGCTCAGGCGGCCGCACCGGCAGCAACTGCCTCCACGGCGACAAACGCTGCAGATGCCACTCCTGCTGCAGCCGCACCGGCAAAAGACGGCAAAGCATTGATCGCGGGGTCGGACTGCCTTGCCTGCCACAATGAAACCAACAAGCTGGTGGGACCTTCTTATGCAGAAGTAGCTAAAAAATATAAAGAGGCGGATATTCCCAAGCTTGTTAAAAAAATCATCGATGGCGGATCGGGTGTTTGGGGAGAAATTCCCATGCCTCCCCATGCTTCGCTGGCACATGATGATGTGGAAGCAATGGTAAAATATATTCTTACCGTTAAATAGCTAATCGTGAAATGCCCGGCCGGAAATGTAATACGGTTGAACAAAAAACATACATATGAAAATTTGCAGGACAGTAGTTTTAGGAGGTTTATTACTGGCAGGTACCGCTTTACTGAATGATACGTTTGCCCAGAAAAAAGACAATACCCTTACCAACAAAGAAAAAAAGCTGGGCTGGCAGTTGCTGTTCGACGGAACTACTACCAATGGCTGGCACTCCTTTAACAAGCCGCAGTTAGGCCGCGCATGGAATGTGGAAGACGACGCATTTCACCTGAGTAAGAGAGCGAACAGGGAAGACGGAGGGGATGCAGTTACCAATGACGTATTTGGCGATTTCGAATTAAAGCTTGAATGGAAGATCTCACCTAATGGCAACAGTGGTATCATGTTCCTGGTAAAGGAAGACCCCCAATATAAATATGCCCATTATACGGGTCCCGAAATGCAGGTGCTGGATAATAACGGGCACCCCGATGCGAAGATCATAAAGCACCGCGCCGGTGACCTGTACGACCTGATCACGAGTGTTCCCGAAAATGTGAAACCGGCCGGGGAATGGAATGCAGTAAAAATCAAACTGAAAGATGCTAAGCTTGAGCTTTGGCAAAACGGTGTCAGGGTAGTATCAACCACGTTGTGGGATAATAACTGGAACAGTCTTGTGGCAGGCAGCAAGTTCAAAGACATGGAAGATTTTGCCAAATTCCGGTCCGGTCATATTGTGCTGCAGGATCATGGCAATGAAGTGTGGTATAAAAATATCAAGATCAGGAAGTTATAAGTAAACAGCTGTAATAAAAACAAAAGAACCGGTTAGGCCATGCTTAACCGGTTTTATTTTATGTTATTGATTTATCGAAAGTTTTTTGCCTGTTATCGAAGTAAAGTCATGTTTGAGCGAATTAAATTTTAAAGCTGCCCGGTGGTTTAGATATTTGTATTGTTATAGTTGATGACATTAACCCGATGACGAACACTACCTGAAACCACTGGAAAATCGCCCCGATCCCTGATCCTGAACCCTGGAAAGTAAAACCCAATCCCTGAGAAAACCTGAACACCTATGTCTGACCCTTTGATCCCAATCCTTTGAAGAAAGCCATGAAGTCCGGTCAGTACCCTTTAAAAACCAAGATCAGTTGCTTTCAACCTCTGACAAGATTTCAAATGATTGAACCGCGCCTCTTTCAGGTGCGGTTTTAATTTTTCCGGAGGAAGACTTTCTCTCCGTTTTTTCGCAGTGATTCATATACTGCGTCAATCACCAGCATATCTTTCAGCCCTTCTTCACCGGTCATACCGGGATCGGGTGTACCATTAAGGATGCAATCCGCCAAACCGTCCATTTGTGCTGCCTGGTGGGTAACGACCGGCTGGCTCAGGGGGCCCAGGTGCGTTCTGCCTCTTATAGGGCCATAGCCGAAAGCGGGACTGAGTTCGGCAAAGCCTTTATCACCGATCAGATAAAGTCTTTCATAATTATTAAAGTTATAGGTAGTTCCGCAGGAAGCAAGAGCCCCACTGGGAAAGCCTAACTGGAAAGTGACCGTTTCGTCTACTTCCGCAAACTTTACCATATCTGTTTTGGTTTCCTGGGCGGTTACCCAAACCGGCTCTTCGCCCGTGGCATACCGTGCGCCATTGAGTGCGTATATCCCCACATCCATCATGGCGCCTCCGCCTGCCAATGCTTTTTTCAACCGCCATTGATTAGGGTCGCCGATCTTAAACCCCATATAGTTATTTACATGCATAATGTTGCCAAATTCCCCGGCTTTACGCATGCGTACCAGCTCACGGGTATGCGGCTCAAAATGCAGACGGTATCCTACATAGAACTTAACACCGGCTTTTTTACAGGCAGCGATCATTTCCCTTGCCTGCTGTGCATTATCAGCCACCGGCTTCTCGCAGATCACATGTTTACCTGCCGCGGCAACCTGCAGCACATGCCTGTGATGCAGGGAATTGGGCGTGGTAACATATACCAGGTCTATATCGGGGTTACCGGCAATGGTGTGAAGCGTATCGTAGCTGTATACGTTTTTATCCGGTATGCCGTAATTCGCTTTCCAGGTGGCTATTTTGGATGGTGTTCCCGTAACAATACCTGTAAGCACAGCCCGCTTGCATTCCTTCATTGCCCTGGCTACAATATTGGCATATCCTCCCAGGCCCATCAATGCTACGCGGAGTTGCTTATCTGGCTTTCCGGGGTCTGCAAAAACAGAAGCAGGGGAAGACAACGGCGTTAATGCTGCTGCACTTAGCCCGATAGACAGCTTTTGTAAGAAATCTCGGCGCGATGACATATCAATGATTTATAAAAATGAGAGCTGCTGGTGTGTACAACAGCTATATACTATTATATTGGCAGACGGGATGTTCATAAAGGATTGTCGTATGCTCCCCGGAAAATAAATATACAATTTCCCACGATAATCACGGCGTTATTAAAAAAGGTTTCACGCAACGAACGCAAAGAAGCAGGGATCACAAAGAAAATAGGCTTGGACTATTCTTCGCCGTGCTACTATGCCGGGGCGGAAGTGTGAAATACGCCCAATGTCTTTTATGATCTCCCCACAATGAAAAAATATCTAATTTGTGTCCTGTATCATTTAATAAAAGCAATATGAAAACGCAGCAGTATACCAACCATGTGCGCTATTACCCACCACATCATTTTATTTTTTACCCTGTCGTTATACTTTTGCTTTTTATCGGTATCCGCGGAATATGGCTTGATGATGCCGATAAATCGTTGTGGGTAATGGCTACTTTGTTGACCACGATGACCGGCTGGCTAAGTTTTATGATGAGGCAGCATTATGCACTTACCTGTCAGAACCGTATCGTTCGGCTGGAAATGCGGCTACGCTATTACCAGCTTACACAGCAACGTTTAGAAAATATAGAACACCGGCTCAGCTTTAACCAACTGGCCGCATTGCGCTTTGCTTCTGATGAAGAATTGATACCGCTTATACAGCGCGTATTAACGGAAGAGCTGTCTCCCGATGCTATTAAGCAGGCAATTAAAAACTGGCAGCCCGACATGATGAGGGTGTAACCTTATTCCATGTCTTTATTCCTGTCTTCTGTTTTATTGTGAATATTTTTAATTCCTGAAAACCGCTTATCTTTTTTAAAAATTCACAAATCATGTCATACCCGCTATCGCATGCCTGTGTTGAAATATTTAGGAGCCTGTAGAATAAATTACCCGCACTTTCATCCTGTCTTTTTTAGCTTTTAATAAAATACGAAATGCATCATAAGGCGTATCTTTATATAAAATAATCACTATGTCGTTGCTGAATCAACAAAACAACAAGGGCAGGAAAAAAGGAAATAAAAAAGCCAACCTGGCCAACAACCAGGGATCTAAATTCATACAAAAACCTAAAACCACGGGTTTTGTAAGCAAACAAGCCAATACCGGATCGCAAAGAGGAAGCTAGGCATAAAAAGCCGGGGTGATACCATACACTGAAATTAAAGCATAATCATTTCTCTCCATCTTTTTGGTGCAGGGCAGCTGTCTTTTTCTGTGTGTCGGTTTTAGGATGAATGGCCTCTTCTTTGGCCGGCGCATGTGGAAACCCCGGGAAATCCTGGTCAATACGGCTGTCGGGATTTTGCGGGATGTCTTCTTTTTTTAATGCTTTTGTTTTTTTGTTCGCATACGGGGGGTATGGTTGCGATCTTTTCTTTTTCATGCTTCCTTTTTCTATACTATCTTACAACAGTGTGCCAAACTTTGAGCTCATGCAGTATTTATACATATTATTTTTCTCGTTATAAATAAAAGCTATGCAGGTTTTAAAAGATCTTTTCCAGGTGGGTGGGGACATTAACGGCGTCACCTTTGATCTTCAGGGTGCATTGTGGAATGATGGCAATTCGTATATTTTAAAAACGGCGGAGGGGTTGATCATGTTTGACTGTGGTTGTGGCGATACAATGGATCAAATATTTGAGAATATGCGGTATTGGGATCTGTCGCCCGACGATATACGGTATTGCGTGCTTACTCATCCGCATTATGATCATGCCGGAGGGGCGCATATTCTTAAAAGAAGAGGGGTGAGGCTGGTGGCTATTGGTGAAACGGCAGATGCTGTTGCTTCAGGAGATGAGCGCTGCTGTGGCTACTTATACCATAAAACCTTTACACCTGTAACAGTTGACCGCCTGGTGAAGGATGGAGAGCAACTTAGCCTGCTCGGCGTGGAAATGGAAGTAATGCATTTGCCTGGTCACAGCATGGGCTGCACTGCCTTTTTATTTGAATGGACCGGGAAAAAGCTGGTGATCAGCGGAGATGTGATCGGTACCCTGATGGTGGGTGATTTCGGCTGGGACGGCTCTATTGACTTTGATAAAAAAATATATATAGCATCGCTGCGGCGTTTTGCCAGGGTAGATACAGATATCATGCTGCCCGGTCATGGCATGATCTATTTTCATAAGCCCAGGTGGCGGGTGGAGCAGGTGTTGAACTCGGCGTTGATGCAATGGCGTTAGTTTATCGCCTGATCGCTTGCCTATAATTATTGCTCGCAGCGTACGCAGGGAAGCAGCGACGCAACGTAGTTTTCTTTGTCTGCCCGATCTGAAGTCCGTTCAGGCGGGGCTTTTGATTACTTTTTCCACAAAGTAACAAAGAAAACACCTTTCCGACTAGACCTTCACAACCGGTCATTGTATGGAATCGAAGACCTTGGTAATCATCCCCCACAGTGGTTTTATAGTTATCCTGCAATATTCTTCTATGAAGACAAAGCAACGATCAGTGCATTCATCGTTCTCTTCACTTCTTTTAACGTGGCTTCATCGGTGATCTCCTCCCGGCCGTTCACTTTTGTTTTAATGAAAGGGATCAGCAGTTGCATATCATCTTCAACCCTGGCTTCAATTACGCGGAGCGTGCTTAATAAAGACAGATGCGCTTTTTGTCCGGATAAAGACGCGGTAATGGCTGCAACAGGCTTATTTGAAAAATCGGAAGAAGAAACTGTCCAGTCCAGTAAATTTTTCAGGCTACCCGGCACGCCCATAGCATATTCCGGTGTGCAGATCAGTATGCCGTCGGCATCTCTTACCTGTTTTCGCATGGCTGCTACCGGTATAGGAGGTGTTTCCGTATCATCATCGGGGTTGAATTGCGGCAGTTGCAATAAGCCCTCGTAAAGGGTAAAAGTGAGTTGATTGCCATATAATTTTTCAATGGCTTTAATGAGATGGAGATTGGAAGATGTTTTTCTTGTGCTGCCACAGATCACCAGTATCTTTTTAGTTGGTGCCATTTGCTATGGTTGATCTATTGTTCTCTTTACCATCCCAGCAGCCAGGCAAATATCAGCGGAGCTACAATGGTGGCATCGCTTTCCACGATAAATTTTGGCGTATGGATATCTAATTTTCCCCAGGTGATCTTTTCATTGGGCACGGCGCCTGAATAGGAGCCATAAGAAGTGGTGGAATCGCTGATCTGGCAGAAATAGCTCCAGAAGGGCACGTCATGCCATTCCAGGTCCTGGTACATCATCGGCACCACGCAGATCGGGAAATCCCCGGCAATGCCGCCACCGATCTGGAAGAACCCCACTCCTTTACCGCCACTGTTATTACGATACCAGTCGGTAAGCCATACCATGTATTCAATACCGCTTTTCATGGTGGTGGCTTTTAATTCCTGTTTAATAACGTAAGAAGCAAAGATATTCCCCATGGTGCTGTCTTCCCATCCCGGCACCACAATGGGGATGTTTTTCTGAGCTGCGGCCAGCATCCAGCTGTCTTTCGGATCAATTTCATAGTATTGTTCCAGCACACCGCTCAGCAGCAGCTTGTACATATATTCATGCGGAAAATAGCGCTCGCCCTTAGCCTCTGCATCCTTCCATATTTTAGCGATATGCTGTTGTATCCTCCGGAAAGCCTCTTCTTCGGGGATGCAGGTATCGGTTACGCGGTTGTAATGATTTTCAAGCAGCTCCCATTCTTCCTGCGGGCTCAGGTCGCGGTAGTGGGG
>CAZREP010000175.1:0-10426 GCA_964599035.1 uncultured Terrimonas sp. | reverse complement strand
CGCCTACCCCCATGATAGCGCCCGCGATGGTATGGGTGGTGCTTACGGGTATTTTGAGATGCTCGGTAACGAAAAGGGTGATAGCGCCTGCTGTTTCTGCGGCAACCCCTTCGAAGGGCGTTACCTTGGTAATACGGCTGCCCATGGTCTTTACAATTTTCCATCCCCCGCTTAATGTACCCAGCGCTATGGCGGTATAGCAGGCTATGGGCACCCAGTAAGGCATTTCCTCAAAAGTGGTGATACTGCCATGTGAAATGAGCGCCACGGTGATAATACCCATAACTTTTTGTGCGTCATTGCCGCCATGGCCAATGCTGAATGCGGCTGAGGACACCAGTTGCAGCCTTTTAAACCATATGGTTGAGCGGTGCGCATTCAGCCTGCTCAGGTATAGCGTGAACAGGCACATGATGATTAGAATGAAGCCCACCAGCACCAGCTTAAAATTGTGGGAATGAAAGATCACTTTCAGTACATAATGCTCGTAATGCGATTTCAAATGGTTAGGGTCGAACTCCATGGTCTGCCAAAGGGCAAATACCGTAAGCAATATAAGTACTATGGAAAAGAGCTTCGGCAGGATGCTTTTCCGGAAAGCGTTAATGAACCAGAGGGAAATAATAAGTGCCATAACCATGCCGAGCAACGGCGCCAAAAATATAAACACCACGATCTGCAGAACAGGGGCCATATTAATAGCGTAAAAGCCGGCATGGGCAATAGCCGCACCGGCAAATCCGCCGATAAGCGTATGTGAGGAAGAGGAAGGTATGCCAAACCACCAGGTAATCAGGTTCCATATAATGGCGGCCGACAAGCCGGCCAGCACTACCTGGAGGGTAATATAACTTTCCTTTACCGTTTTGGCAATGGTATTGGCTACACCGTGATCCTTAAAAATAAAAAATGCCGCAAAGTTGAACAGTGCCGCCCATAATACTGCCTGGAAAGGGGTGAGCACTTTGGTAGAAACGATGGTGGCTATGGAATTGGCGGCGTCGTGAAATCCGTTAATGTAGTCAAACAGCAGTGCTAAAATAATAATTACAACTAATAAGGTCATACATCCTGGTTTGAAAATCTGGCAATGGGAGAAAGGGAAAACTTCAAACTCTCAAACATTATGCATATTTAACTATAATGGATTCAATTACGTTGGCGGCGTCTTCACATTTATCCGTTGTGATCTCCATGGCCTGGTAGATTTCCCTTTTCTTTATGACTTCCTTAGCATCTAATTCTGTGGCAAACAGGCGTTCGATGCTCATATCAAAAATATCGTCTGCCTGGTTCTCAATGCTGTTTATTTTTACAAGTGATTCAGTGATCTTCCGGAGATTCTTCATGTCGCGCAATTCATGAACAGCCACTTTAATGTGCTCGCATGCCTGAACGATCAGCTCGGTGAACTTCTGCATGCCCTGGTCATTGGGATTGACCCTGTAAAATTTGATCTTTTTAGAGGAGGCAAAAATATAGTCGGCGATATCATCCAAAGCAGATGCCAGGTAATGAATGTCTTCGCGGTCGAAGGGCGTAATGAAGTTCCTGCCTAATTCGGTGAATATTTTGTGGGTGAGATCATCGTTTACATGTTCCAGTTCTTCAATCTGGGAAGCGATAGCCGATCTTTTATCATAATCAGGCTCATGGACCACTTCCTTTAATTTCCGGGCCATTTCCAGCACTTTAACGGCAACTTCTTCAAACAACTGGTAAAAAACCCTGTCTTTGGGCAGAAAGATCTTCATTATAGAATTGATCATAACCGAAACTTTGCGCAAAAGTAAAGGTATCATTTTCTGCCTATCCCTGATTCCAAGAGTTAATAATTTCTTAACATGCGATCTCTTATGCTCCGGATCCATCCCTGTTGTTCATATTCCGCTAACCTCAACACAACATATTGATAATATTGCTTTAACCCTGAGTTAACAGCCGGACTGTTCCTTTGCCCAAAATTCAGGTATGCAAAGAATGGTCAGGTCCTGCGGTGCAATGCTTGTTGCTGTTTTGTCTTTCTCATTAATCCACGCCCAAACCGCTCCTTTAACGGGCAGAGTGATCAATGAAAGAAATGAACCGGTTTCGGGGGGCTCTGTTAAGATTATCGGAACAAAAGGAGGTACTGTTACAGGTATAGACGGACAGTATACTTTACTCCTTACCCCCGGAAAGAAATATGAGCTGGAATTTTCGGCGGTTGGATATGAATCCAAAAACATAACAGATGTGGAAGTGGTGAGCGGAGGAGTAAATGAAATGAATATCGTATTAAGTGTAAGGTCCGGAGAGATGGAAGGAGTAGTGGTTACTGCAAAAAAAACGAGCGCCCGGATGGAGACCGTTTCTTCAGCATTGCAGTTCCAGAAAAATACCAATACGGTGGCTTCCATAATTTCGGCAGAATCCATACGCCGCAGCCCGGATAAAAATACAGGAGAAATATTGAAGAGAATACCAGGACTAAGCCTGCAGGAAGGGCGCTTTGTGGTGGTAAGAGGGCTGGCAGACCGGTATAACCAGGCAATGCTGAACGGCATTTTGCTTACCAGCACCGAGCCCGACCGCAAAACGTTTTCATTTGACATGTTCCCTGCGCAAATAGTGGATAATATTGTAATCAATAAGGCATTTATACCGGAGCTTCCGGGGGAATGGGCCGGCGGACTGATACAAATCAACACTAGGGATATGCCCGCAAAAGATTTTTTTAGCGTACAGGCCGGCACGGGCTTTAATGTTCAAACTCTTGGCCGGGATTTTTATAAAGTACCGGGTGGAAAAACCGACTGGCTGGGTGTAGACGACGGCTACAGAAACCTGCCTTCTTCCTATACCACTAAAACATTGTTTGACGGGCTTTCTGCAGCGGAGAAAACGGCTATTGGAAAGGAAATGAAAAATGACTGGACAGGAAAGCAGGGGAAAGCCCCCCTCAATGTTTCTTTTCAGGCCAACGGTGGAATAAATAAAACGGTTTTGGGTAAAAAAGTAGGCGGCGTGCTGAGCCTCTTGTATAATAAGAGCAATCGCTTCCAGAAACTGGTTAACCGTTCCAACACTGTTACCGGGCAAAATGTTTCCATAGACTATGATTATAACGACGACAGGTATGCACAGGATATAAGCTGGGGAGCAATGGGTGGCTTAACTGTGCAGGTTGATCCCCTGAACAAAATTGCCATAAGATCCCTGTTGAATGTGAATACCACCAATTACATCACACAGCGTTCAGGTATAAGCAATGTGCGTAACGACGATGTATATGGTACTGAAATAAAGTTCAGGCAGAGCACTTTTTTTACGGTACAGGCTACCGGGGAGCATAGCTTGGCCTCCCCACTGAAGCTGAAATGGTACGGCGCTTTCAATATCCTTGATGCCTACACGCCCGACCAGAGACGGCAATTGTACACAAGAACGGCAGGCACAAACGATCCCTATTTATTGTCAATGGGCAATTCACTTTCCCAGGAAAGCGGAAGTCGTTTGTACCAGCAATTAAATGATTATATCTATTCCGCCGGGGGCGACCTGAATTATAACTTCGGTCTCTTTGGGCAGAAACAGGCAGTGAAAGGCGGATATTTTCTCCAGATAAAAGACCGGCTGTACGACGCCAAGCCCTTTGCCATTTATCTGCCTGTAGATAACCCTGTGTTGCGCAAGTTGCCAGCGGATGAAGTATTTTCCCCGGAGCATTTTGGAGATGGTGCAAGCAACAGCAAACAGCTTGCTTTTGATATGATCAAAGGAACCAATTTCCGTTATTTAGCCAATACGATCTTAAATGCAGGCTATCTGCAGTTTGATAACCAGTTCACACGCGGGCTGAGGGTGGTGTGGGGTGTGAGGGTTGAAAATTATGACCAGTTGGTAGGCAGCACACGCAAAAGCGATCCCCGCTTTACCCATTTACGGGTAAATGATTTTCTGCCCGGATTAAACGCTACCTACAGGCTTTCCACCAAAACAAATCTGCGCTTATCTGCATCGCAAACGGTTATACGCCCGGAACTGAGAGAGCTGGCATTTTTGAACCTGTACGATTTTGAGCTGAATGCATCGGTACAGGGAAATCCTGAACTTAAACGCACAAAAGTCAGCAACTTCGATCTGCGCTACGAGCTGTATCCGCGCTCCGGTGAAGTATTTTCGATAGGTGTTTTTTATAAGCACTTTGCCGACCCCATTGAGCAGATGTTCAATGAAAGCAGCGGAGGCGCCAGCACATTCAATTTTAAGAATACCGAAAAAGCGCAATCTTACGGTGCTGAGCTGGAGTTTCGCAGGCAGCTTGATTTTACCCCGGCGTTGAGGAATTTCACTTTCCAGGCAAATGCAGCTTACATATACAGCCGGGTTACCGATAAAATTTTTGACCTAGACAGGCCGCTCCAGGGTCAATCGCCCTATACCGTAAACCTGGGACTGATGTACGACTGGCAGGAACAGGGACTTACTGCTACCTTACTGTTTAACCAGGTAGGAGAGCGGATATATCTTGTAGGCGATATTTCTGCGGGGGCCGGTTCTCCGGATATATATGAAGCGCCGAGGCCGCTGCTGGATTTCCAGATAAGTAAAAAAGTGATCAAAAGGAAAGGAGAGATACGCCTGAATATTGCCGATATACTGAACCAAACGCAATACTTCTACCAGAATACGGATGATAAAACAAGCTTCCAGAAGGGCGGGGATCCTATACGGTTTTCCAGGAAATGGGGCACCACATTCGGACTAACATTCGGCTATGCACTGTAAGCTGCATTTCATTCTTTATAAAACAAAAAAAGAGCAATACATGAAAAAGGTAATATTATTGGCTGCTGTAGCTGTTTTAACGGTAATAGCAGGATGCCGCAAAATTGAAGTGGACGGCAATGGAAATAACAATGGTAATGGAGGTGGCAACGGGAAGGGATCAACCGTTACACTAACTGGCCGGATCACGGAAAACGTTACCCTTAAAAAAGGCGATGAAAATATGTTGTCGGGATTGGTATATATCACAAGTGGTGTGACCCTGACTGTTGAAGCCGGAGCAGTGGTAAAAGGAGATTATAAAGGGGCGAATGTGGCGGCACTCATCATTTGCCGGGGTGGGAAAATTGACGCCAAAGGCACCCAGGATGAGCCTATTGTATTTACCAGCTCATCTCCTGATCCCCGGTCGGGCGACTGGGGTGGTATTGTGATATGCGGAAAAGCAGGCGTTAACTCAGAATTTACGGGCACCGGGGGCGGAAAGGGTATTCTGGAGGTAGAGGGGGGTATTAATAATGCCAATGGTGACGGACTGGCCGGCGGTGGCGAACATCCGGATGATGATGACAATAGCGGAACGCTGCAATATGTTCGTATCGAATATGCCGGGTATGCTTATCAACCCGACAAGGAAGTGAATTCCCTTACGCTTGCCGCAGTGGGCAGGGGCACCACGATAGATCATATACAGGTAAGCTATGCCAAAGACGATGCATTTGAATGGTTTGGGGGCACTGTTAACTGCAAATACCTTATCGCCTATAAAACCCAGGACGACGATTTTGATACCGATAACGGCTTCAGCGGAACCGTGCAGTTTGGCTTGATCATACGTGATTCGTTGATCGCGGATATTTCAAAATCGGAGTCGTTTGAAAGTGATAATAATTCCTCAGGCACCGATATAAAGCCCCAGACCAAAGCCGTTTTTTCTAATGTTACCTCTGTAGGGCCGTTGGAAACCTTAAATAACAATGGGAACAGCAATTATTTAGGCGCCGTACAGATCAGGAGAAACTCTTCTATTTCGATCTTCAATTCCGTATTCTTAGGTTGGCCTACCGGATTGCTGATTGATGCCACTACTGGTAGGGCTACCGACAGAAATATCACTGATGGGAACCTCAGAATAAAATCCGTGATCATTGCCGGTTGCAAAACGCCCGTAGAATATGCCAAGGGGAGCAACACGGATGTTACCGGGGCTACGCGCGAAACAATATCGAACTGGTTCAACACGCCGGCATTTAAAAACAGGATACTTGAAAAAGCCGATAACCTGTATACACGTCCGTTTGATTATGTGAGCCCCGATTTTATACCTTTTGGAAACTCAGCTTCCGTGCTGGTAGACCGGCCGGGAAATGTGTATACTACTTTTGATGACCCTCTTGTTGCTGATAATTCTTTTATAACAAAGGTTGATTTTATTGGTGCTATTGCTCCTGCGGGCGAATATGCGGGCTGGCATAAGGGATGGACAAGATTTTCCACGAATTGATAGTGATTGATAAGACCGGCTTCAAAGCGTTGCTCTGTGAAGAAAGAGCAACGCTTTTTTGTATTGATGTTTGGTAAAATAAATATGCCGTAGGGCGGGGAGAAGCAGGCTGTGACTACTGCCGGAGCCACAGGAACAGTGGTGCAACAGAGCTGTGGCCGGGGCTTTATAACCCCAGGGTTTTATTGAGCTGCCCTTCTATTTTTGAAAGCGCTTCCGTAAGGTCTTTTTCCAAAACCGTTGATTTTCCGCTCTGTAGCTGCGTTGCGTACCACAGCAGCACCATGGATACATAGTCCTGCATATCCTTACCGGCAAATTCCGTCTTAAATTCTATGATCTTATCGTTGATGATCTTAATGGTTTTCCTAACCTGTTCTTCGTCTTCCGGGGCTACTTTGATCCTGTAGGTCCGGTCACCAATATTGATATTTATTACTATAAGTGCTTGCATATGCTGAATATTAATATTAATTTTATTCACACTTTATCAACAGGCAATCAACACTGTTGCATTCTAACAATTTAAGGCAATTAAATATAAAGGTATGACCCTGAATTCTAAAACCGAAAACCTTTCCAGATGTTTGCAAAGCTGAAATCCCCGGTGTTTATTGATACCCTGGTCTTTGAGTTGAATAATGTCCCCGCCTCCTCTTTAAGGGGTGTGCTCAAAGATGACAAAGGAAAAGTGTGCAGTATGTTTGAAACCGAAGTAGAACCTGTACAAAAATCTTTTTGCTGGCGAGGCCTTAATGATCTGCCCTATGGAGTATATACGCTTGAGCTTTCCGGAGGAGAGGAAGAACAGCGGATGCGCCTGGTGAAAAGGGTATAAGCTATTGACCGGATAGCAAAGCAATGCATTGATCAATTTCTTTGATGTAGGTGTTGATCCGTTTTTCCAGTTCGTTTTTTGTTTCCTGCTCCGCCTCGCCCGAATAAACTTTTGCGATTTCTACCTGCTGTTGTAATTGTGCGACCTTTTCCTTCATTTCGTTTCCGTTGCTCTTCTCCTGCTCCAATTCTTGCTTTAGCCGCTCATTTTCTTTTTGCAGGGCATGATACTGTTTGAGCAGCAACTGGAGCTTTTCGCTTACGCGGCCGATATGTTCATTAAGAAGGCTCATACAAACATGCGTTGCTTTGTAATCTTATTTCCTGATCTCCGCCGGCAATTCCTGTTCAAAGGTATGCATGATCTTTTGCATCATATCATCAATTTCCTTATCGGTCAGCGTCTTTTCCTTATCCAGGAACGTAAAGCTTATGGCAAAAGATTTTTTTCCTGCACCCAGCTTATCACTTTCAAATACGTCAAACAGCTTTACGGACTGCAGCTTTTTGATACCGGCTTTTTTGAGGGTACGCTCTACTTTTTCGTAGGGCAGCTTTTTGTCCACTACAATAGCGAGGTCGCGCTGCACGGCAGGGAACCGGGGGATCTCGGTATACCTCGCTTTTTGCTGCGACGCGAGGGCACCTATTTTTTCCCATTCTATTTCGGCATACCAAACCTGTTGCCTGATATTGAAGCGTTCTGTAACAGCAGGAGCTGCCAAACCCAATGTTATGATTGTGTTTTTATTGATCACTGCCTGTAAACCGTATTGAAGGTGATCGGCTTCGGCAGGCTCCATGTGGTAATGCGGTAAACCCGCCACCTGCAAAATACTTTCTGCAATTCCTTTCAGATAATAAAAATCGCTTTTATCTTCTTTGGATTTCCAGGAGGCTTCATTGATCATTCCTGTGATGTACAGGCACAATTTCTCCTTTTCTTCGTATTTCCCGGTGCCACTGGTATGATAAGTTTTCCCGAATTCAAACAAACGCAGATTATTGTTTTTCCGGTTAAGATTATGTACCATGCACTCCAGCCCGGTTTCGAGCATTGAAGGCCGCATGATATTCAATTCTGCGCTCAGGCTGTTCAGCATCTTTACCGAGGTTTGCAGGGTGGCTTCACTAAAATAGGCGTCGTTGGTGATGGAGTTCGTAAATATTTCGTTGAAGCCGTTCCCCACCAGGTAATTGGCTGTTTTTTCTTTTAATACCAGCACAAAGCCGGTAGTTTCAATTGATGGGCTGATCGTGATATTAGGGGGGATGGCTACATTATCGTATCCGTCAATCCGCATGATCTCTTCCACGATATCCGCAGGCAGCTCAATATCGGGTTTGCTGAAAGGCGCTGTCACCCGCATCTTATCTATGTCTTCGTATATGATTTCAAATCCGGAATGGATAAGGATTTGTTTTACGGTATCGGGATAATAGCTTTTGCCGCTCAGTTTCCTGAGGTATTGCCAGGTAAGGGTGATCTGTTTCTTTTCCCTGTGTGCTGGATATACGTCTGTAATGTCTGATACGATTTCTCCCCCCGCCAGCTCTTTGATCAATAATGCCGCCCTTTTTAGCACGGTTACCGTATTGCTGATATCTGTTCCCTTTTCAAAACGGGCAGCGGCATCGGTGCGTAGGTTGTGGCGGAAAGCGGTTTTCCGGATGGTGACAGGATTGAACCAGGCGCTTTCCAGGAAAATATTTTTGGTGGCGGCCGTTACGCCGCTATGTAACCCTCCGAATACTCCTCCGAAACACATCGGCTTCCCCTCGCCGTTACATATCATCAGATCGTCGGCATGCAACTTCCTTTCTTTTTCATCCAGGGTGATGAAAGGGGTACCCCCGGGGAGATTTTTTACGATAACTGTATTTCCCCTGATCTGGTCGGCATCGAAAGCATGCAGCGGCTGGCCGGTTTCATGTAGAATAAAATTGGTGATGTCTACAATATTGCTGATAGGGCGCAGTCCGATAGACCTGATCCGTTGCTGCAGCCAGGCGGGGCTTGTCGCGATCGTTACATTATCTATACGCACGCCGCTATAACGTTCACATGCTTCCTGGTTCTCTATTTTCACCTCAATGGGTTCACCCTGCCTGTCTTTTTTGAAATCGTTGCTGTATGGATATTTAACGGGGTAGTTTTTGCTGTCGTGAACGCTCAGGTAAGCGCATACATCTTTGGCCACGCCTAAATGGCTCATGGCGTCCATGCGGTTGGGTGTAAGTCCTATCTCATAGATCCAGTCGCTCTGGAGCCCGAAATAGTCTGCTGCTGCTGCTCCGGGCGTTGCGTCGTTGCGTAAAACCATAATACCATCGTGGCTGTTGCTAAGCCCCAGCTCATCTTCGGCACAGATCATGCCATGGCTTTCTATGCCCCTGATAGTGGCTATTTTCATCGTAAGCGGCTCCCCCGCGGAGGGGTAAATGGTTGTGCCCACAGGTGCAACCACCACCTTTTGGCCTGCGGCCACATTGGGTGCCCCACATACGATCTGTAACGGGCTTCCCATGCCGGTATCTACCCTGGTTAACCGGAGCTTATCTGCATTGGGATGCTTTTCCGTTTCCAGTACCTGCCCTATGACCAGGCCTTTTAACCCTCCTTTTACTTCTTCAACCTGCTCAAAATTTTCTACTTCCAGCCCCAATGAGGTCAATATAACAGCCAGTTGCTCGGGGGCAATATGTACGGGAAGATATTTGCAAAGCCAGTTATAACTAATGGTCATATAAATGATTGCTTCTTTTCAGTTCAATACCGGTTAAATCAAAGTGGGGGCAAAGATAGTTAAATTGCGCGGGGCGTTGAAAAAGCCTGTAAGTCCATACTGTTATCTTCACAATCCGGCCAAAGAAAACAAGATGAATTATTACGCACAAAGCGTGTGAATTATTTCTGTTGCAGGTAGCATTTTTTTGATAAATTGTGAATAAATGGAAAATAAAAGTGGAAAAGTCTGTTAAACAGGTGTAAAAACCTGTTGATATAAAATAATAAAAAAAAGTGGAGGCGTAATTTGGTTATCAAAAATCAATGGCATTAAATTCGCCTTCCTGACGCAGTTGGTAACATTCCGGTAATCATGCATTAATATTCGCATCATATATCTACGCGGCATAAAGCATTATAAGCATACAATCAGGAGGCATGCAGGTTTGACAGATGGAGGCGCTGATTGTAGGAAGGGTATCATACTGTTGGCAGGCAGCAGGCAAACAACTATATGTCACCCTATATAAAAGCATTTAATGGATCATCTTACTAATCTCAATAAAGACCGTAAAACCCGCCGGAAA
>CAZREP010000174.1:0-10510 GCA_964599035.1 uncultured Terrimonas sp. | reverse complement strand
TCATGCGTCATCTTATTACGCCCGAAGGCGCTACCTATCAAACGAAAGACGAACCGTTTGTAACTTCCTCCAACGCCGATATTCATCTTACTGATGTACTCGAAGATGCCGACGGCAGCCTGCTGGTGGTAAATACAGGGGGATGGTTCATTGCCGGGTGCCCGCTTTCAGTGGTAGCGAAGAAGGAAGTAAAAGCCGGTATCTACCGCATCAGAAAAACTGGTGTTAAAACGATGGACGACCCCTGGGGGCGGAAATTGAATTTTACCAATATGACGCCAAAAGACCTGGTGCAGTATGTAACGGATGATCGCCCTGCAGTACGCCACCGGGCCATTGAACAATTGGTGATAAAGGGAGGATCTGCCATAGAAGAAATTAAAAACACGCTGCTTTCTTCGGCAAATGAAGAAGCCCGCACAGCAGCTGTTTTTATGCTATACCGCATCCATACACCGGCAGCGGCGATAGATGCCGTTCGCACTGCCCTGGAGGACAAAAGCGCGATCGTACGCACAGCAGCTACCAGGGTATTGGGGTTGTCTAAAGACCATCGGTCGGTTGCAAAGCTGATGGAGCTGGTGCAAACAGATGAAGCGCCTGTGCGTCGCCAGGCGGCTACTGCACTGGGACAGATCGGCGACAGCCAGGCTGTCAGCGCTCTTATAAAGGCATCTTCCAATCCCAATGATCGCTTTGTAGAGCACGCTATTATTTACGCACTCATCACGCTAAAGGAGTCTGAGCCACTGGTTCAGGCGTTAGCCGATGCGTCAACCTCTACCCGCAAAGCTGCACTCATAGCGCTCGACCAGATGGATGGCTCGCCCTTAAAGAAAGATCAGCTGGCCCCTTTTCTGAACAGTGAAAATGAACAACTGCAAAATGCCGGTATATGGGTAGCCCGGCATCATCTTAACTGGGCGGATGTTGTGGTAGATTTTTTGAAGCATAATCTTAATGCCGACAGCCTTAGTATCGACCAGCAGGCTTCTATGCGCAACCTCATGATCGCCTTCAGTGCTGATGCGCAGATGCAGCAGTTCGTTACTACTCAGTTAAACAATAAAGCGCTTGTCCTGTCGGGAAGAAAATTATTATTGGATGTTATCCAGCATGCAGATGTGAGCAAGCTGCCCGACACCTGGATCAAACAATTGGGTAATTTGCTGCATGATAAGGATCATGAGACCCGTTTGGAGGTGCTAAATGCGATCAAATCAAGAAGGATAGCATCATTGAACAATGAGCTGAACCGGGTCATCGGGGATGCAAAAGCATCCACAGATTTCAGGCTTAAAGCGCTTGGTGCACGGCTGATGTCGGATCCAAAGCTGAGTGATGCGGAATTTGAGATGATCTCCTCCTACTTAGGACCAAAGAACGAATCACCTGTAAGGCAGGAGGCTTCACGTCTTTTAACGCAGGCTAAGCTGGGGGAAACCCAGTTGATCACTCTTGCGGGTGAACAGGTTGCTACAGCCGATGTATTTCTTTTACCGGATTTGATCAATGCATATAAGGGGGGACAAAGTGAGACGGCAGGCAAAGCCCTGATCATGGCGCTGGAAGCGTCCAAAGACCGCCTTGACAATCTTTCTGTTACCGATATGCAAAAGTTGTTTTCGTCTTATCCTCAGCCAGTGCAGGCAGCTTCGGGTTCACTGATAACGCTGTTGAAAGAAAAACAGGCATCGAGGCTGCAGGAGCTGGAGAGCCTGCAGTTGCAGCTAAAGAGAGGAGATGTTGGAGAAGGGAGACAGCTTTTCTTTGGGAGGGCTACCTGCTTCAGCTGTCATGCAGTGGAAGGAAAGGGAGGAGAATTTGGTCCTGATCTGTCTAATATCGGCGATATCCGTTCACGTCATGACATATTGGAAGCAATACTGTATCCGAGCGCCAGCTTTGCGAGGGAATATGAGACCTCTAAAATAACGACCAAAACAGGTTCGTATACAGGAGTTATTAAAGAGCAGTTGCCTGATGCGATAACGATAGCCACGGGTCCTGGATCTATAGTTCGTGTACCCCGCAATGAGATCCTATCTGTGGAACCGGAAACGGTTTCTTTGATGCCTCCGGGCTTGCTGAAGCAGTTCAATATACAGGAGATATCCGATCTGGTGGCTTATCTGGAGTCGCTGCCTACCGGGATGGGACAGATCAAAAGTCATTAATGATAGGTCAGGGTATGGCTGTATATCATTATCGAAAATAAGAAGTGAATGGGCAACACAAACATAACACTAAAAGAAACCAGTTAAGTTATAATGCCAAAGCGTTATATTTCATGCATATTGAAGATGCGCCCTGCATAATTATATTAAGGAATATAACTAATCCTTAGACAATAGCTCCCCGTAATGCCCATCATTCTCTTATTTGGACATTTTCCGGGCAATAGCTTTTATTTTTGAAACATTCTTTCTACCTTGGCAGTACCTGCTACGGTTTCCTGCCCTTATATACATTCCTCCCATATATACTCGCAAAAGAGTGGATTTAGTACTATAGCCGGGGTGATTTTTTCGGAATTTGTTTATCGCAGATATCCATTACTTGTTTTCAATCATGAATTGTCAACAAACGGTACAATTATGGCAGAAAAACCGGTACATAAACCTATTGATGCATTCAGGAAGCTGAGAGAACATCCCACCGAATCCCTGGCCACAATTTCGCAATGGTACAAAGACATACTGGTGCGCTATATACGCAAATTCATTCAAAATGATGATGAGCTGATCAAGGATATCATTTCAGAAACCCTGCAGGCGGTATGGATACAGCGTAAAAAAATAGCAGGACTGAAAGACCCGGAATTATGGTTGCTGCGCATTGCCCATAATATATCGGTAAGCAAGCTCCGTAAAAAGAAAAAATATTATACAGAGCCCATAGAGGAACAACGGTCCCTGAAAAGCGACAGCACCAGCGAAGCTGCTATAGAACGCAAGGAACTGGACAAGCTGTTTGAACAGGCTATTGAAACATTAAGTCCTAAAGAAAGAATTGTATTTATCCTCAGCAGAACAGAAGGGGTCAGCAATAAAGAAATTGCTTCCCGGTGCAGAACATCCGAGCAAACCGTTAAAAACCAACTGGGCAGCGCCCTGAAGAAAATACACCAATACCTCAGGGAGAGGTTGTCTACTGTAATTTTCATTTAGTGCTTTTAAAATCCGGAAAAAATGATCCATAAACCTGATTATATTAAAGAACTGATCAAAAAATATATAGAAGGCGTTATAACAGCCATTGAGCTTGAGCGGCTGAACGCCTGCTGGAAAATATATGAAGAAGACGAATTGCTCGGCATGACCGCAGAAGTATTGCATGCCATGGGAAAGCTGGAACCAGGCGATGCTTTAGAAGGCTGGGAGCCGGATTTTGCAAAGATCGTCAACGATGCGCAACGCATACAACGCAATAAAAAAATGTTGTTATACGGAAAGCTGGCAGGTGCTGCATGCCTGTTGCTGCTGCTGGTGATGGCGCTCAACTATTTTATATTCCAAAAATGGCCGGGCAGCAATGCAACAGGCGGATGCGGGGATATGCCTTCCCGGAACGGGATACCGAGATCGGAATTTGCCTGTACCATCCGCTGGGGAGATACGGACAACTTAACCGTCGACAGCAATTCCACCGGGTTGATTAGACGGGTCCACAACATCGGGATCCGCCAGGAAGCACCGGGCGTACTGGCATTGACCCGTTTGGCGGGAACAACGCTTGTGGACACGACAAGAGACCGGTTCGTGGAAGTGCTTACAACGTCACACCGGCAATATATTATTCAACTGCCGGGCGGTATCACCATCCACCTTAATGCAGGTTCTTCCCTGAAGCTTCCCTTTATCAGTGTAAACCAGGATACCTGTTATGTGCAGATCAGCGGCGAAGCACATATTGAAATGCCTGACAAAGGAAAGCCAAGACTAATAGTAGAAACCTACAACAGTCAGTTGCAAACCGTTGGGGGTGATTTTGCCGTATGCGCCCTGCCCGGTTATACCAAAGCCACGCTTATCAGTGGCAGTCTCGTAACATTCAGCAGGGAAGGGATTTACAGCAAAGCACTGGATTGCCGGGGAGATCAAACCGTTGTTAAAAGCTGCTCTACAACCAATAACACTATAGCGAATTCTATATTTTTTAAACAAAATAGTGATGTCAGGCAGGCACTGATATGGACCAGGGCAACCCGGCATTACAGGAACGTTCCGCTGAGGCAGTTTGTGCTGGATATGAGCCGGTGGTACGGGTTTAGGGTAGAGAACCCTAACTGCATCCCCGGGCGGCTGCGCATCAATACTACTATCTGCTACCAGGCTTCGCAGCAACAGGTATATGCTGAGATCCGTAAAGCAGGTATTGCGGTATATGAAAAAGGAGGCATGATCAGCTTTTGCAACCCCGCAAAGGAAAAGCGCTCCCCACCCGCGCAAACGGCTTTTGTAAAAAACAGGAACGATAAAATTAGGGCTCCTCTACCGGCGATAGCACCCGCAAGCAGAGTAATTGATCATACTGAATGAAATAACCGGTTCGCAAAGTGCGATAATATATTCCTGGCAGCAGTTGTATACCCGTGATGGTCTCCCGCAGCGCTCGCAACGATGCGGCGTTCGCGGCGATATATTCTTTGCGGTCGTTGCTCCTTGGCGTTCGCTGCGTGAACTGCATCCTAAATCACCCATTCAATTATGCAGTTTTTTCCTGTGGCGGAAACACCCCTTTAAATTGTCATATACTGCCTCTGCCCAAACGGGATCTTCTTACCATCTTTGGAGTGTTGAAATAACAAATAAGTTAACCCACATTACATTAAAAGGAAGTGGAGCAGCAACCACTCCAAAAACGGGCGGAACCGAAAAGCCATACGAGTAGGACAACTAAAATATATTTTATGTCAAGCAACAGCGTTTCTCTGCACAGGATGCTTAAAACATCGCCCGAAAAAGTATACCGCGCATTTACCGAGGCGCCTGCCATCGCCTCCTGGCTGCCTCCTTATGGATTTCTTTGTACCGTACACCAGATGGAGGTAAAGGAAGGAGGTTCTTATAGGATGTCATTCCAAAACTTTTCAACCGCCAACAGCCATTCATTCGGTGGAAAGTACCTGGAGATCAGGCCCAATGAATTTTTGAAATATACAGATCAATTTGACAACGCCAACCTGCCTGGAGAAATGATCACTACCGTATGGCTCCGGAAAACCGTTGCGGGCACAGAAATAAAAATTACGCAGGAAGGAATTCCTTCTGCCATACCCGTAGAAATGTGCTACCTGGGCTGGCAGGACTCGCTGGACAAGCTGGCTAAGCTGGTTGAGCCGGAGATACCGGATGCCTGATCGGAGGATATAACACTTCTGCCGGTGTGCGGCACCTGTTAGGGTTACAATGCATGGCGGTGTTTTGATCGATAGTTTGTATCCCTGACTGCTTTATAAGTTAATCTCACGAGGTAAAGCAGGTGCTGGTAAAAAAATACCAGGTTCCCTTCATCTCTTTCCTGTGCACCATCGTAGGTAATTACAGCATCGAGCATATCCAGCAGCTCCGTTTCAATATAGCGGCGATCAAAGGTCTTGCAAAACGCATGCAAAAAAAGTATTGGCTTTGCCTGTTCAGCTTTTGTGAGGATATCAACAATACCATCCTGCTCCAATATTTTTCTTTGCAGTTGTTCCGGCTTGCTTTTGGACTTACCGTTCTTTAAAAATTTTTTAATGAAAATGATATGCCAGCACCCCACCAGCTTTTTTAAAGCCGCTGTTGTATCCATCAGATCTTCCCTCGCACCGGCTTCATCATAAGCGCTCCGGTCGTTCGATAAGGCTATGCGTTGCCAACGATTTAAGCCATTGCTGAAGTCTTTGGGTTGGAAATTCAGGAATATTTCCCGCAATACAACTGATGGTTTTCCTTTGGCACGACTTAAAAAGCCAAACGGCTTTTGAAACCGTTCACGTTTATTGGGACTTCTTTTCATGCTGGCTGTTATGGAGGGTGAATGCATTGGTCATTTGTATGATGTAGCAGGAAAGGTTACACTCACGGTTTGGGTTGTTTTGGCAGTTTACGCCGGGGTTTGTGGTACCAGTGCTTAAACCAGCAGCGATGATGCTTCTTTCTCCATTTTGAATAAAGATCGATCATTTTCATGCTGCCGTATGAAGGGAACAGCATGCCCATGGCATCCATTTCCCGGAACATCTCCCGGATCTCTGTTTCGGTGTAATGCAGCTGCCCGTAACCGTGTGCTATAAAATAGTTGATGAGATGCGCTTTTGCTATCTCCCTGCTCTCTCTGTTCCAACTGGCGCAGGCAAGGTTATCCATGAAATCAAGGATCACTTCCCGGGGAGGCGTATCCATTAGCCGGCACAGCATGAGGAACTGATCGGGAATGATAAACTCATAAGTTGTATGCCGGGCATAGGCGCCGGCCTGCCATTTAAAACAGGGCTTGGATTCAGGCGGTTTGGTGCTGGTCTTTTTCATGTAGAACATATTAGTGGGAAAATAAAAGGCTACCTGTCCACAGCACAAAAAGTGCTATAGCTGATATGTGGCTCATCCGGGTCTTCATTTCCGGGAGGATCATGCAATCGTATACCCGAGTTGAGAGCTACGTCCTGTATTACTAAGAAGTGTTCTGGTGTTCCATTATAGCACGATAGAGAAAACAATAAATATTATAGAAAATCCAACACAATTTACAACCATTCCTACAATCTGCCAAACCGGATGTTGGTATTTATATATTTTTTTACTTTCATCCCGGTAATATTTATAGAAAACCCTAATAATCAATGACAAAGCTGGGAATATATCTGGCTCAAAAGTCGGTGAACAAATCCGAGGTAGCCCGTAAAACGGGCCTTTCGAGGGCCCGGATCAACGAGCTCACGCTCAGTGAGCGCAGCCATTTGAGAGCGGAAGAATTATACCTGATCGCCCTCGCTATTGACGTAGCGCCTGCCGAACTGCTGGAATATATATGCAGCGGTCTTACACTTGCTACGCAGCTCACTATAGCTGCTGAAGACCCCGTACCACTAAAAACAATCGGGAGAAGGAAGAAGTAAGAGGGAGGGAAGAAGGATACAAGATCACATCAAACCAAATTTCTCAAAAATCAGCATCATTCTTTGGTTCTCTAACCGGAGATAAAAGTTTTTTTCAGAAATGAACAGTATACCTGTTCACTTTTGGTGCCTGACCATTATATATACATATGCAGCACTCAGGGGTTGCATAGGATTGTATAGTGAAGTAATATTTTAAATCATGTAAAATCAAAACAGGATGAAAAAAAATTGGATCGCTAAAATGATCTGGACGATTGCCGGGACCATGCTGTCCATTACCGTTATGGCCCAGGAGAAACACTCCCTGCTCCTGCGTTATGGCGTGAAAGCAGGAGCACAGCTGAGTACGATACAAAGAGGAGGCAGCGAAGCCTTTTCTTCTCTCAAAATTAAACCTATGCTGGGCTATCAGGTGGGTGGTTTCGCTACCATCGGGCTTTCTGATGATTTTTCCCTTCAGACTGAGCTGTTTTTTTCAAAACAGGGTTTCAAAGAGTCAATGATAATGAATATGGTGGGCGGGGAAAGAGAGAAGTACACCGAGCCCTATTCAATGCGATATGTCAAACTGCCGGTATTACTGCGTTATAGCGTTGCTAAAAATATTTTTATTGAGGCCGGTCCGCAGTTTGGGGTATTTGTTTCGTCCAATATAGAAAGAGACGAATGGGGACATTTTAAGAAATTCGATCTCGCAGGAGCGGTGGGCGCGGAGTATATACTCTTAGATAAGCTTAGCGTGCAGTTCCGGTATGCGCATAGCTTTGCAAAAGTAGATGATATAGAAGATTACCTGTGGGTGTCTGAGAGACCGCGTGTGTTTTCACTCGGCCTGGCATATACTTTTTAAAAGTACCGGGCATCTTTTGATCAAGCGCCGTCAATTCCGGTGAAGAAACCTTCAGGTATCCGGTATCGGTTTTCCTTTGGACAACATCTTCTTCCCGCCATTGTTCTTTATAACAAAAGTTGATTTTTAGCTTTTGGGTATGAATAGGAACTAATACAGGTTTGGTTGTAATGACAAAAAATTCTTGCGGTTGTTGGTGAGCGGCTCCGTAAAAACTGCTGCATTTAATACCCCTGTATAATAATCCCGGTTTAAAAAAGCCATTAAGTCTGCGACAAAAAGTATTGTAAAAAAACAGATCAAGTGATTGCAAGATTAGATTTGAACCTGACCCGTAAAAAGTGAATGGTTTTGTAAGCTATGGACAGCTTATAAATGAAAAAAGGAATGCTGATTAAGCATCCCTCTTGTGATCCCGCTGGGACTCGAACCCAGGGCCCATACATTAAAAGTGTATTGCTCTACCAACTGAGCTACGGAATCATCCAAAAAAGAGGATCCCCCCGTTTTGAGGAGTGCAAAAATAAGGGAAAAAGAGATTCTGCCAAACTTTAAAAAATTGAAGAGTGCATTCTTTCACCGTTGCCTGCGCTCCTGTCTTTTTTTACGGCTGCAGTGGCTTATTTTTGCAGGAATATAGTTATACCACTGTTCATTGCCGCACATGCCCTTTATTACACTCACATCAGACATAGGACAAAAGGATTACCTCACCGGGGCCATCAAAGGCCTGCTGCTGCAGCTCGTGCCGGGATGCACGCTCACCGACATCAGCCACCGCCTCACCCCTTTCAACTACCCCCAGGCTGCCTATGTATGCCGCAACGCCATTAAACATTTCCCCGACTTCACCTTCCACATCGTACTGGTGAACCTCTTCGAGAACACACACGAACATCTGCTCCTCGCCTTCCATAACAGGCAATACATTTTATGCGCCGACAACGGACTGCTCACCATGATCCTCGAAGAGCAACCCGAAATGGTGATCGGATTGCCTATAGACAAGTCCGCGGTAAAGAATGCCCTACACGTTGCACGCGTTTTCGGGGAAACCATACAGGCGATCTCCACTGGTCAGGGCATCCATACCATTGGCACACCCGACATAGACATCCTGGAAAAGAACCCGCTGCGCCCGCTGCTGGGCGAGAACTGGATGGAGGGACAGATCATCTTCATCGACCACTTCGAGAATGTAGTGATCAACATCACCCGGGAAGCCTTTGAAGCGCAGCGCAAAGACAGGCGCTTTACCATTGCCTTTAAACGCGACGAAGTGATCGAAAAAATAAGTGAAACCTATGCCGATGTGCCCGAGGGGGAAAAGCTGGCCCTTTTCAATGCTGCCGGCTACCTCGAAATAGCGATCAACAAAGGCAATGCCGCGGGACTGCTTGGCCTGCAGGGCTACTCCGAAAAACAATCGGCCCATCTCCAGAACCGCCTGTTTTATCAAACCATCCGTATATTTTTTGAGTAAGGAAAACTTCCGTTTTTATTCCCTGTTACTACCATGATCCTCTTCAGCATTTTAACTTCACTGTTGCCATGGCTGCTAAGAAACTGTAATATACAACAGTGTAACCTGAGCTTTGCATATATTCCTTCTCATATTTAACCGGTAATTTCCAGTGGCGTGCGCAACGTATGTAGTATCTATCGTTTTCGCTTAAACTCATAAAACCGCACCCAGTCAATTTCCATTTCAACAGGCAGGTCTTCCGTATATACCTTGCCTACCCAGCTGCCGCCTAATTGCATATCCAGCAGCAGGTAGTATTTATATTGATCAAAAGGGAACTGACCTTCTTTGTCTGTTGTTATACGGGGATAGGTAAAAGTTTTTTTGTTGTTGATAAAAAACACCAGGCTGTCGGGACGCAGTTCCACCGCATACGTATTAAAGCCGTTGGGATCAATACGACCGGTGGCTCCCTGCTTAGGCTCCTTCATCTTAAGATTGTAGGTATAGTATGAATGCACGGTTTGGTAGGCAATGGAATCGGAGTTCAGCCTTTCCATAATATCAATTTCCCCGCCATCGGGCCATTTCATCCCCTGCGACAGCATCCAGAAAGCCGGCCACGCTCCACGCGCGCCATTTAATTTGGCCCGTATTTCAAGTCGTCCGAATCCAAAAGCTGCTTTGTCTTTCGTATATATACCACCGGTTATGTAGCGTGCTGTATCGTCCGGAACACTGTTGTTCATAATTCCCCGCAATACCAGCTTACCATCCCGCATGGCATAGCAGCTGTCAAAATCACTCATATGCCTGTCCCAGTCCGATAGACCCCGTGGTATTTTCGACCACCGGCTCGTATCAAAACCATCCAACTGGTTGAAATCCTCCTCCCAGCTCAACCTCGTTTTCTGTGTATGTTTCGTGGCGGTGCAGGACCCCAGCAGTATCGCTAAAAATAAAAGCGGGAATAAATGCTTATGCTTCATAAAACAAATATAAAGAAAGGAATTTATGCAGCTCGATGAACCGGATGCCTGCAATAGGCTTCCTGTTGCTGAAATCACAGTAGTACAAAAGCAACATCAGG
>CAZREP010000173.1:0-10565 GCA_964599035.1 uncultured Terrimonas sp. | reverse complement strand
TTGATATATTTCCCCGATACCTGTGGTAGCGGGCGCCAGTTCAGGATGGCCGGCGTCGGAAGGTATTTGCTCCCTTGCCATGTTCAACCGCTCACTCACCTGTTGTCTTGCCCAGTAGATATCAGTTTCATCATTAAATACAACGGTGATCACCGATAATCCGAATCTTGAGATCGAGCGCATTTCCTTTAATCCCGGAATATTGGCGTTAGCCTGTTCCAGGGGGAAGGTGATCAGCCTTTCCACTTCCGGTGCAGCTAAAGAAGGAGATACGGTGATGATCTGTACCTGGTTGCTGGTAATATCCGGAAGAGCGTCAATAGGTAAATTTTTCAGGTTGATGGCACCCCATATCAATAATGCGAGGGTGCATAACCCTACGATCAGCTTATTCCTTACGGAAAAGCGAATGATAGCATTTAACATGTAAAGAAATTTGGCCTGTAAATACTGTAAATAAAAGCGAGAGATCCTATATCAGCGAGGCCTGCCGTGGGGGTTGAAAAATGTCAAAGGCGGAAAACTGCGGCTTGTTGATTTCATTATAGCAATAAAATACTGCAGGCGCTTCGGGAGCAGGTGCAATTTTAATGGAGACCGGCTCATAAACGCAAACCGTGGTGTTCAGCAGGTGGCAGTCTACATTCCGAAACGGCAATTGCTGATCCTGCTTAAAGTCGTCGGTAATGGTAAGGGGACTGAGGTAATGGATCTTAATGAAGGTCCGGAAACTCATGCCGGGGTCGGCCACACGATGTTGCTGAAAGTGCTGCATTAAATAAGGAATACGCAGCAACTGGTGACATTCTGTAAATGCCAGCAGGTGGGCAGAGAGTAACAATATACCGGTAAGCCGCTTCACGGCACCAAGATACGAAAGCGGTTTTATATTTCAGAATTTAAGGCTATGAGTTTCGGCATGTTTATACAATTAATTCATAGTATATTTAACAGGCAATAATGAAGATGGCTTATAGGTGCTATTTATAGCATGGCTTTTACATCATTAAAATCTACCAGTCATGAACTCGACTGAATTAAAAAGGATGCAGGCGTCTATAAAAGCAAACTATCTGCGAGACCCTGAAACGGCATGCATTACTTTAAGAGCTGAAGGAAAGATCGGGGAGGGGATATCCTGCAAAGTGCATACCGGCAAGGCACTGGTGGAAGCAGGACTGCATCCCGCTACTGGTGGAAACGGGTTACTGGCTTGTTCGGGAGATATGCTCCTGGAAGCGCTGGTTGCCTGTGCCGGCGTTACCTTAAGTGCTGTTGCCACTGCCATAGGCGTAGAAATACAGGATGGAAATATCCGGGCGGAAGGAGACCTTGATTTTCGTGGAACGTTGGGTGTTTCAAAAGAAGCACCTGTAGGTTTCAAAGCCATCCGCCTGTTTTTTGCTTTCACTTCAAATGCAGCCGATGAGCAAATCCGCAGCCTTGCTAAGTTAACAGAAAGGTATTGTGTTGTTTATCAAACACTCGTTAAAGGTGTTCACGTACAAACATTTTACGATAGATGATTACCGACAACCTATAAAATTCAACTTTTGCTTTTACGATCACATATAAATTATTTTTGGATACAGACAAATTTATCTTCAGCAGCTTATAAGATAATAGTAGTTAATTTTGGATTGTAATTTATTTTCGGAGTAGGGCTGTTACGGTTAGTTATTGCATCGCAGTATATAGATACTGGTTATATTTATGTTTCAATTTCAAACTCATAAACCAATGCACAGGAAAACATTTATAAAAAATACCCTGATCGGTGCTGCGGCGGTTACCATTGTTCCCCGCCATGTATTAGGAGGTAAAGGCCATATAGCGCCTAATGATCGTATAAACGTAGGATTTATCGGTACCGGTAAACAATCGAGGGGATTGCTGACCAACATATTAAGCGTACCGGAAACCATTACCGTGGCTGCCTGCGACGTGGATAAAAAGAAGCTGGAACATTTTATAAGTCTGGCAAAAGCAGCCAATAAAAAGAAAGTGGGGGCGGAAGTTACAGCGTATGCGCATTACCGGGAGATACTGGATCGCAGCGATATCGATGCGGTGGTGGTAGCTACGCCGGATCACTGGCATGCGCAGATCACCATTGATGCGGCCAAAGCCGGTAAAGACATCTATTGCGAAAAGCCGCTTGCATTGACCATTGCCGAGGGAAGGGCGATGGTTGACGCCGTGCGAAAATACAGGCGGGTGCTGCAAACCGGCAGCATGCAACGTTCCCAGAAGTATTTCAGGAAGGCAAGCGAGCTGGTGCTGAACGGTTATATAGGAAAGGTAAAAGAGATTAATGTGTCGGTAGGAGAGCCGGTGAAGGAATGCGATCTGCCTTCCCTGCCTGTTCCGGAATACCTCGACTGGAATACCTGGATCGGTCCCTCCTTATACCGGGGTTACAATCCCGTATTATCTCCACCCATCGAAGATAATTCATGGGCATGGTGGCGTGGCTACAAAGGTTTTGGCGGTGGGTATATTACAGACTGGGGCGCACACATGTTCGATATTGTGCAATGGGCTTTGGATATGGATGATTCCGGTCCCGTGGCTTTTAATCCGCCTCCCACGCCCGGCGCTACAAGCGGCTTGTCTTTTTCTTATGATAACGGAGTGGTGGTCAATCATAAGCAATGGGGAGAGAAGAATGCCATCCAATTTATAGGAACAGAAGGCACCATAGAAGTATCCCGGTCTTTTTTACGTTCCCATCCTGCAAATATTGTGAATGTGCAGCTAAAGCCGTCCGATGAAAAATTGTACTATAGCGATAACCATTACCAGGACTGGATCAATGCCATTAAAAAAAGGAAACGCCCTGTTGCGGATGTAGAGATCGGGCATAGAACAGCTACCGTTTGCAATGCGGTCAATATTGCTTACGAGCTGCAACGGCCGCTGAAGTGGAACCCAAGGAGAGAAAAATTTAACGATGAATCCGCCAATTTGATGATTTCAAGACCTTGTCGTGGTCCCTGGAACTTTAATGATTTTTAGCCCTTCTGTGGTATTCAGTTCTTAAGGATCTTGAATTCGACCCTTCTGTTGAGCTGCCTGCCCTCGTCGGTTTCATTGGTGGCTACCGGTTGGGTTTCGCCGTAGCCCTGTGAAATGATCCTGCTTTCGGCTATGCCTTTGGAGAGGATATAATCCTTTACAGACTTTGCCCTGTTATCACTCAGCGTAAAATTATATTCGTCCGAGCCTTTGCTGTCGGTATGGGCGCTCATTTCTATTTCAATGGCAGGATTTTCATTCAGCAGCTTTACCACCCTGTCTAATTCAACATATGATTCCGGGCGAAGGTTCCATTTATCAAAGTCGAAGAATACATTGTTCAGCCGTACTATCTGCCCGATTTCGATAGGAACAAGATAGAGGTCTTTGTGGATTTCCCTGTACCCCGCTTTCACCAGGGAGTCCAGGTTCAGGTTCTCCGACTGCGCAAAAAACTTATCTGCGGTTGCTCTTATCAGGTAGTTTTTATCATAAGGTAACACTATTTTGAAAGCGCCGTCTGAAGGACTCGACACCCCATTCCCCGCTTCTGTGCCGTCGGGCAGGGTTTCATATATGAGCGCAGCGCTCAGCGGCTGTTTGGTTTTTGCATTATACACGTTGCCGCTTACCATCACAACAGGGTTGGGTTTTTCTTTCTCCAGTAATTTCACCCGTACAATATCGCTTTCACCATAAGTATCCAGGTTGGTCGTTAAATAGGCATACTCGCCCCCTGCATCCAGGGTAAAAAAGGCATCCCAGTCGGGGGTATTTATAGGGCTGCCCAGGTTCACCGGCTCGCCCCATTTCTGCCAGGTTTTATCTAATCTTTTAGTCATCCAGATATCGTTATCGCCCAGCCCTCCGGGGCGGTTACTGCTAAAATAAAGGGTAATACCATCTGCTGCCAGGTAGGGGGTCATTTCATCGTATTCCGGTAAATTTATTTTCTTTCCTAATGATTTGGGTTCCGTCCATGTACCATCGGCCGCTAAAAAGCATACGTACAGATCATTATTCGCACTTCCTTTTTCCGGAGTCATGTACAGCAAAAGTGTTTGCCCGTCGTGGGCCATGGTAGCGCCGGATTGCCGGCCCCTGTCATATTTTTCGTACTGCTTAATATAAAGCATGTTGGGCGGACTCCAGGTGCTGTCGGGCTGCAGGTGGCTCATGCTCACTCCTTTGCCTAAAAAAGCACCTTCCGTAAAAGCACCTCTTATCAGCATCCTGTTGTTGTCGGGCGATATCCAGTACACCGCATTGTAATGTGCTGTATTCAACGGGTAGCGCATATGGCGCGCCTCGCTCCAGTTGCCGGAAGTATCTCTTTTCGAATACCATATGTCCTGGGAATTGGGTACGGAACGATATTTTGTATTGGCGGGGTGATTTTCGCAGATAAAGAATAAAAGATTGCCATCGGCAGATATAGTGGGTCTTAATTCGGGAAGATCAGAATTGATATTAATGCCCAGGTTCTCCACTTTAATGATGGTAGAAGTGGTAATGATATTGCCTGCCTGCGGTACCAATGCAACAGTGCTGTCGAAAGAAGTCTGTGCAGCAACGGTTTGCAGGCATATATACAGGATGGAAGTAAAAATGGTCTTTTTCACAATACCGGGTTTAGCATAAAAACGTAAAATTTTTATAAATAATATATTACGCTCTTAAAGAACGTATATTGCCTCGCCTGGCTGCAGAATATTAATTCGGGTACGGTTGTTTCTTTCCTAACTTAGAGGAGTATTTAACTATATTAACTCAACGGATATGAAAAGGCATATTTCGCTGTTGGACAACTTCCTATTGGTTGGGCCAGGCAAAACAATATTACGTTTCGTTGGCAACATCAATCAATTATCGCACATTTCAAAAAAGACAATACCAACCAGAAAATGACTTGAAAGCATTAAATTAATGGAGCAACACGACTATTTACAAAGACTAATTGAGCAACTTGGAAGAGTGTTAGGGAAAATATCTTACTACTTGCTTGGACTAAAAAATCAGGGACAAATAGAAGACGGCATTGAAATAACAAACCAAACTCTTAAAGGCGAATTAGACTTTGATATTCAAGAATTGACTAACATCCCTACTGACAACTTTATAGAAACACTACAAACAAAAAAAGGCATAAGCAACGAAAACCTAAACAAACTTGCAGACATACTTTTATTAATTGCTGAGAACAGGCAGAACAAAGACGATAAAATGCTGTATGAGAAATGCCTGACGATTTACGAATATTTAGAAAAAGCAGAAAATGTTTATTCACTTATTAGGCAAGAGAAAATAGGGCGAATAAAAAATATAACGATGGCATAAGCATTCCCCGGTTAAAAAGCAGTGGAGATAGAGAATAAGGACTTTCTTTTTTGCTTAATAACATATGATTAACCAGGTGCTGTTGTGCCTGTGAAGCAAGGATTTCGGCTGAATTATGGTTGGAGATAGAGATGTAAGCAGATGCAGGCGGTAGGATAGTGCCCATGCATCCTGTAACTTTATGTTGTCTTTTGTGCCGCCTTCATTGGGTAATGTCGTGCTACAGCAGACCTCACTTTAAAAGATAAGCATTATGGAGTACGAAAATTTTCAAACGCCGTTTTCCAAGGCTTTCCTTACCGGACTCTTTGTAGGTATTGTAAGCACCTTTATCTGCCTAACCTATAATCTTGTTTACCGGGCCGAAACCGGGTTTATGCCAACAGCTATCATTAATGTGGCTTCTATCATCTTTGGCGTGAATATTCTTTTTATCGCTATCGGGCTCATTTATTATGCGTTCACTACGGTATCCCGGAAAGGAGAATTGCTTTTTATCATCCTGTTTTCCCTGCTCACTGTTTTTTTATCATGGAAAGCAGAAGGTGTGAACCGTTTTGCAGATCGTGCAATGACCCTGCAATTCAGGGGTCTGTTATTGGGCGTTGTGCTCATCACGGGTATAGGGGCTTCTTTTGGGCTTCCGTTCCTGTTCCATAACAGAAAGTTTGAGGAGAATGTGCTGTAGGTTTTGATCCGCGTTATCTTACCCTGTTTGTAGCAATTTAATACAATATCACTTCTTCCTTATCCCATTCCACTTTTACTTTTTGGGAAATAATGGAATCTATGGCCTTGCCGCAATAATCGGGCTGTATGGGGAGTTCGCGGCTAAAGCGGCGGTCGATCAGTACACAGAGCTCTACCTTATCGGGACGTCCGAAGGAGAGCAAAGCATCCAGTGCTGCCCGTATTGTTCTTCCTTTGTGCAGCACATCATCTATAAGCACCACTTTTTTGTTTTCAAGGGAAAACGGGATATCTGTTTTATTGGCTGTATGCAGCTCACTACGCACATCATCGCGGTAAAAAGTGATATCCAGCTTGCCGTATTTCAGATCAGAGGCGGCAGATGACTGCCGGATATGGGCGGCTATCCGGTCGCTCAGAAAAACGCCGCGGGGCTGGATGCCGATCAGCACGGTGCCGGATAAGTCGTCATGCCGCTCAATGATCTCATACGCCAGGCGTTGTATGGTCAGGTTCAGTTGGTAAGGACTGAGAATGATTTTCAATGCACGAGTATTTTGACAGCGAATGTAGCTTATTTTTCTTCTAAAAACGGATAAGCATAGTCTTCCGGCGGGGTAAAGGTTTCTTTAATAGTGCGGGCGCTCAGCCAGCGATAAAGGTTAAGCATGCTGCCCGCTTTGTCGTTGGTGCCGCTGCCCCTGGCGCCTCCGAAAGGTTGTTGTCCCACTACCGCTCCTGTAGGTTTGTCATTGATATAAAAATTACCCGCCGCATAACGCAGCCTGTTGGTGGCAAGCGCTATAGCGTCCCTGCTCCTGGCAATGATGGAACCCGTTAAGCCGTAGGGTGAAGTCTTATCCACCAGTTCGAGCGTCTCTTCAAACCTGTTGGCAGGATATACGTATAATGTTAACACCGGACCGAAAATCTCTTCGCACATGGTAACATACTTAGGGTCTTTTGCTTCAATGAGCGCAGGCTGGATAAAATAGCCTTTGCTTTTATCGCATTTACCACCGGCCAGCAGCGCTGCTTTTTTATCTTTCTTTGCGTTGTCGATGTACTTTTTTATTTTATCAAAAGCTTTTTCGTCAATAACCGCGTTGATGAAATTGGAAAAGTCTTCTACCGTTCCCATTTTAAGGCGGTTTATTCCTGCTATCAGCTTTTCTTTCACTGCTGCGGCAATATTATCGGGGATATAAGCCCGGGAAGCGGCAGAGCATTTTTGTCCCTGGTATTCGAATGCCCCGCGCAGCAAAGCCGTGGCTACCACATCAGCATCGGCGCTTTGATGAGCGATCACAAAATCCTTACCTCCCGTTTCACCCACAATGCGTGGATAGCTTCTATAGGAAGCAATGTTTTCGCCTATGGTTTTCCACATGGTGTTGAATACGCCCGTAGAGCCAGTAAAATGCACTCCTCCGAAATCGGGGCGGGAAAAGCAAACCTTTCCGAGCACAGGACCGTCTACGTAGATCAGGTTGATCACTCCGTCGGGAAGCCCTGCTTCTTTTAAAATACGCATGAACATCTGCGCGGCAAAAACCTGGGCGTTGGCCGGCTTCCATACCACCACGTTGCCGCACATGGCTGCCGACGTGGGCAGGTTGCCACCGATAGCGGTAAAGTTAAATGGCGTAACGGCAAGCACGAATCCTTCCAGGGGGCGCCATTCCATCCGGTTATGCACACCGGGAGAACTGACAGGCTGTTGCTTGTATATTTCCGTTAGGTAATGCACGTTAAATCTCAGAAAATCAATTAATTCACAAGCTGAATCAATTTCAGCCTGATAAACATTTTTGCTTTGTCCGAGCATGGTGGTGCCGTTCATCCGGGAACGATACCGGGTGGCGATAAAGTCGGCAGCCTTCAGGAAAATATTTGCCCTGTTCTCCCAGCTTAAAGCTGCCCATGCCGCTTTGGCGGCCAGGGCAGCATCAATAGCCTGCCGAACATGCTTTTCCTCACCTTCATGAAAATACCCCAATATATGGCCGATCTCATGAGGCGGGTGTATGGCCACCTTCTTTCCTGTTCTCACTTCTTCACTGCCGATATACATAGGGATATCGGCAGTTTGTTTTTTGAGCTCAGCCAGTGTTTTTTTCAGGGTGATCTTTTCGGGACTGCCAGGTCCATAGTTCAATACCGGCTCGTTGGCCGGTAAAGGATAGCTGAAATAACCGCTCATAGTTGTTTGTTTGATGGTGTTCAACTCATCGCAAAGATACGAAGCGGATCACATTGACGGGTTCACTGCCCGATAGTGGCATTCGTCCATTCATTGTTCACGATCCTCCATATCTTCAGGGGGTTGCTGTTCTTCAGCGCATCAGGCAGCATGCTGTTGGTAAAGCCCTGGAAGCAAACCGGCCGCACCCAGCGCTTTATAGCCGTGGTGCCCACTGAAGTGAACCTGCCGTCGGTAGTGGCAGGGTAGGGTCCCCCGTGCACCATGCTGGCGCATACTTCAACCCCTGTAGGAACGTCATTTAAGATGATCCTTCCTGCCAGTGTGGTCTGCAGATCAATGATATCGCGGTTGGCAACAATATCTGCATCCGTGGCCATAACGGTAGTGGTGAGCTGCCCTTTCAGTTGTTGGAGTACAGCGGTTAATTCCTTCTTGCTGTCGCAGCAAACCGCCAGGGAATACGGCCCGAAAACTTCTTCCCGCAAATGCGGGTTCTGTAAAAAGATACCGGCTTTTACTTTTGCCACGGTGGGGAAAGCTTCTTCTGCGCCGGGTTGTTGCGCAGCTTCTCCCACCTTTTCTATTCCTTTTTGCAATAATGCCGTATTCAATCCTTTATGGTAAGATGCATGGATGCCGCTGTGCAGCATCTTTTGCGGGGTCACTTGTGCAATCTCTTCACCCAGCCGGGTTAAAAAATCATCTAGTGCTTCGCTTTGTATAGCGATCAGCAGTCCGGGATTGGTACAAAATTGCCCCATACCGAGGGTAATGGATGCCGCATAGGTTTTGGCTAACGCAGCAGCGTTCTGCTCCAGCGCACCCTGCAAAAACACTACGGGATTGATGCTGCTCATTTCTGCAAAAACGGGGATGGGCGTTTCCCGCTGGTTGGCATATTCCCATAATGCCCTGCCACCGCTAAAGGAGCCGGTAAAGCCCACCCCGCTGGTGTGGGGATGCACCACAAGCGCTTTCCCTGCCGTGCTTCCCGACCCCAGCACATGCTGTACGGTATGCTGATGCACCCCGCATTTTGCTATGGCTTTTTGTATAGTCTCAAAAACCAGTTGAGAGGTTTTGGCATGTGCCGAATGTCCTTTGATCACTACCGATGAGCCTGAAGCAAGGGCGCTTGCGGTGTCGCCGCCGGCAGTAGAAAAAGCAAAGGGAAAATTACTCGCACCAAAAATCACTACCGGACCTACCGGCAGCAACATTTTACGGGTATCGGGCCTGGGAGGGGTCCTGTTCTTATCTGCGGTATCAATAGCCGCTTCCACCCAGCTGCCTTCCTCTATAAGACGGGCAAACATTTTTAACTGGTTGGTGGTACGGCTCAGCTCTCCATTCAAACGCGGGAGGGGAAGGTTTGATTCTTCGTGTGCCACGAGAACAAGCGATTCCCTCGCTGCTTCTATTGCGGTGGCGATCTCATTTAAAAAAACGGCGCGATCTCCCGGGCTGAGGGCCTTGTAACTGTTAAACGCATCCAGCGCATGCTGCATTACCATGTCAATGTCGTTCATTCCTTGTTTTTGCGTGCCAAGGTACGGCATTTTTTGGGGAGCGATATACGGCTAATGCTTTACCAGGTGCGACAGCATGATACCGGTTGCTACCGCTGCGTTCAGCGATTCTGCATGTCCTGCTCGGGGAATGGTGATCTTTGCTTTGCAGCAGCCCAGCAACTGAGGATGGATCCCTTTCGATTCATTGCCTATGAGGATGGCTCCGCCGGAAACAGGAGAACATTCGTATACAGATCTGCCGTGGAGGGTTGCCGCATAAATATCGGTGTGCTCATTGGCTTTACACCAGTCGGTAAGGCTGGCATACATTACATCCACTCTCAGTATGCTGCCCATGGTTGACTGAACAGCTTTGGGATTATACAGGTCGGCACATTCGGGACTGCATAGCATGGTTTTGATACCGAACCAGTCGGCTGTGCGAACAATAGTGCCAAAATTGCCGGGATCCTGGATGCCGTCCAGCATTAAAAACAGGCCAGAGGGGATGATATTTTCCTGCCGCTTCTTTTTTACAATGGCCAGCACCTGGTTGGGTGTGCTGCGGGATGAAATTTTTTCGAGATCGGAAGTGTCAATAATAAAAACAGCCGACGGAGATATATGCTGCACCAGCATAGCGTTATCGTTCAGCCAGAACTCAACGGCATACAGGGAAAGAATATCGCCTGGCGCATGCATTAGGAACTCTGCTATCATTTTGGGCCCTTCTATGAGGAAACATCCTTCTTCATCCCTTAATTTTTTATGGTATAAACTTTGAATATATTTGACCCTTGATT
>CAZREP010000172.1:2141-10981 GCA_964599035.1 uncultured Terrimonas sp. | reverse complement strand
TCAAAATAAAATCTCTTGACTATATCCCACTTGCTAAAGATTCTATACAAAAAACAACCTCGGGGCAGAAAATTCTTACTATCATAACAACAGGGCAAGACGGAAGAGAGCATAATTATATTTTCAGCGGTGAGATAAAAACTATAGGGGGCATTTTATTCAGCTTCAATAACCCGGTTCAGGGAACGGTACAGTTAATAGAAAAAGACGGTAGTATAATGATTAATTCGCCTTTAGACGGGCAGTATATGTCTATGCAGGGGCAACAGGCAGGGGTATTTACCAATACCGCATTACTGGCGCAACAATCGGGAACAATAAAAGCAAATGAGTTAACCTCATTGGGTTTCAGAACGCTTTATACAATCAATAATACTAACTTCATTATACCCAATCCTGCAGTTGTCGGTAAAATTGTTTATTACAATGGAGACAAAATCAATATGACGGAAAAAAATCTTTTGAGTATGGTGAAGCTGGAAATTAGTTGCGGAAATGAAAAAGATACTGTTATAGTACGGGGCGGAAAAGGCATAACTGCCTACAGCGCTAAAACTAATATCAATAAACTGGAAGTTGCGATTGGCTATGGTTCAAAATTGATAACAACACCTTTTTCACTTCGTTGCGATGATTTTAAATTAGACCGTTATCCGGGCTCTGACAATGCTTCTTCTTATGAAAGCAGAGTAACCGTTATTGATGATGGAAAAGAAACGCCACATCATATTTACATGAACAATGTTATGGACTACAGCGGTTATAGATTCTTCCAGGCAGGTTATTTCCCCGATGAATCAGGTACTATTCTTTCTGTGAATAAAGACTGGTGGGGAACAAGAATTAGCTATATCGGTTACTTCTTTTTATTCCTTGGGATGTTCCTTACACTCATTCGGAAGCGAACTCATATCTGGAAATTGAATCAGCGGTTAAAAGACATACATAAGAAAGCTGTGGCATTAATTCCTTTGATATTAATGATCTCTTTTGCCAATGCTCAAAATCCGGTACAGGAAAAAACAGCTACCTCACATGCTCAAAAGGAGGTAGAACTGCTTTCAAAGCAGGGCGAATTGGGTGGTAAGGCTATAAATACAAACCATGCTGATAAGTTTGGTCACCTGTTGGTTCAGGACTTTCAAGGCAGAATAAAACCAATGGATACGCATACATTAGAATTGCTGCGTAAGATTTATAAAAAAGATAAATACGAGGGACTATCCCCTGTGCAATGGTTCTTGTCTATGCAACTTGACCCGGCTTACTGGTTTGTTCAGCCAATGATATATGTAGGCAAAAGAGGCGGTGATGAACTGGCTAACAAAACCGGCGCCAATGCAGATGGTTATACAACTTTTGCCAATTTGATGGATACCGCCACAGGCGAATTCAGGTTGCAAAATCAATATAAAGCATCATTCAGTAAACGTAAAACAGAGCAATCAAATTATGATAAAGAACTGATCAATGTAACAGAACGGTATAATATTTTCGGGAATATCATTTACGGGTATTTCACTAAGATCATCCCGGTTAGAAACGATCCGTCACATACATGGAGAAGCTGGCTCTATAGCGCTGAAAATAATCCTGTGGCACTTGATTCGGCTGCTTATGCATTTATCGCGCTTTATTTTAATGACGTAAAACAAAGTTTGCAAACCGGACACTGGGAAAACGCAGATAAAACATTAACGAGCATTAGCAATTTTCAAAAAACCTGGGGTAAGGACATCATTCCATCTGATTCAAAAGTTAATCTGGAAATCCTATACAATCATGCAAATATTTTCTTATGGCTGATGATAGCTTATAGCCTTTTGGGAATTTCAATGATCATACTTGGTTTTGCAGAAGTGTTATCATCAGGTTCTAAAATTAATCGTGCGGTTCAGGTATTGACTAAAGTATTACTCGGCATAATTGTTCTTGCTTTGGCAGTACAGTTTGTGGGGCTGGGTGTTCGTTGGTATTTATCAGGTCATGCTCCATGGAGCAATGGCTATGAAGCCATTATTTTCATTTCATCAATTGGCGTATTAGCAGGATTATTGCTTTATAAAAACAGAAATGCTTTTATTCCTGCTGCTGGTGTATTGGTCGCTATGATTATGATGGGCTTTGCACATGGTGGTTCCATGCTTGACCCGCAGATCACACCTTTGGAGCCGGTATTAAAATCGTATTGGTTAATGGTACATGTAGGCATTATTACTTCAAGCTATGGTTTTTTTGGTTTATCTGCGCTCATCTCGGTAATCTCTTTAATCATGTTCTGTATAAAGCCTACTGCAAAAATTCAGAACTCCATTCGGGAGTTGACGATTGTGAATGAAATGGCTGTGGAGATTGGATTGTTTGCATTAACTGCCGGAACTTTCTTAGGTGGAATATGGGCAAATGAGAGTTGGGGGCGTTACTGGAGCTGGGATGCAAAAGAAACCTGGGCATTTATTTCCATAATCTTCTATGCTGCAATCCTGCATTTCAGGATAGTTCCGGGGCTAAAGGGTAAATGGATTTTTAACGTAGCAGGCATGTGGACGATCTGGACAATTATCTTTACTTATTTCGGAGTAAACTACTACCTGTCCGGGTTACACTCTTATGCTGCCGGAGACCCGATGCCAATACCCGTTTGGATTCCGGTTACCGCTGTTATAATGCTCGCCTTGTCTGTGGCTTCCTATTTGAGCGAACGAAAATACTTTCGTAATACAATTTATTTTAAGTTATGAATATTCAAACTACTCCTTTTATAAACGAAACGTTCCTGGGAATTTTGATAAATTGTAAAGAACAAAAAAGAAACGCTGCAATGTTTTTGGACGCTAAAGGGATGATCAGGGTCGAAGGATTGATTGGAGCGATATACTTAGATGTTCCAAAACCTTACCTGGAATTAGAAAGCGGAATAAAAGTCGTTATAAAAACTATCAGGGCAGTGAATGGGTATTTTTCGCCATCATTTTGAGGATATTATATATCACGGAACATCTGAACAACGAATTGGACAAGCTCAAACGGTTTTTTGATAACAATCCTGAATTTTATAGATGTGACCGTCCTAACAGCACGTATCTTGATCACAAATATTTTCATCCGCTTTGCAAAGCAAGCTTTACACGCTCCTGAATACCACATTGCAATACAATGTAGGTAGAAGTTTTGGAAAAGAGGGCTTTACCCGTGTGCCGACGCTAAAGGGCTGGCGCAAGCGTCCGTAGCCCGCTCAAAAAAGTCAGGAGCAAAGATGAAATTATTGTGATATAAAAAGCCCGCCTTCGTTAAAACTTCGACGGGCGAAGATACCACATTGATACTGTATAAACAGAAGCGGACATTGTCCGCCGTAGCCCGCACCGGAAAGCTCAAAAAAGACGAGACTACTTCATAAAAAGCCCGCCTATGCTAAAGCTTCGGCGGGCGAAGGCGGAGAGACAGGGATTCGAACCCTGGGTACAGTTGCCCGTACAACGGTTTTCGAGACCGTCCCATTCAACCGCTCTGGCATCTCTCCTTTGTATTAACCGTGCAAAAGTATCTTTTTATGCTTAAATAAAACAGGAATGTTGAATTCTGTTTGAGCGTTAACCACAAAGGACTCGAAGGATACATAAAGTGGCACAAAGAAAATAGTTGCAAAGTCCAGAGAAATAAGTGATTTGTGTTCTTTGTGCCTTCTTCCTGTTCTTTGCGGTAAAAGTAAAGCTCGTGAAGAAGACAGCGATGCCTGTCAGTTTGCACCTGCCAAAACCAGGTTATTGTCTTTGAATACAACAAATGTTCCGTCGCCCTTTTTTAATTGCACGTGGTTTAGCCGGTATTGCTTTTCGGGGAATGCGGTTTCCTGGAGCTCAATATTTACCGCATCTTCTTTAAGTGTGAATTGCGTATAGATGAACATGGCAATATCCTGGCGCACTCCCCTGGGTGTGAATTCTTTTTCGAAGATCAGATCATTGTTTTGAGATGAAAATATTTTCAGCATTACAGGGCTCCTTTTTTTTACCACCGGGGTAGTTGACTGCATGTGTTTCGCCAGGGATTTGTTTTGCTCATATTCCTGCGGAGTGGAGATGTATTTGAAGTTGACGAACAATGTTTTTTCAGCAGGGTTAAAGAACCGCACTACGGTGCTGCTTAACGGTACAATCAGGGCGAAGAAGGCAGTGAGGATCAGTACAGCAAGAAAAGGCCTGGTTTTTTCATGGTCAGCAACGGCCATTTGCCCGGGGTTCTTATCGTCTTCAACATTTTGCTGAAGAAAGTCGAGTAGCTTTTCTTTGCTGTATTGGGTTAGGGTAAATAACTTCAGTTTAGAGGCATTATATTTTTTGGAAAATAGTGGTGCTCTTTTTCGCAGGAACCTGCTGATGGCCCAGGTTTTCCCAAGCCGGTAATAACAATCTTCACAGCTCAGCAGCGCCACTTTTTGGCTGTTATGCTCCAGCAACTGCTGCACATCCCTGGGCATTACGCTGCCTATGCAGGGAACCCGGTAGTGAACGATATCCAGGTTACCCGGCACTTCCGGATCGGGAAAATAGCTGCAACTGTAAAGCGTAAGATCGGCTTTCTCCCGCGGAGCGAGGTTGAGCACGGGGAATTGCGGATGACTGATCGCATGCTCATCGCAGGAGCCGATGCAGATACCACACCCCACGCATTTATCGGGCGACAGGATCGCCTTCCTTGCTCCGTTCCTAGTAAGCATATCAATGGCTTCATAAGGACAATCGTAGGAGCAAAGATTGCAGGCATCGCATTTGTCGAGGTCAATAAAAACAGGCGCCCTGTTTTTTCTTTTGATAATATAGGGTATGACACAAAGCAACACTCCCGAGCCGATCAGGATCATCCAGTTCTGGTTAATGCTGAACAGCTTCATCAGGTAGTAACCGAAATAGTAATACCAGTCGAAGGTGGTTTCCGTGGGCAGGTTGGACGCCTGCGCGGGCGGATCGCTTTTTACGGGAAACAGGATAGAGATGATACCCAAAGCGATCACGCAGTATATGATCAGCTTTTTGGGAGGAAAAATTTTAGGTTTGGAGATGCGGAGCACGTGTATCCAGATGATGATGACCGTTATCAATGAGAACGCGATATGGCCGAACAAGGCTACCTTAAAAAATCCGCCCACCGTATCCAGGTCGTTCATTAAAAAAGCCCCGGCGATGGAAGGGTCGAAGATGGGGAGTGTTGAAAAGAGCCGTGCGGTGAGATAACCTGTCAGCTTGGCTTTCTGGTCCCATACCAGTATGAAGCCTGTTACTCCTATAATAACAACGATCAGGAAAGAGATCACCCCGCTGATCCAGGAAACCAGTCGTTTAAACTTCGACGTTACTAAAGTATGCACAAGGTGCATCAAAATAAACACAACCAGCAGGTCTGATGAGTACCGGTGGATCGTTCTCATCCAACCGTTGAAGATATTAGCAGACATCGCTTCCACCGAATCCCAGGCATGACGGGGATTGATGTTGTAAAAAATAAAAATATAGATCCCCGAAATACAGGCGATCACAAAGAGCAGTATAGCAATGCCACCCAGGTTATAGAGCGGGTTGAGGTGGGTAGCATATATTTTCCCCAATGGGGATGCCAGCTTTTGAAAAAAACGGTGTCCGCGGGTACGCTCTTTTATTATTGCGCTTGTATTATCATTCGTATGCTTATCCATCCTGATTTTTTGAAACGATAAAGGATTTGATAAAGAGCCCGCTCACAAGACTGATCATCAGCAAGCCGGCTGAAGTGGATATAATGAACCGCCAGTCCGGCTTATAGGTTTTTAAAACCGGGTCGTATCCGAAGCAACGCAGGTAAAATCCTTTGAAGAGGCCGGGTCTTGTTTTTTCTGCCATAGCTTCCATCACCGCCAGCTTTATATCTTTTTTGGAAGGATTTACACCGTAGATAAATCTTGATATTTTTCCGCTGGGTGTTAAAACGATAAGGATGGAAGGATGGTTAAATTCCTTTGTTGTGGGATCATAATCATATTCGTAGCCGATAGACAACAGCAGTTGTTGAATAGCTTCTCCCGAAGCGGAGATAGTTTTCCAGTTTACCCCATCCATCTTCCAGCGGTTTTCGTAGGCGGCCAGGTTCATTCGCCTGTCGCTGCTGTCGAAAGAAAAGCTCACCATGGTAAAGTCCTGCCCGAGCGTGCCCAGCTCGTTGATGGCTTTTTGCACGCCGTTGCTGATCACGCTGCAGAGGGAATGGCACCGGGTATATACCGGTGAAATGATCAGTGGCTTTTTTCCCAGCAGGGAGTAAAGCTCAAAGGTCCTACCCGTGGCGTCGAATACCCGGATGTTCGCCGCTTTCTGTGCCAGGAAATTTTTTTCATTGGGGAGATTGAACCCGCTCAACAGAAACCATAGGGACGCTATCCATATATATACATATTTCATATCAGCCGGTTAGTTGGGGGCTGACCAAAAAGGTCCCTCGCAATGACGTTCAACGACCTTTTTGGTCAACCCCTATTTTCCGAACAGTTGGTTTTTCTTCGGACGTAGGATCTAATTCACATTCCATGTTGCTGCCAGCCATTTCCAGTTCAGGAAAAAGAGGGCCAGGAAAACCAGTAAAAACAACATGGTGAGCACAAGGGTGCCGGGCGCTTCAAATCCTTTATGAGCTTTGGCTGCTGGCGCCAGCGGCGAAATGGTGAGCTGCATATCATCCGGTCCGTTTACCTTAGGACCGAAGAAAACGGAGATCACCACGATGAGTATCCATATTATAGTAGAGGCAAATGCTAGCGAACCACCTAACATCATCAACGCCCAGAAAAAGTCTACCGCCGGGTTGAAATTATAGGTGAACGGTCCGCCGGAGAATGTGGAGTCCCAGTGGCGGCGCGGAACGCCTAACTGGCCCAGCACGATCATGGAAACAGACAGGAGCGCTATCCCGATAAAGAATAACCAGGGTTGCCATTTAGCCCACCCGAAGCCCACGATCTTTCTCCTGAAGATCAGCGGGATCAAATAGTAGGTGATGCCCATAAAAGTAAGGGTAGTGCCGATGACCACCGTTCCTTTAAAATGACCCGGTATTGCGATGGTGTTGTGTACAATGATGTTGGTCTGTTCCATACCAAAGATCACGCCTGTGGTGCCGCCGATGAATCCAAAGCCGATGATGGCTAATATGATCGAAGAAAAGGCCGGGTTGCCCCAGGGCGCTTTCGACAGCCATTGGAACAATCCTTTATTGTAACCCCATCTGCGTTGCGCCGATTCAAATGAAGAAGGCACGGCAAAAGCGTGTATCATAGAAGCAAGCACAGCAAGGTACATGGCATAGCTGGTATTCCATACTTTCCATGCGCTGCTTACGCCGGGGTCGGTAAGCAGGTGATGGGCGGATGCCAGGCAGATGAAGAGGATATACAGCACAAAGGCCGATCTTGATACTCTTTCATTAATGGAAGTGCCGCCTACGGCCAAAAATGACGTCATATACCAGATGGATACCATTGCAGCCACATTGATCTGCTGGGAAGAGTGCCCCAGCCCCCACCAGATGAGCTTGTACATGGCCGGGTCAATATTATCTATCAGTCCGAGCGACCACAAAAAAGTAGGGATATAAATAAGCGCTCCGGAAGCAAGGGTGATGACTGCAATGATGGCTGCTGTCATTAAGCCGTAAGTGAAAAGCGGCATCGTTTCCCCATACGCTTTCTCTCTCCTGGCGATCATCAGGTTGCCAAAAAATAGTATAACGCCCAGCAATGCCCCCACCGCAAAAAGGATCACACCGAGGTAATAGAGCGGATGCGCCTTGAGCGGGGTATAGGATGTGAGCATCACATCGGCTTTACCCATCAGGATAATAATATTAGACAGCACCAGTCCGGCTACCATTAAGCCAAAAGCCACCCATCCCAGCTTTGGAGCGCAAAACCGGGTATTCAGCACCACGGTGGAGCCGAAATACAGCCCCGCGATCTCGAAGAAGATGATCCAGAAAATAAGCGCGTTCAGACCGTGAAAAGTAACCAAGCGGTAATACCATTCGGCGCCCAGGAGATGCACCGGCTGGTATCGTGTAAATACCAGCAATATCGCGGCGGTTACGGCAAGCAATAAGGAAATAACAGCGAATACCGCGTTATACCGTATAAGCTTTTCCGACCGGAGATCTACTTTAAATCCTGTTATATCGCAAGTACGAAACATAGCACTGGTTTTAGGGTTAGTTTTTTAATGTTTTGATGTAGGCGATCAGTTGTTCAATCTCGTCATCCGTTACCGGAAATACCGGCATGGGTGTGTTTTCGAAGCCCACCGTTATTTTTTGCTGCGGGTCTTTAATGGATTCTCTTATGTAGACTTCGTCCACTTTAACGCTGATCTTCTTACCGTTCTCTATTACGTGTTCCTCTTTGCCGAACAGTCCGTTCCATGCCGGCGCGATCTGGCTGGTGCCATCGGTTTTATGACAGGCGCCGCAGCCTTTGAGGGTATATACCTGCTCACCCAGTAAAGCCATCTCAGCTTCCGATAATGGCTCGTTCTTTTTTTCCGGCAACGGATCAGGCGCTTTCTTGAAATTTTCGTAGCCGTATAATTTCAGGTCTTCTTCGTTCTCTATCACTACCATCTTCCCGATCATGGTATGATGCCCGATACCGCAGAATTCATTGCAGATCACCTTGTATTCCCCCACTTCCGTAGGCTTGAATTCGAGCACATAATCGTATTGCGGGTACACCTGGAAATTCATATTCACCGGTTGTATGGAAAAGCCGTGCACCACATCTTTGGAGGAGATATGGAATTTATAGGCCTGGTCTTTTTGCAGGATCA
>CAZREP010000172.1:0-2131 GCA_964599035.1 uncultured Terrimonas sp. | reverse complement strand
GGACGGGGGCGCACCACGGGAATACCGTTATCCACGCCGATCATATTTTGCTTGGTGTAGGCTTCCCCCAGCTTTGCATATTCTGCCGTGCTGGTGCGGTAAGTAATGCTGGAGGGATTCTGTTTTCCGTACACATGCCACATGATCATCCATACGAACATGCTGATGCAAAGAAGCAGGGCAATGACCATCCACATTTTTTCATCTTTGGATACTTTTTTGTAGTACCATCCTTCGGCCGGACTGAATAAGCTCATACGTAGGGTTTTTTGGTAAGAGATTTATTTGATCAGGGTTTCTTTAATCGCTTCCGGGATAGCCGGCAGGTTAGAGAGCTCCATCACACCCCATAGCAGGTAGAAAATAGCGTAAATGGTTACGCCCAGGAATAGTAATAACATAAAATCATCCATGATCATTCTTGCAAATGGGACTTTCCTGTTTTCCTGTTGCTGATCGTTTTCCATGTTGATTTGTTTTATGCAGTGAACAACAATACTGTTTGTGGTAAAGCTAATAGCGATGCCAGACAGGAAAATGCAAGAAGGGAGATTAATGTGCGGGTTATTACGTTTTCGTATTTTTTTTGAGATAAATAGTATTACTTTTCTTCGCCGGGAAGTGAAGAATAACCGGTAACAGCCCGCAGCTTAGCGGTATTTTACATGGATTTCTACAAGGTGGCTGAAATAATGCTGCTGGTAATGCTTTTCTAAAAAAGTATGATGGCAAGCGCTAACCTGCCATCATATTGTAAAGCCTGTATCAGTGTTTTTTTAAATGGAAAAATGTATTAATCCGCGTTGTTGCTGTTTTTCAGCTTTGAAAAGAAATTTTTCACTTCATACCCGGCTGCGTCTCGTCCTCCGAGTCCAAATGATAGTGCAAAGGCAACAGCAATGGTCCCAAGGCTCAGCCCGAATGCCAGCTCAATAATATTGTTGGCTATACCCATGGCATGTAATCCCATTGCCAATAATGCCTGGCAAAGCAAGGGATGCATGGAAGGAGCAGAAAAGCACGGTGAAGCGCTTAGCCTCTCAGTGATTGCACTTAACTATTTTCTGAATCCTATTCTTTCTCTTTTACTAAAATCTTCTTCTTTTTGCTTTTTAAAACGCTTGCCAGCATGGTGGCGCCGTGTTCTGTAAAAGCATAGGGAAGATATCGCCTGCCTCCCCAGCTTGAGGTCACAATTTGTGACCTCAAGCTGTCCCACTCTACTTCAGTGAGTTGGAACATAAAGTCTTCCGGGAAACGGCTGATATTTCTTTTGACTGCCTGATTCAACACTTTCGTTTCTACCTGGTATAATCCGGAAATATCAAAATCAAGCATTACCCGTTCGCCTCTGAGGGTGTATATCTTTTGCTGGATAACGGTGAGTTGCATGGTTAGCGGCTTTACATATTTACATTATCGAATGTAAAAAATATAATTTATAATAGATTCTCTAAATTTCAGAAAGCCATCCCCTAATCAGGGGCTTGCCAGCAATTGAGCAGGAAATTCTCCAAAATATAATATTTTTTAAAATTTCTCTCTTAACTATTTGGCAATAAACAATAAGCCACATACCTTTGCACTCCCAAAATCAAAACGGGTAAGTTTACGGTATGTCTCAGAGAATCAGAATAAAATTACAGAGCTACGATCACAATCTGGTGGATAAATCTGCTGAAAAGATCGTTAAAACTGTACGCAGTACCGGCGCGGTAGTAACAGGACCTATTCCTTTACCTACTCAAAAAAAGATATTCACGGTATTGCGTTCACCTCATGTAAACAAGAAGAGTCGTGAACAATTCCAGTTGTCTACGCATAAGCGTCTGCTGGATATTTACACCTCTTCTTCCCGTACCGTAGATGCGCTGAGCAAGTTAGATCTGCCCAGTGGGGTGGATGTGGAGATCAAGGCGTAAGGTTTTGGTGATCCCGCAAAGGCGGGAAAAAAGCAACTTAGTTCTTACTATATATTCTATTCTGCCAACCTCCTGCTATGGCGGGGGAGAAAGCAGCGCTGGATTGCCGGAAAACTTATCATATGAAAGATCAGTTGATGATTTCCGGTTTTGAAGAATTAAATATGAACTAGCCCTTCGAGGTTAGTTTACCGCTGGTACTTCCTCTT
>CAZREP010000171.1:0-10989 GCA_964599035.1 uncultured Terrimonas sp. | reverse complement strand
AAGTATATAGCGGAACATTTTACGGCACTTTACAAAGCGAAATTCAAAGAATTTCCCAGCTTACCCACTCACCGGGTATTGTCCAAAACCTCCGGGTACTGTCGGAGCTTTATCCCGGAGAAGTAGTTTTTTCCACCAGCTTTAGCCAGGAAGATCAAATCATTTCTCACTTTATATTTGACGAGGCACTGAACATCCAGGTCTTTACTTTGGATACCGGTCGCCTGTTCCCGGAAACCTACTCTACCTGGAGCCGTACCCTGGAAAAATACAATCTGCCTGTTACGGCTTATTATCCCGATAGCCTCATCTTACAGCAATTTATTACTGAAAAAGGTCCAAACAGTTTTTATGAATCAGTGGAGAATCGCAAGCAGTGCTGCTTTATCCGTAAAGTGGAGCCGCTTCAAAGAGCACTTAAAAATAAAAAAATATGGATCACCGGCATACGGGCAGCGCATTCACCCGACCGCAGCAATATGCCACAAACAGAATGGGATAGCACCAATAATATCATAAAGTACCATCCGCTGCTGCACTGGACCACAGATGAAGTAACCGCATTTATCGATAAACATAACATCCCTTACAACCCCCTGCACGACAAAGGCTTTATAAGCATCGGCTGTGCTCCCTGCACAAGGGCCGTTAAGCCGGGAGAAGATTTCCGTGCGGGAAGATGGTGGTGGGAAGATGCGGCAAAAAAGGAATGCGGATTGCATCTGCATGAGGAGAATGTGAAAAATGTGGAAAAGAAAGCGGTCGGTACGCGACAGAAGGAACGTCAGACCGCGGATAAAAATAATTAATTGAAATAAATAGATGAGCAATTACCATTTAGATTATTTAGATGAACTGGAATCGGAATCCATCCATATTTTCCGTGAAGTGGCAGGGCAGTTTGAAAGACCCGCGCTGCTGTTCAGCGGAGGGAAAGACTCGATCACATTAGTGCACCTGGCATTGAAAGCATTTCGCCCGGGCAAATTCCCTTTTCCTTTGGTGCACATCGATACAGGACACAATTTCCCTGAAGCCTTGCAATTTCGCGATCGCCTGGCAGCAGAAATCGGGGAAAAGCTGATCGTTCGCCATGTAGAAGATACGATCAAAGCAAAACAGCTTACGGAACAAAAAGGGAAATTCGCCAGCCGCAACCAGCTGCAAACGTATACCCTGTTAGATACCATTGAAGAATTTGGCTTTGATGCCTGCATCGGCGGTGCCCGCAGGGATGAAGAAAAAGCAAGGGCCAAAGAGAGGATATTTTCCGTTCGTGATGAGTTTGGACAATGGGATCCGAAACGGCAGCGCCCGGAGCTGTGGAATATTTATAACGGTAAGATCCACAAAGGCGAGAATGTAAGAGTATTCCCTATCAGCAACTGGACGGAGCTGGATGTATGGAACTATATACGACGCGAAAAAATAGTATTGCCCTCCATTTATTTTTCACATGACCGTAAGGTACTGGAATACGAAGGGCAGTATGTGGCCGTGTCCGGTTTCATACGCATTGATGAAGCGGACGTAATCGTGCAGAAAAAAGTTCGCTACCGCACGGTAGGTGATATGACCTGTACAGCTGCAGTGGAATCAAATGCAGTAACTATTGATGATATTATCAGCGAGATCACAGCCACGAAAACAAGCGAACGCGGCGAAACACGTATCGATGATAAAGTGTCTGAAGCCGCTATGGAAGACAGGAAAAAGAACGGGTATTTTTAGGTAGCAAGGTGCAGGTTACAAGTTTTAGGTTGCAGGATCTTGGAGACCGGTAACCACAAACTAAAAACGATAAACTACAAATAACATTAATGGATATACTGAGATTTATAACAGCGGGAAGCGTAGATGATGGCAAAAGCACATTGATAGGACGTTTGCTGTACGACAGTAAAAACATCATGATAGACCAACTGGAGGCCATTGAAAAGCAAACCAAAAACAGGCAGGAAGGCGATATTGACCTGGCGCTCCTTACGGATGGTTTGCGTGCCGAGAGAGAACAGGGTATTACCATTGATGTGGCCTATAAATACTTTTCCACCCCCAGGCGAAAATTTATCATCGCCGATGCCCCGGGGCATATTCAATACACCCGCAATATGGTAACCGGAGCATCCAATTCCGACCTGATCATTATTCTTGTTGACGCAAGGAGCGGGGTGGTGGAACAAACCCGGCGCCATTCCATTATCGCGTCCCTGCTGAACATGCCAAAGGTGATCGTTGCTGTTAATAAAATGGACTTAGTGGATTATTCGCAGGATGTGTATAACAATATCATCATCGAATACGCCAAACTGGCAAAGACGCTGGAGCTGAATGAAGTAACCTATATTCCCATCAGCGCACTGAACGGCGATAATATCGTAAACCGCTCGGAAGCGCTCGGATGGTATGAAGGTGATCCTTTACTGCACCTGCTCGAAAATGTGGAAGTGCAAAAGGTGATCAATCTTAACAAATCCCGCTTCCCTGTACAATATGTTATTCGTCCCCAAACGGAAGCCCTGCACGACTACCGCGGTTACGCAGGCAAGATCATAAGCGGGGTCTACAAAAAAGGCGATGCCATAACCGTATTACCTTCAGGCATAACCAGCAGCATCAAAGCTATAGAAACAGACGGCGGGAAACTGGTTGAGGAAGCATTTGCGCCACAATCGGTTGTGCTGCACCTCGAAGATGATGTAGACGTGAGCCGTGGCGATATTATAGTGCCCAACAGCAACCCGCCGCAAACGGCACAGGAGCTTGAAGTGCTTTTATGCTGGATGGATAACAAGCCCCTGGTTGCCGGTAATAAATACTTATTGCAGATCAACAGTACAAGGGTAAGAAGTATCATTAAGGATATTGCGTTCCGGGTGGATGTAAATTCATTAGAAAAAAAAGAAGCCCCGGCGCAGGCAGAACTCAATGATATTGTAAAAGTAATGATCAAAACGGCACAACCCATAGCCTACGACAGCTATAAAGACCTGCGCGTTAACGGAGGGGCCATATTAATTGATGAAACCAGCAATGTAACTGTGGGCGCATGCATGATCCAGTAAGGTCCATGCAAACACTTCATCTCACAAGAACATTCCCGGAGTATAAACCATAATGTCTAAAAGAGCATTCATAGCACAAATAGCCGGTTGGAAAAACAAAAGTTTTTCAGCCATCCCGGATAAAGAACTGGCCACGCTTTTCATTGATGAGTTGTTTGGCTTACTGTTTCTTCCTGCCTCTTTAAGAAACCAGAACCAGTACGAGCTGGAGAAAGCCCTGGAGTCGCTAAAAAGCCACCTTTCTACCCTTGTATATGAAGTGCTGAAGGATGGAAAAGCAGCCCAGGCGGCAAGCGACGAATTCTTCGACGTACTTCCCGATCTGTATCATACCTTACAAAAAGATGCCGGGGAGATATTCCGCTACGACCCGGCTGCCCAGTCGCCGGAAGAAGTAATAGTGGCCTATCCCGGGTTTTATGCCATAGCCGTTTACCGTTTCTCCAACCAGTTGTGGAAACAGCAGATCAAAATGCTGCCGCGCATTTTTACCGAATATGCGCATAGCAAAACAGGCATCGATATCCATCCCGGGGCTACCATCGGCGAATCTTTTTTTATTGATCACGGCACTGGCATCGTTATCGGGGAAACCACGGTGATCGGTAAGCACGTAAAAATTTACCAGGGCGTTACCATCGGGGCATTGAGCACTTCAAGAGAGAAAGCCTCCGGCAAGCGCCACCCCACCATTGAAGATAATGTAACCATCTATTCCGGGGCAACCATATTAGGCGGCGAAACCCTTATAGGCCGAAACAGCATTATCGGTGGAAATGTGTGGCTCACCCAATCCGTACCGGCCAATGTAGTAGTTGAACACCAGAGCCGTATAACGCAAAAAGAAAACACTGAACAGCGATAGTATTTTTTTGACTTAAAAGTCTACAAAACAAGTTAACTAATGGCAGCAGAGAGAACAAACAAAACGGGCAAAGTGATACTGGCAGCAGCAGGCCCGGGAGATCCTGATTTGATAACGGTAAAGGCTGTACGCTACCTTCAGCGGGCTGATATAGTATTAACAGACCGCCTGGTGAGCAACGATATACTGAAAGCGTATGTTAATCCCTCTGCAGAAGTGATATATGTGGGCAAGCAATGCCGTCGCGGCACTTCCACTCCCCAGGAAACCATTAACCGGCTGATGCTGGAACATGCACGACAGGGAAAACTGGTGGTGCGACTCAAGGGCGGTGATACGTCTGTCTTTTCCAATATACTGGATGAACTGCATGCCCTTTCGCAAAACCATATTGCTTATGAAATAATACCGGGCGTTACCGCGGCCCTGGGTGCTGCCGCTTATGCAGGTATTCCCTTAACCGCCAGGGGATACGCTACCGCTGTAAGGCTCCTTACCTATTACAAATCAGACGTGGTACCCGACCAGTACTGGCAGGAACTGGCAACAACAAATGATACCCTGGTATTTTATATGTCAGCCGAAACGGTAGAAGGTATCGTGTCAAAACTGATACGGTATGGGGCAGACAGGGATAAGCATATTGCGGTAATAGAGCAGGCCACCACCTCTTTACAGCAGGTGCACACGGTAAACATTCACGATTTTTTGCAACAATTCCAGGGCATGTCTTTTATTTCTCCTTCGCTCGTGATCATAGGAAAAGTAGTGGCCCTGCATGAACAGTTTGCATGGCTTCCAAACGCCCCTGAAAGAGAACAATATTTTAAATCAATAGCAACATTACAAAATAACAGCATCAATCAGCAAGCCCATGTTAGCAGAGCATAGATTAAAAGTATTCCAGGAGCTTATTACCCAGTCGTCGCGGGAAGAACTGGTATGGATGAATGGATTTATCGCAGGAATGGTATCCTCCGAAGGCTACGGAACAGGAAACGGTGAGCAGGTACAGGCAGTATCCCGGGTAAATAAGATCTCCATTTTATTCGGTACCGAAACCGGAAACTCTAAAAAAGTGGCCACAGATTTTGCTACACAGGCCAAGAAGCGCGGCATTAATGTAAAGCTCAGCGCTATTGACCAGTACCGGATCACCGACCTGGTGAAGGAAGAATATATACTCCTGGTGATCAGCACACAGGGAGATGGTGAGCCTCCTGTGACCGCAAAAAAGTTTTATGATCATATTCACCAGCAGCCGCTCTCTCTCGAAAAAATGAAGTTTAGCGTGCTGGCACTTGGCGACAGCTCTTACCCGATGTTCTGTAAAGCAGGCGAAGATGTGGATGCCCAGTTGGGCAAGCTGGGAGCAAAGCGCATTGTGCCATTGCAAAAATGCGATACCGAGTATGCCGAAGAGGCCGCCAATTGGTTTTCACAGGTCATGAAGGTATTGAGCGAGGGGGAATCCGGCAGCACGGCAGCAGTTCCGGCTAAAAAGCCCAAAGGCAAAAAAAATTATACAGGTGTTATACTTACTAACCTTAACCTTAACGATCGCGGCTCCAACAAGCAAACGCATCATATTGAAATTGGCGTTGAAGAGGATGTGAGCTATGAGCCCGGAGATTCTATCGGTTTAATTCCCCATAACAGGAAAGAGCTGGTGGAAAGCATTATCGCACTTACCGGTGTTGATGCAGATGCCATCATCGAATTCAGAAAAGAACGGTATACCATAGCCGAAGTATTGACCCGTAAAATAAACCTCATTCATCTCCCCGAACGAGTGGTAAAGCAATATGCTGCCGTTATACAACAGGAAATACCGGACACCCGCATAGACCTGCTGGACCTGCTGCGCATTTACCCCGTAAAGGATGCAGCACAGTTTGAACAGGTGATCCCTGTGCTCGAACCGATCGCTCCTCGGCTTTACTCCGTTTCTTCCTCGCCCCAAGCGCACAGCGGGGAAGTGCATATTACCGTGGCAAGAGACAAATTCAGCATTAATGGTGAAACAAAGTATGGATTATGCTCAGATTTTCTTTCCCACTTAGAGCCAGGCACAACTATAGACTTCTACGTGCATAAAAACGTGCAGTTTAAATTGCCGAATCCGGGCAAAGATGTGATCATGATCGGCCCCGGCACAGGAATTGCGCCGTTCAGGTCTTTTCTTGCGGAGAGAGATGCTACCGGTGCTGAAGGCCGCAACTGGCTCTTTTTCGGGGACCAATGCTTTGTAACCGATTTTCTTTACCAGACGGAGATCCAGAACTGGGCCGATACCGGTGTGCTCACCAATGTAAACCTCGCTTTCTCAAGAGACCAGCGATCCAAAATATATGTGCAGCACCGCATGCTGGAGCACGGAGAAGATCTATGGGAATGGATCAGTAAAGGCGCTCATATATACGTGTGCGGATCAAGAACGCCCATGAGCACAGATGTGGAAAACGCGCTGATCCAGATCGCACAGCATCATGGCGGTCAGCCGCTAAGTGATGCCTATTCTTTTATTGAAAAGCTGAAAGAAGAAGGAAGATATTTACTGGATGTATATTAGAATTTGAGATTTGAGATTTCTAATTTGAAATTTCAAATCTCAAATAATCTCAAATATCAAATTTCAAATCTCAAATATTATATGTCTGAAAAAAACAACCTGTCATCTACCGAACACATAAAAATGAAGAGTGACGGGCTGCGTGGTACTTTAAAGGAAAGCCTGAAAGACCAGATAACAGGCGCCATTCGTGAAGACGACCGGGCGCTGGTAAAATTTCATGGTATGTACCAGCAGGACGATCGTGACAGAAGGGCGGAAAGAAGCGAAAAAAAATTAGAATGGCTTTATTCCTTTATGATCCGTTTACGTATTCCCGGTGGTTTTATTACCAGCGAGCAATGGGAAGCCCTGCATCATGTGGCAGGCGCCTATAGTACCGGTGTCATTAAAATAACCACCCGGCAAACCATCCAGTTGCACGGCATTTTAAAATCGAATATCAAACCAACGATCAAGGCATTCAATACAGCTAAATTAGACTCCATTTCGGCCTGCGGCGATGTAAACAGGAACGTAATATGCGCCGCCCATCCCAAATTCTCTCCCATACATGAAGAAATATTCGGCTATGCCCAAAAGCTCAGCCAGCTTGGGCTGCCCAAAACGAAAGCTTACTATGAAGTATGGTTAGACGGGAAACCGCTGGCAGACAAAAAAGAAGAAGAGGATCCGCTATACCAGGACAGGTACCTGCCACGTAAATTCAAGATCGGTATCGCCATCCCTCCCAATAATGATGTAGATGTTTTTGCAAATGACTGCGGGCTTGTCGCCATAGTGGAAAACAACAGGCTGACAGGTTTCAACATTGCGGCCGGCGGGGGTATGGGCGCCACACATGGCAACGCTGCTACTTATCCGCGACTGGGCACTGTGCTTGGATTTGTGCCGGCAGGTGAAAAAGTATTCAAAGCAGTGTACGAGATGATCACGGTTCAACGTGATTATGGCAATCGCAGCGACAGGAAATTATCGCGGCTGAAATATACGCTCGACAATATGGGTGTGGATGCCTTTAAAGCTGAGTTGGAAAAACGTTGCGGCTTTACGCTCGAACCTGAAAAACCCTACCGGTTTACCAGCCGCACTGACTTCTATGGCTGGCACAAAAATCATGAAGGCAAATGGTATTATACCGTTTTTATTGAGAACGGCCGGGTGCTTGATGATGAGCAGCATGCATTCAAGACTGCCTTCCTTGAAATCGCACAGTTGCGTAAAACCAATTTCAGGTTTACCTGCAATCAAAACATTATTATTGCCGATGTAACGGAAGAAGACAAAGCAGCAATCCATGCTATCCTGGATAAATACGGCATTATTGAACATACCGCACAGGCAACCCCGCTTCGCAAAGAATCTATTGCCTGCGTAGCATTCAACACCTGTCCGCTGGCGCTGGCAGAAGCCCAGCGTGTGCTGCCTGGCCTCATTTCAAGGATAGAACCGGTACTGTATAAATACGGGTTGCAGGACGACAATATCAGTGTGCGGATGACAGGTTGCCCCAACGGCTGTGCCAGGCCATATGCAGCGGAAATTGCACTTATAGGTACGGCGTATGGATATTATAACCTGCAAATTGGCGGAGACAGGATCGGAACAAGACTAAATAAACTGTACAAAGAAAGCTTAGACGAAGAAGCCATTGTACAGGAGCTGGACGGTTTGTTTAAAACTTACAGCGATAAACGAAATCCGGAAGAAACCTTCGGCGATTTTGCCAAAAGGGTGAAATGGGTGGAGTATTGATGAATGTGGAAATGTGAAAATGTGAGAATGTGGAAATATGAGATTTGACAATTTGAAAATGCGTACGGGAGAAAGAACTGTAATGACTGAAATAAAAACCATACCGGAAACCAATCAGCTTTTCCCGGTTTTCCTGAAGCTGGAGCAATTGAGGCTGCTCCTTATAGGAGCCGGTAATGTAGGATTGGAAAAGCTGCATGCGGTATTGCAGAACTCCCCTGCGACAGCCATTACCATCGTTGCACCCGAAATAAAGGAAGAGATAAGATCTCTGTCCCAAAAATATCCGGGCATTACCATTATTGAAAGCACTTATAATGAAAAGTTTTTAGACGATGCAGACCTGGTGATCGTTGCTGCAAATAATAGTGCTTTAAGTGAACAGATACTAGCAGACGCCCATAAAAGAGCTTTACTTGTAAATGTTGCCGACACGCCTCATTTATGCGATTTTTACCTGGGATCTATTGTAAAAAAAGGCAACCTGAAAGTAGCGATCTCCACCAATGGCAAATCGCCAACTATTGCCAAACGCTTAAAAGAAGCATTTACAGATATACTGCCCGATGAATTAGACGATGTGCTGCACAATATGGAAACGATCCGGAAAAAAATGAATGGCAACTTCGCAAAAAAAGTACACGAGCTTAACCGCATCACTAAAGTGCTTTCTGTAAAGGATCTCCCCGAAACAAAGAGCAGCAGCGAAAAAAAATGGAGACGTATCGTTTCATGGTGCCTGTTTGCTTTCTTCTTTATGTTCGCCGGGCACCTGGTGCTTTCCTATCTTCCCCTGGCAAGCCTTATTGATTCGGTCAGGGAGGGCATCTCACAACTGGACAGCAGGTTTTACTGGATGATCGTAGCGGGTTTTCTGGCACAAATGGTGGACGGTGTGCTGGGAATGGGATATGGCGTGGTATCTACTACCATATTAATGTCACTTGGCGTTAACATTGCAGCCATAAGCGGCAGTATACACACAGCGGAAATGTTTTCCAGCGGCGCATCGGGCTATACGCATTACAAATTTGGAAACGTAAACAAAAAGCTGTTCAAGGCGCTGCTGATCCCGGGGATCGTGGGAGCAGTGGCAGGCGCATTCCTGCTTTCAAAATACGGCGACGAATATGCGGGATACATCCGTCCCCTGATCGCTTCCTATACGATGCTGCTGGGCGTACGTATCCTTATCATTTCTTTCAGGAAAAAAACCGGGAGATCAAAAAAGGTAAAACATGTAGGATGGCTGGCCGGTGCAGGCGGTTTTTTAGATTCATTCGGAGGCGGGGGCTGGGGACCGCTGGTTACCAGTACGCTCATATCCAAAGGAAGAAGCCCGCGATTCGTTATAGGCTCAGTAAGCATCACAGAGTTCTTTGTAACTTTTGCAAGCGCACTTACTTTCTTTACAATGATAGGTGTAAGCCACTGGCAGGTCATCGCCGGGCTGATCATCGGCGGGGTGGTGGCAGCCCCGCTGGCTGCCCGGCTGGTCGGTAAATTACCTACCAAAACGATGTTCATAGCAGTGGGTACAATGGTTATTATCTGGAGCCTCAGGATACTGCTAAAATCTGCAGGGCTGTTCTGATTTTTACAAACCATTCAAAAAAGCCTATTGCTTTGTATCTTCGCACCCAAATTTGAAGAACAATGCCGTTAATGCAATTACATCGCAATCAAAATGATTATGGGTTTACTGCCACAGATTCAGGAGGGAACAACCTGTCTATTGATATTCCCGCAGCACAGGGAGGGAACGGACAGGGATTTCGCCCTATGCAGTTATTGCTGGCCGGATTGGGTGGATGCAGTGCAGTGGACATCGTAAGCATACTGAAAAAGCAAAAACAACAGATAAAGGACTTTTCTATTGATATAGACGGGGAAAGACAAAAAGGTAAGGAGCCTTCCCTTTGGGAAGAAGTACAGATCACTTTTCAGCTAACAGGCGAGATTGATCCGGCCAAAGCCCATCGTGCCGTTGAACTGTCTATGAACAAATACTGCTCTGTTGCGGCAACTTTACGCCTCGCAGGAGCGACATTACAATGGAAAGTTGCGGTGAACGGAGTTGAGGTGAAGCTATAACGTTATATACAGGCACACGAAATGTGAAGCTGGACGCCAGCGCAGCCGCCATCCCCTAACGGGCTGCCCGCTATATACCGTCTTCAGCTCCTCACTTCAGTAATTTTTAAAACAATCAGGCAAATGAAGCAACATCCTATCACGCAGGCTGTGCGTATACAGGTTCCCCGTACCAATGAAATGGAACACAGCACCCCTCTATTCCTTACTTCCAGTTTTTGTTTTTCAGACGCCGAAGAAATGCGGGCGGCTTTTGCGGGAGAAAACGATAATAATATTTACAGCCGGTTCAGCAATCCTACCGTTCAGGAATTCATTGATAAAATGTGCGTGCTTGAAGGTGCGGAAGCGGGCTTTGCCACCGCCTCAGGCATGAGCGCTATTTTTGGCTGCTTCATGACTTTTTTAAGCAGCGGTGATCATTTGTTAAGCTGCAAATCTATCTTCGGATCTACCCATACCATTGTTACTAAATACCTGAACAGGTGGGGCATAGACTACAGTTATGCTGATATAGCGCAACCTGAAACCTGGAAGGCACTGATCCGACCCAATACCAAACTCATCTACGTTGAAACACCCACCAATCCGGGACTCGACATTGTAGACATGGAATGGCTGGGTAAGCTGGCGAAAAA
>CAZREP010000170.1:0-11099 GCA_964599035.1 uncultured Terrimonas sp. | reverse complement strand
ATTGCAACATACTGCCAATAATTTCTCTGCGCCAGGGAATGATATTAAAAATATCGGCCGGCGGAAAAGCGGTGTGATGGAAAAAACCAATTTTTACATCCGGGCGTAATTGCCTCAGTATCCCCGGAACCATCCACAGGTTATATTCATGTATCCACACGGTGGCATTCCTGTCGGCTTCCGCTGCCGCCTTCTCGGCAAATAACCGGTTCACATTCAGGTAGTGCTCCCATTGCTCGTGGTTAAATTTTACCTTATCCGCAAACGAAAATATAACGGGCCAGAAGGCTTCCTTGGAAAATAATTTATAGAAAACTTCAATTTCTTTTTTGGTGAGTGCAATACCGGATGCAAGAAGGTTGGGATATTTACTTTCATCAACATACCGGTCAGACTGGGCCTTGCCTTTGTTACGCACTTCTTCCCAGGCGATCCACGCACCTGTACGTCCGTTGCTGAAAAAGCCCAACAGCGAAGGAATAATACCATTCGGACTTTTAGGCGATACTTTTTTTTCCGTTCCGTCTATTTCTTTCATTTCATACGGAAAGCGATGATACATTACCAGCAACTGCGTATCGCCCTGCGCTTCTCCCGGAACAACCACTGCACCATTGCTCACATAGCTGCTGAACTCCGGGAAATGCTTCAAAGATTCCAGTATGCCTCCCGCTCCCTGCGATCTTGCCTGCAATACATTGGGCATACCGTTAGTATACTCTATAAGCGCCTGTTCCGCTTCACCCACAACCACGCCCTTATATTCCGTATCATATAAAGAGCGGTCATTCAATGTGTCGCCTGCCACCAGTATATCTTCCGAAGAAAAATGCATAAGCTTTACCAATTCCTTCAGCGTGGATCCTTTATTGATGTTTTTAGGAAGGATGTCAAGAAACTTTCCTGCAGACAACAACACGTCAAGGTCCATTTCAGCGGCGATCTTTTTTACCGCTTCAATATCCGTACGCTCGTCATAGAAAAAGGAGCAGCGGCGCTGCTGGGATACCGGCTGCAGCCGAAGCCCCTTTATTTTACGCATTCTTTTTTGTATAGCAAGCGCACCGGGCCACCGGCGCTCAATTTCCGACTGTATCGGTTGAACCGGCTCGAGGGTTTGTCCATTCAGCACCGTAGCTCCTACATCACAGATAATATAGTCCGGATCAGGAATAACAGGATTATCCAACAGGGGCATCACACTTTCAATGCCACGGCCGGTAACGAACAGCAGGCGTATTTTTTCCTGTTCGCGTATTAAACGATATAATTTTAAACGGTCTGCCTGCCGTCCACCTAAAAACGTGCCGTCAAGATCAGTGGCTAATAACATAAACAAAATTTGTGCTCTCCTGTTAGTGGAAGAGCCATTAAAAAATCAATATAAAAAACCTCCTCCTGTTGGTACCAACAGGAAGCAGGCTGTTTTACTATCGTTTCAATTATTTCCGCCCGGATAGTGGGCGAAGACCAGATTCAATTTCCATAACCCAACGTGCTGGGATACAGCACTTAAAATATACTTTGGGACAGATATACCTTGCAAAGGTAAAAAAATTAGAGGAGAAGGCAAAGTTTACGTGCATATTGCGCATGAAGCGGCAGTGTGGGATTATGCTCAAGGCACTGCTTTTGGGCATTACGTTGCAGAGAAGTTGACGAATCTTATTTTTGCGGTCAAAATATAAAAATATAACGATCATGCGATTAACACCTGAAAACAAGTTCAAGAAGCTGATAGTAATAGGCGACAGGCTTTTAATAAAACCCCTTCAGTCCGATCAACGAACCGCCAGCGGCTTATACCTCCCCCCGGGTGTGCAGGAGAAAGAAAAAGTACAACAGGGTTATGTGATCAAAAGCGGCCCCGGTTATGCCATACCCATGCCTGTTGAAAATGAGCCCTGGAAAACCGAAGAAGAGCAGGTAAAATATATTCCCCTCCAGGCCAAAGAAGGCGACCTGGCTATTTTTTTACTGAGTGGTGCTACAGAAGTGATGTATGAAAATGAAAAGTATTTCATTGTTCCGCAAAGCGCCATATTAATGCTGGAGAGAGAGGAAGATATATAAGAAATAAATGCATGCCATGTTCGGTTATTCCTTTAACTTTCAAAAAAAATTTATTGAGCATGGCCGATAAAAGTTCATTTATACAATCCGTCAATGCCGGATACACCTTCAAGGGGGAAAGCTTTGTGTTGGGCGCCGCTATGCTGGAAGGAGAAACGCTCGGGGAGGCTATGGTGCATCTGCCGCTGAGAACCATGAACCGGCACGGACTGATAGCGGGTGCTACGGGAACAGGTAAGACCAAGACCCTGCAGGTGATCGCAGAAGGGCTGAGCGATGCCAGTGTGCCGGTATTGCTGATGGATATTAAAGGCGACCTGAGCGGACTGGCTGCAGCAGGTGAACTGAATGATAAGATCAGGGAAAGGTATGCCAGGATGGGGCTTGAATATGTTCCCGGGGCTTTTCCCGTGGAGCTGATGAGCCTGAGCGAAGAAAAAGGAGTTCGGTTACGGGCAACCGTTAGTGAGTTCGGACCTATCCTGATCTCAAAAATACTGGGGTTAAATGACACCCAGCAGGGCGTGGTGGCGCTGATCTTTAAATATTGCGACGATAACAGGATCCCGCTGCTTGACCTGAAGGATTTTACCAAAACCCTGCAATACATCAGCAATGAAGGAAAAGTGGATATTGAAAAGGAGTATGGCAAAATATCCACAACGAGCACAGGCACTATATTACGGAAGATCATAGAGCTTCAGCAGCAAGGAGCAGACATATTTTTTGGAGAGCCTTCCTTTGAAGTAGACGACCTGATGCGGATCAGCGACGACGGCAGGGGCATGATCAATATCCTGAGGGTAACTGATATGCAAAACCGTCCCAAGTTGTTCTCCACTTTTATGCTCCAGTTGCTGGCCGAGCTTTATGCCGTATTGCCTGAGGCCGGTGATCTGGATAAGCCGAAGCTGGTATTATTTATTGACGAAGCGCATCTCGTTTTCCAGGAAGCCACGAGCGCTTTGCTTCAGCAAATAGAAACGATCATCAAGCTGATACGGTCAAAAGGGGTGGGTATTTTCTTTTGTACGCAGAATCCGCAGGATGTGCCGGCCTCCGTTTTAAGCCAGTTGGGGCTGAAAGTGCAGCATGCTTTAAGAGCTTTTACGGCCGCCGACCGCAAAACCATTAGGCAAGCCGCGGAGAATTACCCGGAAACGGCTTATTACAGGGTAAATGAGCTGATCACCGAGCTGGGTATCGGTGAAGCACTAATCACCATGCTTAACGAAAAAGGCATTCCCACTCCCCTGGTACATACCTTACTTACCTCTCCGAGATCGAGAATGGATGTGCTGACCGATACCGAGATCCATACGCTTACCCAGCAATCCAAACTGGTCAAAAAATATGCGCAATCTGTTGATAATGAAAGTGCATATGAAATATTATCCGCCAAGTTAGCGGAAGCGGAAAAAAAATCGGCCGAAAAAAATACGTCCAAAACCTCCAAACCGGAGCCTACTGTTATCGAAAAAGTTTTGGATAATCCTGTATCCAGGCAGGTACAAAGAACTGCTGCCACCATTATTACCAGGAGTCTTTTAGGAGCCCTCGGCCTGGGTGGAAGAAGCAGTTCAAAAAAGAAAACAAGCTGGTTTTGAACACGTTCTGAAGTCTTTTGAGCAGAAATTAAAAGTTATCTTTTTTTTGTTAAAAGCGTACATATAAGCAATAGAAAAAAATTAAGTGAATACCACTAAAAGGGTATTGTCGGAATCACTATCCTTATTATCTTTGACTCGGTTTTTCATAGGATATTGGATTTTAAAAACGGGCTGGATTTTTATCCTGGCCCTTTTTTTTTATACTTACTTTTCCACTGTATCCTGCTTCACTTATTTCAAGGTAATCCTCCGCAAGAAAATGCTCAATGATCTTCCAGGCTTTTTTTTCATCGGTGATATGAAGCTGCTGCATCAGCCCTTTTACGGTTAACGGTCCGTGTTGTATGAGCACCCGGGTAATCCCCGACTGCAATGCTGCAAACTCGTGCCGGGAAAGCCCGTCTTTTTTCCGGCGAATGCAATTATCACAAATGCCGCATGACTGTACCGTATGATCATTAAAGTAACGGGCTATTATTTGCGCATGGCAATCCTGTGTGTTTTTTGTATAAGCAGTAATAGCTTCGATCTGCTTTACCAAAACGGACTTTCTCTGCTGATAATTGACCGCATTAATAGTAAGATTGTCGGTTACTACCCTGTTACTTAAAAAACGAAGCTGGGGTTTATCTTTCTGAGGCTCGTATATAATAATGCCCAAAGATTGAAGTTGCAACAGGCTTTTTCTTACTTCACTGATCTCTCTTTTTAAAGCTTTTGCTATTTGTTTTTCGCTCACCGGAACGGGAACATCCAATATACCACCATAAGAACGGAGCAGGAATTTGATACACGGGGTTAATGCGGGATAATCCTTTTCAGCCTGCTGCAGGGTTTCTTTCCCGCAGCAAAACACCACCGTTGAGGGTATAAAAAGCTGTTCATTGTATTCAATAATCTCTTCCTGTTCCAGCGCTTTAATGGCATAGGTTGCGGATAATATGTTCAGCTTAAAATGCCGGGTAAACTCCTCCATGTCAAAATCAAAAAAAACATCTTTACCTGAGCCTGCAGGCAATTGAAGATAGTTTACGATACACTGGTAAATATGTTTGATCTCTTCGAAGGAAGGAAAGCGGATATCGGGCAGCTTTTGCAGTCCGGCTATGTCCTCATCACGGTATAGCAATACGGCATAGGATCTCTTACCATCCCTGCCCGCACGTCCGGCTTCCTGGTAATAGCTTTCAAGACAATCCGGTATGTCCATATGCACCACTGTTCTTACGTCCGGCTTATTTATACCCATTCCAAAAGCGTTGGTGCATACCATAATACGGGTTTTATCCTTCAGCCAGTTTTCCTGCTTCTCATTCCTGTCTTCATGTGATAAGCCTGCATGATAATAATCCGCACTGATATGATGAAGGTTCAGTAATTCTGCTATTTCTTTGGTGCGCCTGCGGCTGCGGCAATATACGATCCCGCAACCGGGCACTTTCTGAATAACCCGGAGCAACCTGTTCACTTTTACATCCGTATGGAACACACTATAGGAGAGATTGGGTCTTTCGTAGGACTGCCGGAACACCTGCTTCTTCCTGAACAGCAGCTTATCGCAGATGTCATCCTGCACTGTTTGGGTCGCCGATGCGGTAAGCGCCAGTACCGGCACCGTATTCTTTTCCTCCCGTATATCTGCAATGGTTAAGTAGGCCGGACGAAAATCATATCCCCATTGCGAAATACAATGTGCTTCGTCTACCGCAATAAGGTTAAGCGGCAGTGCCGGAAGGTATTCCCTGAAGAGGGTTGTTCCGATGCGTTCGGGAGAAATATACAGGAATTTATAATTCCCATATAGTGCGTTATCCAACGTTTTCCGTACTTCGGCAAACGGCATGCCCGAGTGAATGCTGAGCGCCGGTATCTGCCTTTCTTTCAGACCCTGCACCTGGTCTTTCATCAGCGCGATCAACGGGGTTACCACCAGGCAAATGCCTTTTGAAGCAAGAGAGGGAACCTGGAAGCAGATAGATTTGCCTCCACCTGTCGGCATAATAGCCAGCGTGTCTTTGCCGCTTAATACTGACCGGATAATGTCTTCCTGCATCGGGCGGAAAGCGGTGTAGCCCCAGTGGGATCGCAATATGGAATGGATATCTGCCAAAATGATCTGATCCTGTATTGATATTTGGCAAATCTACTGCGAATATCTTTTAAAGGCTGTACCTGTTGTCGCCGATCAGCTTATCGGCAATCCGTCTCCGGGCATCCTTGCTGTTAAAAGGTTCCGCTTTGGTAAAACGTTTTACTCCAAGCAACATCATGCGCTGCTCGTCTCCTGCTGCAAAGGCATTAATGGCGTCGCGCCCGCTTTTGTTTACCCGGTCGGCCGTATCGTACAAATAGGTTTTAGCTATGTCAACATATAATGCCGCGGCGGGTTCGTCAACGTTATTGGTTATTTTTATAGCACGGAGTAATGCACTTTCTGCATGAAATACATTAATGGCCATATCGGCAATATGCATCAGTATTTCCTGTTCGGATTCAATTTTTGCCATCAGCTTCTGTACCGCTGCGCCGGCAACCATTAAAATCGCCTTTTTCATACTGGCGATCAGTTTCAGTTCTTTAGCGAAAGCCCCTTCATCGCCACTGCCGAAATCAGGGATGCTCATCAGTTCTTTCTGAACAGCAGTGGCCGGGCCCATCAGATCCAGCCTTCCTTTCATGGCACGCTTCAACACCATATCTACCGTGAGTAAACGGTTTATTTCATTGGTACCTTCGAAGATGCGGTTAATGCGACTGTCGCGATAAGCCCTTGAGATCATGTATTCGGCACTGAAGCCGTTGCCGCCGTGTATCTGTACGCCTTCGTCTACTACAAAATCGAGCATCTCACTGCCAAACACTTTCAGCATGGCGCATTCGATAGCATATTCTTCAGCAGCGCCAAGCAGCGCCTCATTAAAAGGCTTGCCGCCTTGCAGCAGTTCGTGCTCCTTATCATCAATCCACTTTGCCGTTCTGTACAGTGCGCTTTCCGCCACCCACATACGGATAGCCATTTCAGCAATTTTGTGCCTGATGGCACCGAATTGGGCGATAGGCTGCTTGAACTGCTCCCGGGTATTTGCATATTCAACAGATATGGTAGCCGCCGATTTGGCCCCGCCTAATGCAGCAGCGCATAATTTCAGGCGCCCGATATTGAGAATATTGAATGCTATGATATGGCCTTTCCCGATCTCTCCCAATACGTTCTCTACGGGCACTTTCGCATCCTGAAAATACAATTGCACCGTAGATGAGCCTTTAATGCCCATTTTGTGCTCTTCCTGTCCCTGGGTAAAGCCTTCGGTACCGCGTTCCACAATAAATGCGGTAAACCCTCCCTTATCTCCCTCTACTTTTGCAAATACGGTATATACATCCGCAAAACCACCATTGGTGATCCAGCATTTCTGCCCGTTAAGCAAATAATATTTTCCGTCGGCGCTCAGCTTAGCCGATGTTTTAGCGCTCAGGGCATCACTGCCACTGTTGGGCTCTGTGAGTCCATAGGATCCTTTCCACTCACCGGTAGCGAGTTTGGGAATATACTTTTGTTTTTGAGCATCTGTACCAAAGTATAAAATGGGGAGCGTGCCGATACCGGTATGCGCGGCAAGCGCTACCGAAAAGGAAAACCCGCAGCCCAATCCTTCGTTCACGAGGGTTGAGGTCACAAAATCTTTCCCCAGTCCGCCATATTCCTCAGGTATGGAGATGCCCAGCAGTCCCTGCTCGCCCGCCTTATCCATCAGGGAGGGCATTAAGCCCGGCTCCAGCTGATCTATGCGCTCAATAATGGGAAGCACTTCAGAGGAAACAAAAGTGGTGCACATTTCCAGGATCATCTTTTGCTCTTCATTGAAGTCTTCGGGAATAAAGATATCCTCAGGTTTGCTTTCCCTGATGATCCATTCGCCGCCTTTCAGTACAGCGGGGGCTGGTGCTACAGTGCTCATATTGTTATCATTTTTATGTTATGTATTGATCAGAAGTGTTACTTATTTCAGGTTATCGTACACTCTTTGCAACACGGATTTACATAGCTCTATCTCTTTCGCAGATACGCCGGTCAATGCCTCATTAAGGGTTTGGTTGGCCATTTCCATGGTTTGGTCGCGAAGCGCCGCAGCCGTTTCACTCAAATAAATAAGATTGATGCGCCGGTCTTCCAGCGAAGCCACCCGCTTTACCAGCTTTTGCTTTTCCAGGTTGTCTACCAGCCGTGTAATGCTGGGCTTATCCCTGAATGTAGCGCTGCACAATTCCTGCTGGCTCAGCCCGTCCTGCTTCCATAAATGATACAGAACGCTCCATTGTTCAATAGTAATATCTATGCCGTGCTGTTTAAAATTCTTTTGCAGCCGCCTCGCAATGGCAGTTGAAGCCACGCCCGTGATAAAACTATATAATTCTCCCCGTTTAAATTGGTTGTCGGACATATAGTTAGTTATGCAACTAATCAAAGCTATGGATATTCCCGGTAAAATAAAATATTCCTGAAAATTTTAGACTTGTGATAACAGAGGAAAATGTGGAAATGTGAGAATGTGGAAATGTGACAAATAGGAGGAATGTTAAGTCGCTATAGTTTTTGGGCAGCCTTTTAGCTCTGCTTAATACATTCTTCGGATAATCTTTACCTTTTCGGGATTGTAATAAGAATCCAATAAAATATACTGATATACTTTTTCCAGTTACTTTTGTACCGGAAGTGGTCAATTTACAACCCTTACCATTTAGCAGCCAGTTTTTCCATCTCCTCCTGGCTGATATAGTTACCCGCTTCCATTTCAACTATCGCTTCATCTATTTCTTTATTGTATTGTTCAATGTTGGTTGGCTGGCTTTCCGGGGAACGACCCCGAAAAAAAGTTTTTAGCATGAGTAACACCGATTTTTTCTCTACATCATTTAACTGCATAAAGTAACTGTTCCTTTGTTGTTCTGTTACGTTTGCCATATTATTTCACGTTTCCACAAATTTGGTTTTTTAAACCTATAATCTGCAGCTATTTTCTCTGTTACCTTTTTTACGGAAAAAAGTAACACAAAAAGCCGCCTGGAAATGATTACCGTCATTTCCCGGAACACCCTGATTAGGCTTTGGTACTGTGAATTCAGCAACGGAACCTCTGATACATCCTCATTTTAAGTCGTGCTGGGATCTTCATCGAAGGACGTAGCATTACCAAACATACGTTGCTGCTGCTCCTCCGTTGAGCGTAGCTAAAGCCTGTTTGTTATTATATTTTATAACAAATGACCGGCCCCGGTCTGATTCATTTAAAACGATCAGCACAAATTTTCCGTCTTTATTTTTAAAAGCCACATTCGGTAAATGATCAGGGATATTGGATGCAATACGGACAGCCCCGGGGCGAACGAATTTTGCCGCATGGGCGATGATATAATAGGCGGGATTGCGGGTAATGGTGTTGCCTTCTATAGTAAGTGCACCCAGACACTCAGTGCACCCACCCGGTGTGTGCGGCTCCAGCCGGGCATCGGCAGCCAGGTTCCATTCCAGGGCCACCCGGCACCAGTTACGCATAGCGCCGATAATTATATTTTTAATATGCCAGCCGAGGTCACTTTTTAAGTTGCCGGGCGCGCCGATCCATTGCTCCGTAAAATAAAGATGCTTTCCGGGGTAGGCGCTGTGCAGTTGTGTCAGTGTATCAATATTCCCTCCATACAAGTGAAAAGCTGCGCCATCCACGTATTTTGCAGCGGCGGTATCCTTATAAATAGTAGCCGGGTAATCGGGCCGGTCGGCATTGTGATCGTAAACGATTACTTTGGTGTGTACCCCCGCTGCGCGGAAAGCAGGTCCAAGGCTTTGTTTGATAAAAGCTGCCTGTTCTTCTGCCTGCATCAGCAGGCTGGGATTATTGCCCGGATGTAGCGGCTCGTTCTGAACGGTAATGGCGTCAATGGCAATCCCCTCTGCCTGCATGGCCTGGATGTACTTCACAAAATATGTTGCATATGCATCGTAATATTCCGGCTTCAGACTTCCGCCAACGGTGTTATGATTGGTTTTCATCCATGTGGGAGGCGACCAGGGAGAACCCAGTATTTTAATGGAGGGATTGATCGCCAGTATTTCTTTTAATACGGGGATGAGGTGTTCTTTGTCGGGGGCAATGCTGAACTTTTCCACCTGCTCATCTGTTTGCCCTGCGGGTAGGTCATTATAGGAAAACACGCTGGCATCCAGGTCGGAAGCCCCAATGCTGATGCGCAGGTAGCTGATGCCGATATTGTTTCCGTCTGTAGCGAATAATTCCTTTAATACCGCGGCGCGGCTGACAGCGTCCATTTTATGAAGATGCATGGCGCTTCCTCCCGTTAAAGTATAACCGAAGCCGTCAATAGATTGAAAGGGTTGCCTATCATCCACTTCAATAACCGTAGAGGTACCCGGTGCATTATCGTCAAAAAGCAAAGGTGCCGACTGTTCCTTAAACAAAATACCGGCATCGGGGTCTGTAAGCCAAACGGATATTTCACCGGATTGCACTGCATCGTTCTCCGGTGTGCTGCCGGATGGATGGGAACATGCAGTAACTGTCATAACCATTCCAAACAAAAAAGCAGCAGATCTCATATCATTTTATTTTTTCTAATATCCCGGCGTTTGTGTAAGCCGGGGATTACGGTCTATTTCATTCTGGGGTACAGGAAACAACAGCCTGAACTCCTTGATAGGATAGTTCAACGGCTCGTTATTGGCTTTCTTTGCGTTTTGCATTACGGCAAGTGTGCGCCCGGTGCGTTGCAGATCGAACCAGCGATACCCTTCAAAAGCCAGCTCCAACTGCCTTTCCTTTTCAATAGCCAGTCTCAGGTCGGCTTGTGTAGTAGCGGTTGTATTTCCCAACCCTACCCTGTTCCGTATCTTGTTTAAGTAAAACTGTGCTCCCGATACATTATCCAGTTGATTGAGCTCGGTGAGCGCCTCCGCCTTTAGCAGGATAATATCGGCAAACCGGTAAATTATAAAATTACTCACGTCGCCGCCGCGCACCTTGTTGATCAGCGGTAGATTATTCATTGGCCAATACGGGTCAACCCATTGCCCTGAATAATCCACCCACAATATGGAGCTCTGAAACCGCACGTCGTCTCCTTCTGATTCAAAAGCCCGCACCAGGTCGTGCGAAGGCGTATTGAACTTCGGCCACCCGCCACCGATATACATGTCTTTGATCCACAAACCATAGGTTCCACTCCCCCAGCCTTCATACGTGATCTCCCATATTGATTCTGAGGAATTCTTATGCTGACCGTCAAACAAAAAATCATAATCCGGAAGCAGGGTATAGCCATCTGCAATAACGGCATCACAGTATTGATTCACTTTATCCCAGTCGTGCGGCTCAACAGTGGCATATACTTTAGCCAGCATGG
>CAZREP010000169.1:0-11177 GCA_964599035.1 uncultured Terrimonas sp. | reverse complement strand
CTGAAAGTGCTGATGCTGGAAAGAGGCCGCAATATTGAGCATGTAAAAGATTATGTAAATGCCAATAAGGACCCGTGGGAGTTTCCGCACCGGGGTGGCCGCACACAACAGATGATCAAGGACTATCCTGTATTGAAGCGCGACTACCCGTTGAATGAGACCAATCTGGATTACTGGTGCAGCGATAAAGACAGTCCCTATACAGAAATCAAACGCTTCGACTGGTTCAGAGGTTATCATGTGGGAGGTCGTTCATTAATGTGGGGCAGGCAAAGCTACCGGCTCTCTGACCTGGATTTTGAAGCCAATGCCAAAGAGGGCATTGCGATAGATTGGCCGCTACGTTATAAAGAAATTGCACCATGGTACGATTACGTAGAGCGGTTCGCCGGCATCAGCGGCTCCAAGGAAGGATTACCCCAGTTGCCGGATGGCCAGTTTCTTCCACCCATGGAAATGACCTGCGTGGAAAAAGACGTGGCTACCAGGATCAGGGCAAAGTATGATGGAAAACGGAGCGTGATCATTGGCCGTACCGCTAACATTACAGTACCCTTCAGTAACCAGGGAAGACAGAATTGCCAGTTCCGCAACAAGTGCTGGCTGGGATGCCCCTATGGTGCCTACTTCAGCACACAATCCTCTACGTTACCGGCTGCAGTTAAAACCGGGAATCTTACCCTGCGCCCCTGGAGTATTGTTACTAAAGTGTTATACGATAAAGACAAGAAAAGAGCTACCGGCGTTGAAGTGCTTGATGCTGAAAATAATAAGACTTATACCTACAATGCCAGGATCATATTTCTTAACGCTTCCGCATTAAACAGCGCGTGGATCCTGATGAACTCCGCTACCGATATCTGGCCGGAAGGATTAGGCAGCAGTAGCGGTGAGTTGGGACACAACGTTATGGATCATCACCTGGGCGTGGGAGCAAGGGGAGTAGTAGAAGGTTATGAAGACCAATACTATTTCGGACGTCGTCCCAATGGCATATACATTCCACGATACCGTAATTTCTTTGGAGATAAAAGAGACTACCTGCGCGGCTTTGGCTACCAGGGCCGTGGCAGCCGCGGGGGTTATAGTCGCTCAGCAGAAGAAATTGCCATTGGCGCCGGGCTGAAGGACGCCCTTATTGAACCCGGAAGCTGGACAATGTCTATCGGTGGCTTTGGAGAAACATTGCCCTATCACGAAAACAGGATATATCTTGATAGAAACACCTATTCAGACAAGCTGGAGCAGTTTAATGACCCTGTTACAGGTAAAGACCTGGGTATGCGACCGGTACCTGATAAAACCGGGAAACAACGCACCGATAAGTGGGGACTTCCGGTACTGGCCTTTGATGTGGAATATAAGGAGAACGAAAAGAAAATGCGTAAGGATATGCTGAACGATGCCATTGAAATGCTGGAAGCAGCCGGCGTTAAAAACGTGCAGGGCCATGATGGTGATGGCACGCTGGGAAGAGGCATACACGAAATGGGAACAGCGCGTATGGGAAAAGACCCTAAAACTTCGGTACTCAACAAATGGAACCAGGTTTGGGATGCTCCCAATGTATTTGTTACAGACGGGGCATTTATGACATCAGCCTCCTGTGTAAACCCATCGCTGGGTTATATGGCATTTACTGCACGGGCGGCAGACCATGCCATGAGCGAGTTGAAAAAGAGGAATATTTGAGAATGTGGAAACCTGCCTGCCGGCAGGCAGGTGTGAGAATATGGAAATGTGGGAAAATATGAAACTGATTTTTATCTATTATGCCAAAAGACACTGTCCATATCAACAACAAAGCTGTGGCACAAAATACTTATGATGCCATAGTGGTAGGCTCCGGCATCAGCGGCGGATGGGCCGCAAAAGAGCTTTGTGAAAAAGGCTTAAAGACGCTTGTGCTGGAAAGAGGAAGAAATGTGGAGCACATTAAGGATTACACAGGCACCACACTTGACCCTTGGGAACTGAAGCACCACGGCAGCCGCACACAGCAGGATAAAAAAGACAGTCCTGTACAAAGCAAATGTTACGCATACAACGAGGTATCGAAGCATTTTTTTGTAAACGATGAAGAAAATCCCTATAACCAGGTAAAGCCATTTGACTGGATAAGAGGTTATCATGTAGGCGGACGGTCGTTAACCTGGGGGCGGCAATGCTACCGGTGGAGCGATATCGATTTTGAGGCCAATGCCAAAGATGGGTATGGCGTGGATTGGCCCATACGCTATAAAGATATTGCGCCGTGGTACGATTACGTAGAACCTTTTGTAGGTATAAGCGGATCGGTTGAGGGTCTTCCACAATTACCCGACGGAAAATTTTTACCCCCTATGGAAATGAACTGCCTCGAAAAGCACGTAGCGGAGCGGATCAAAAAAGAATTTCCCGATGGACGGAGAATGATCATCGGCCGGTCGGCCAACCACACCCAAAAAGTAGGTGACCGGGGTCCCTGCCAGTACAGAAGTAAATGCCATGAGGGTTGTCCCTTCGGCGGTTATTTCAGCAGCAATTCGGCTACGCTGCCGGCAGCACAAAAAACAGGCAATCTCACGTTGCGTCCTTTCTCCATTGTTACGGAAGTGCTTTACGATAAAAACAGTCAACGTGCCAGGGGTATCCGGATCATGGATGCCGAAACCATGAAAACGGAAGAATATTTTGCCAGGATCATTTTCCTGAATGCCTCCACGCTGGGCACTGCATTCATTTTACTGCATTCAGTGTCCGACGCATTTCCCAATGGGTTAGGCAACAGCAGCGGCCAGGTGGGACATAATCTCATGGATCATCATTACGGAGTGGGCGCCACCGGGTCGTTCGACGGATTCCTGGACCAGTATATGTATGGCAGGAGGCCAAACGGTGTTTATATACCGCGTTTCCGGAATATCAGCGAAAAAACCAAACGGAGCGATTATGTCAGAGGCTTTGGTTACCAGGGCGGCGCCTCCAGAGACAGGCAATGGAGTGCCGACGGAGTGGGAGAGGAACTAAAAAACCAACTGCTGGAACCGGGGAGCTGGAGCATGGGGATTGGATCATGGGGCGAGCACCTTCCTTATTATGAAAACAAGGTAACGCTGAACAAAGACAGGAAAGACAAATGGGGATTGCCTGTGCTGGATATAGACTGTGAATTTAAAGCCAATGAGCTTGCTATGCGTAAAGATATGATGAACAGCGCCGCAGAAATGCTGGAAAAAGCCGGGTTGAAAAACGTGAATACCTATGACAGCATGCCGGCGCCGGGTTTTTGTATCCATGAAATGGGCACTGCCCGCATGGGCCGCGACCCCAAAACATCTGTATTGAACGGCTTTAATCAAATGCACGAAGTAAAGAATGTATTTATTACAGATGGCGCCTGTATGACATCTTCCGCCTGCCAGAACCCGTCTATCACCTATATGGCGCTAACGGCACGGGCAGCAGATCATGCAGTGAAAGAATTGAAGAAGGGAAATTTTTAATGTGGAAATGTGAGAATGTGGAAATGGAAAGAAGGAGGATATAACTTATCCTTAGTCATCTGATAGCCGATCGCTAACAGCCGATCGCTGAAATAAATATGATTAACAAACAATTCTTTTGATTACATAAAATATCAATCATGAACAGACGAGAAGCCTTATCGAGAGTAGCATTTATACTGGGCGGCACCGTTGTGGGAGCCAATATTTTTTTGGAAGGATGCAAGCCCGGCGATAAAAAAGCTGCAGCTCCGGGAACCTTCAGCGATAGCGATATCGTTTACCTGGATGAAATAGCTGAAACGATCATACCCACTACCGATACCCCCGGCGCCAAAGCAGCGGGAGTGGGCGCATTTATGACCGTAATGGTAAACGACTGCTACGACGAAAAAGACCAGCAGGTGTTTTTTGAAGGCATGAAGCTGTTAAATGAAGCCAGCGATAAAAAATTCAAAAAGCCGTTCATGGATATCGATCCCGCCCAGCGTAAGACATTGCTTACGGAAATAGATACGGAAGCGAAGGAATATATGGGTAAGAAAAAAGCAGAAGACCCAAAACATTATTTCCACATGATGAAGGAGCTTACCCTGCTGGGTTATTTTACATCCGAGATCGGTGCAACACAGGCCTTACGCTATATTGCCGTTCCCGGGAAATACGAAGGCTGTATCCCCTATAAAAAAGGTGACAGAGCCTGGGCAACATAGGAATAGTTTATACGTTTATGGTTTGGAGTCGGGCAAGAGGAACTCCCATGAAATTTTTTATCCGTCCTTTGTGTAATTTGCACATGAAAAATTTCATGTACGTTTGAACATGCAACATTTTAAAAGCTATAGCGTTACCACTGCTATGCAAAAACGGCTTTATACGGTAATAATTGTTTTCTTCAGCTTTGCCGCCTGCACCAGCGATAAAAAAATACCCAATGTATCAAACATCGAAGTAAATCTTGAAGTACAGCGGTTTGAACAGGATTTTTTCGCTATAGATACCAATAACGTTTCCGCCGGCATAACGATGCTGCAGCAAAAGTATCCTATTTTTTTACCCGATTTTATTCAGCATATATTAGGACTTTCTCTTACCGATGAGGGGGGCAGATCTGACACAGCGATCAGGATGTTCCTTCGCGATTACAGGCTGGTGAAGGATACAGCATCAAAAATATTCAGCGATTTTACCAGGATTGAGAACGAGGTGAAAAAAGGACTGCAGTTCACTAAATATTATTTTCCTTCGTATCATGCACCTGAAAAGCTGATCACTTTTATCGGTCCGCTGGATGCCATTTTTCAAACCACGATGGGTAAAACCGGCGATGTCATTACACAGGATGCGCTTGCTGTGGGGTTACAGCTACACCTGGGGAAAAACGCTTCTTTATACCAGAGCCAGGTGGCGCAATCGCTCTTTCCTCAATATGTATCCCGGAAATTTGAATCCGCTTATATAGCGGTTAATTGCATAAAGAATATCATTGATGATATTTTTCCTCCAAAGGCAACAGACAAAACCCTGCTGGATCTCGCCATAGACAAAGGGAAGAGATTGTATGTATTGGATAAGCTGCTCCCTTTTACCGCAGATACATTGAAGATCGGGTATACGGAAGCGCAGCTCAAAGGCTGTTATACGAATGAAGGACTGATCTGGAGCTTTTTGATCCAAAACAACCTGATCTATAACAGCGACCCCCTTCTCATACAATCCTACGTTGAGGAAGGCCCGCTTACACAGGAACTGGGAGAAGGATCACCCGGCAATATTTCCTTATTCATAGGATGGCAGATCATCAAAAAATACATGGAAAAATTCCCGGATACTACCATTGATGAGTTGCTACAGCTCGATGCCAGGCAAATTTTGCGGGATGCAAAATATAAGCCACGGTAGAAACGCCCTGCCGCAAATCTTCCCACAGGTATGACTTTCTTGCCTGATAATATTACCAGACTGTGGGGGGGAGAAGTATTATCATGCTCAATATGCAGAAGGGGACCAGCTAAGGCGAATAGCAGTTCCTTAATAATCCAGGCTACCGAACAACCCATTCTTATAATCGGCAATTGCCTGTTCCACTTCCTCTTTGGTATTCATTACAAAATTATCTTTAGCTGCAACAGGTTCATCAATAGGCTCGGCAGAAAGGAACAGGATCTGCGCATCTTCTTCTGCAGTAATAATGATCTCATCGTTGTCTTTTTCAAAAACAATCAACCGGTGCTCGCTTACTGTTTCCTGGTGCAGGCAGATGCTTCCTTTTATCACGTACAAGAGGCTCCAGTATCCCGGCGTTGCCGTCAGCTGTATCCTTTTTCCCGCTTCCATTTCACCTATGATGGCTACTACGGGGGTAAAGCTCTTCAGCGGCCCGGTTTTATCATCATACGAACCGCTTGCCAACCGCATACTTACACCTTCCTGTGCCGCAATTTCCGGCAACTCCTCTCTCGCAGCCGACTGGTAGAAAGGCTCATCCCATTTATGCGCTGCCGGCACATTTATCCAAAGCTGCACAAATTCCTGCACCCCGCCATCCTGTAGAAGCCGTTTGCCCGGACCTTCGCTGTGCAGCAATCCCTTACCGGCAAACATCCATTGCACACCTCCGGCGCGGATAATTTCATCATGCCCTGCATTGTCCTTATGGTATCCTTCACCCTGCAGCATAAAGGTAACAGGGGCAAATCCCCTGTGCGGATGAGGGTGTATGCGGAGCTGCGATCCGGGCACTATCTTTTCTGGGAGCCTGTGATGCAGCACGATGAAAGGATTCGCAAACCTGAAATCCTTATGTGGTAAAGGCTGTAATACTTTTTCTTCTTTGGTGATCTGCTTTTCCCTCCCGGAAAGCACGTGATCTATCTTTTTTTGCATATGCTATTTTTAACTGTAAAACAATGATGCATTATTGTTTCACGGGCTGTATTAATGCAATACACCATATTTCCCCGATTGAAATTCCCCGATCGCTTCATATATTTCTTCCTGGCTGTTCATCACGAACGGGCCATAGCTGGCAATGGGCTCATCAATAGGCTCACCGCTTAATAATAACACTACGGCATCTTCGGTTGCTTTCATCCCGATCTCTTCTCCTTCGTTACTGAACAAAACAAAGCTGTGCTCCGGGGCCTCCTTATCATTCACTACCATGCTCCCGTTAATCACAAGCAGTGCCGCGTTATGCAACGCCGGTATACGGGCGATCAATGTGCCGCCTTTGTTCAGCTTTATATCAAGCAAATTTACAGGCGAATAGGTCACTGCCGGGCCGGCCACCTCATTAAAGCTGCCTGCAATTACATTTACCAGCCCCTGGTTACCGGGCAATTGTACTTTACCCATTTGAGCAGCAGTGATCGCCTGGTAATGCGGTGCTGCCGACTTATATTTCCGGGGCAGGTTAACCCATAGCTGTACCATTTCAAACGGACCTCCTTTTTTGGAAAATTCCTCTTCATGGTATTCCTTGTGTAAAATACCGGCTCCCGCGGTCATCCATTGTACATCGCCGGGACGGATAACGCCGCTGTTGCCAGCGCTGTCGTGATGCGCAACGCTCCCTTTATAGGCAATGGTCACTGTTTCAAACCCTTTATGCGGGTGCACTCCCACGCCCTTCACGGTTTCGGATGGCCCGAAATCGTATTCAGCGTTAAAATCCAGCACCAGAAAAGGACTGATCCTCCGCTGTGAAACATGAGTGCCGGGAATATAATGATATACCCTGAATCCATCTCCCACCATTCCCGGGTGGGAAGGTCTCGGTATGATCTTTTCAATTGCTTTTTTCATATCGTTGTCCTTTTTATTTATTACAATCCTTTAATATTGTTCGTTCACCCCTGTATATCCGTTTATTCAATATTAATTCGCAGTTCTGCATTTTTCAGCGCGTCATCTGTAAAGCTTACTGTTGGCTTATTCGCTGCCTTTCGTTCTTCCAACGCCTGCCTGATCTCTGCCTGCAACAATTCGCCGCCACCCCCATAATGCCGGATAATAATGATATCAGGGTCCTGATGGAAGAATAGCGCACGCAGCTTTTTGTCTTCTTCCTCCGTAAGTCCATTCGTAAGCAATACTGCATCAAAATGATGATGATGGAATTTTTCAATGGCATTCTCATCAGATACAGCTCCTGTTCCGGTCCATGCAGGATCATTATTTACTGATCTTACTACTGTTTGCAGCATAGATTCATTTCTGCCTATTACTAAAATTTCTGTTTTCATGCTCATGCTACTATTATTTTAATATACGTATTGTGTGTTAAAAATGAGAACCAGCAGGTTGATGTACCCCCCGGAAAATTATTTCACACGGTGGTTGCAAAGAAGTATGCGCTGCGGCGCTGCTTCGCCGTGTACGCTGCTTGAAATACCGCTTCCATCTATAGCTGCTGATCAGGCACTACATCTCCATAGGAACATCTATCAACAATATTTCCGTATCGGTAGCGGCGGTAATGGAAATCGTATCCGTTTCCCATATCCCCAATCCGTCGCGGACATTAAGCTTCTGATCCTCAACGGTCACTTCTCCCTTCAGCACAAATACGTATACGCCATTTCCCTTTCTTTTGATACTGTAGTTCAACTGCTTTCCTTTTTCAAGATCACCCATACTGAACCAGGCATGCTGCTGAACAGTAACGCCTTCATTACCGTTTGAACGGGGAGATACGATCTGTTGCAGCCTGTTTTTCCGGTCTGCGGGATCAAGACTTACCTGGCTGTACTGCGGCTGGATATTTTTCCGGTCAGAAAAAACCCATATCTGTAAAAATTTTACCGGCTTATCTGCACTGGCATTATACTCACTGTGCACAATGCCTGTGCCTGCGCTCATGGCCTGGATATCACCTTTACGGATCACCGTTTTATTTCCCATGCTGTCTGCATGCTCCAGGTCGCCCTCCAGTGGAATGGAGATGATCTCCATATTATCATGGGGATGTTTCCCAAAGCCCTTGCCCGCAACTACCGTATCGTCATTGAGCACTCTTAAGGCGCCAAAATGAATGCGTTCGGGATCATAATAACCGGCGAAGCTAAAGGTGTGATAGCTGTTGAGCCAGCCATGATCGGCATGGCCTCTCGTATTGGCTTTGTGTAATACTGTTTTTGCCATATCGTTGTTTTTAATACGGCAAAACTACCACAGCTGCTACAGCCGGCAAATAATGCAGGTTAAGTAAAAGACTTAATCTATATTAAGTGTGCTTATTTTTCCCTGGCAGGTTGGTTCAGCATTTTACTTAAGAATTCAGGTGTAACGCCTATATACGATGCCACCTGTTTTTGAGGCAGCCGCTGTATAAGCGAAGGATAGAGCCGGCAAAAATTTTCATACCGTTCTTTTGCAGGCAGGCTCAGGCTGCCGACCAGGCGGTGCTGGTAAGCAGCGAGAGCATTTTCGGCCAGTAGGCGGAAGAAACGTTCAAACTTTGGAATGGCAGTATATATTTTTTCGAGATCTGTTTTAAGAAGCAGGATGATCTCCGAATCATCAACCGCATCGATATATAAGGTACCGGGCTCCTGCCTGATCATGCTTTGTATATCCCCGATCCACCATCCCGGCGGTGCAAACTGCAGCACATGCTCAAAGCCGTTCCTGTCTACCGAATAGCTGCGGAGGCACCCTTCTACCACAAAGACCTGGGACCTGTTCACTTCTCCTTCCTGGTACAGGAAATGCTTCTTTTTAATTTTCCTGTATTGCAGAAAGGAAACAAAATACGCTTCTTCCTCTGCAGTGAGGCTGATGTGCATGGCAATATGTTGAAGCAAGAGTGTTTCTTTCATCTCGTCTTAAGCTATAGGTGCAAAGCTAAGGGGTTAAAATAAAGATTTGCCCGGTAAGTGACAATACAAAAAAGCAGCCACTGCTCCGGCACCTGTCCAATAAAAATATTGATATTATAAAAAAAACGCACTACCTTGAAGATGCCTGTCAATCCACCATCTTTTGACTGCCTGTCTCCACCGCAATCAAGAAATGTAAAAGTATTTAATACTAAAATGATTACTTCTAGTGACTTATAGTTTTTTCAATTTCATGTTATAGTATAAATACCGGCCGTTGTACATTATGCAATCGGCCGGAGTGTTAACATAAAAAAAATGATTATGACCAGGCAAATTGACAAATCAAAAGGTCCCGGAGTCTACATTCCGCCACCCTTACTTTACGTTGCGGTTTTTGTAGGAGCTGTATTTATTCAAAAAAGATTACCGATTTCGGATGTATTATTTGGTAAGACCATAACCAAAATTACAGGTACGGTTATTTTAATGGTGGCACTATTCCTCTTGATCAAAAGCCTGCGGCAATTTTTTCTCACCAAAAACACCGTAATCCTCATTAAGCCGGCCTCTTCACTTCAGACAACAGGAATTTATGCAATTACACGGAATCCTATGTATTTAGGTCTTGCACTTGCTTATTTAGGAATTACCTGCTTTATTGGAAATTGGTGGAATGTCATTCTTTTCCCTGTGTTGCTACTAATCGTTCAGGAATACATTATCAAAAGAGAGGAAAAATATTTATCAGTTGAATTCGGGCAGGAATATGAGGCATATAAAAATAAAGTAAGAAGATGGTTGTAAATGTAAAGATTGCTTACGATAGTAAGGCGCACGGACGTAGTGCGATAGATACGCAAAACGCTAAAAAGAATAATTGTATGGCATACGACAATAAACTTGCAATATGTGTTCGGGAATACTCAAATAAATTGGAAAAATAAACTTTGTTCTTCTAAGCCACGACCATCATTTTGACAATTTAGATCATGCAGGAAAAAAAATTACCAAAAGCAAAAAATGTCTTTACTACCGAAATTGATGCAGAAAGGTTGAAAGGCAACGAACACTAACATTGTAAAGGGAGATATGACAGTCAAAAATCAAAATATAACTTTTTACAAACTTGACAAAAGCGATCAAATACCTTACGAATTGCTGTTGCTTGCAGACCCGTCAAAAGATATGATTGACGCATACTTAAAACAGTCAGATATATTTACTGCAAAACAAAACCACGAAACACTCGGTGTTTTGGTATTATTCCCTTTAGCAACAGAAACGGTTGAAATCAAAAATGTTGCTGTAAAACCAGCATTCCGGGGACAAGGAATTGGTAGTTTTTTAATAAAAAATGCCGTTCAGGTTGCTTTGCTTAACAGACAAAAAAGTATTTGTATCGGAACAGCAAATTCAAGTGTCGGGCAACTCTGTTTATATCAGAAACTTGGTTTTGACATAACCAAGATAAAAAGAAATTTCTTTATAGACCACTACGATGAGCCCATTTACGAAAATGGCATTCAGGCTAAACATATGCTGGTGCTGACAAGACAACTAAATGACGAAAGAAATATACCTGAATCTGTAGTGGTGATTCCAAAGGGAACTATTGGTCTCAGTTCATGAGCACTTTTCGTGACCGGCTGACTATAGGTACAGAAAATGGTTATTTGTTAGCCGAACAAACACTAACACTTTGGCATCAAAAGGTGCTTAGGTTTAACTATAAAATAGAACTGAAAAAATAAACTAATACCTTGTAAACAAACTGCCTCTTACACCTTATTGTATTTTTCATCGGTTACTAACAGGGGCTGTCTCAAAAGGGCAGCCTCTTTTTTTATAGGGAAAACAAAATGAGGGG
>CAZREP010000168.1:0-11482 GCA_964599035.1 uncultured Terrimonas sp. | reverse complement strand
GCTCTTTCCATCCGCCTGTGATATCTTTAAGATTCAGTGAAAAACATTTGGCTGCTGTTTCAGTTGCGGTTTCTCCGCCGCAAATGATCAGTTGATCGTTGTAAACAACCATTCCTGCATTGGTGAGCGCAACAGGTAAATCGGGCAAACGCGCTGCAGTTAATTCCCCTGTACTATTATTCCAGCTCAACTGAAATACCTTGTTGCTGATGCCGTTTTCATTTTCTCCTCCTGCATATATTACCGCATCTTTGGTTGAGCAATTTGCTGCATAGGCAACAGCACTGCTTAGCTTAAACGGTTTGTCTTCTTGTACAAGTGTATCAGCGTTTAACTCATAAATGAATACTTCATCATAATATTTCTTCTTCCCGCCCAGCCAGGGCAATGCGTCCGGAAAATCAGCGCCACCGCCTGCTATTAACACATTGTTCGATATACCTGTTACAGGAGCGGCAACGCCGCTTTTTCTCAATGCAGACAGAGAACCAACCTTTTTCCAGTCAGACACGAGTAAGGTTTTCTCCTCCCTGACAGAGCAATGCATACAAAAAATTATGATGACAAATAGCGATATAAAGTATCGGTTCATTTTATTGGCTCACCGCAGTTGATATTTTTGAGCTGTAGCTGGAAAAATGGATGGCTTCCGTGTCTTTTGTAAATTTTACAAAATCTTCCCCGCTCATATTTTTTACCGGCAACCGGAATTTGCCGCAGTCCAAACCGGCCAGCTTCATGTATGCTTTGCCGGTAGCAATGCCGCCATATTTTCCGAGCAGCCTTATCATATCTATTGATTGCTCCTGCAGTTGAGCGGCTTTTTCAAGATCGCCCTCCTCAAAAGCCCCTATAAGCCGGTGGTATAACGGAGCCGCATAGTTGTAAGTGCTTCCTACCGCGCCTTTAGCGCCAACAGAGAGGGCGGGCAGCATATTTTCATCCCTGCCCCAGAGCATGTCATACTTTTTATTGTTGAAAAGCAGGCAGGACAGGTAATCCATAAAATCTTCGTGTGTGTATTTTATACCGGCGAAATTGGGGATGCTGCCATCCACTTCTTTCAGCAGATCATACATAGGAAAGTGTACGCCTGTTAATACAGGAATATGATAGTAATAAAAAGGCATGCCCGGAACAGCCGCCGCGATTTCCGCACAGCATTGTGCAAGCATCTGTACATTGGCCGGTTTAAAATAATTGGGTGCTGTAAACGATACGGCATACAGTCCTGCTTTGCTGGCATATACTGCCAGCTCTTTGCAATCTGCAATGCAGGTACCGCCGAGGAGTGTCATCACTTTAAAATCAGGATCGGATTTTGTGCAGGCAGCCCATGCAGCGATCACTTCTTTTTTTTCCGTGAGGGTAAGTGAAACACCCTCGCCTGTGGAACCACAAATGAAGGCTCCGATAACACCGTTGCTTTTAAGCAGGGCATAATATTCCGGTATGATGGCACTGTTCAGTGTTCCGTCTGCATGCATAGGAGTGAATGGTGCTGCGATCAGTCCGGTTAAATGTTTAGTTGTCACTTGTTATGGTTTATTATTTGATTTTAGTATTTTATGACCCCGTCATTAAGAGCGAGGCAATAAAATTAAATACTATTATGGTTTAGCCGTAGCATATCCCGGTGTTTGATCAACCAGCGGATCATTGGTCCAGATAGCCGGTTCAATCGGCCACAAGGTTTTATATGCCTCTGTTGCTTTGTCCAGCACGCCGTAAGGTTGACCGGCGCTTTTAAATACCAATGGCTCACCCGCATATTTCATCCGCCTGATATCGTACCAGCGTTTTCCCTCGTATACAAATTCCTTGCTACGTTCTTCAAATATAGCCAGTTCATTTACATCCTGCGTACCATTCACAAAGGGTGTGGGGTCCGCATTGTCAAATGCCCGGTCACGAATCTGTTGGATATAGGATGAAGGATCACCGCCTTCTGCGTTTGTGATCTCGGCCAGCATCAGCAGCCTGTCTGCCTCGCGATAAACCGGCCAGTCATTCGTAAATATCCTTAGGTTTGCTGAAGTCATTTCTCCCATGAATTTTACCAATGCCGTATTCCTGATTTCAACTACTACATTTGGCGGCGTGCCGCTTGTTCTGTAAAAATCGTAAAAAGTGGCATCCCTGCGTTTGTCTGCGGGGTCGTACGACTGAAACAAATCAAAAGTATAGCCATACCGCTGAATAGGTTGAGCAACGGCCGTTCCAATATTTAGCGGATCAACCAGGGTTGGCGCCACAGTTGACGAATCTTTTACATACCGGTTATTGAAGTTAAAAAGGTCAAAGAGGAAAAAGGAGTAATTGGTACCCATTTCTGCTTCCCCGTCACGGTAACGAATAGCCAGAATAATCTCATTATTATTCTTGTTTTTAAAAACATCAGGGAAGCTGGAAAGCAGTGAAGTCCCGGTAATGGCATTCAATGCCGATTTTGCCTCTGCCAGGTCAGCTGTTGTATTGTACACTTTTGCAGACCACAGGTACACTTCTCCTTTCAGCATTAATGCAGCCTGTGGATTCCACTGGCTCTTGTCGGCAGGTGTGGCGGCGGTTCCAAACAGGATAACAGCTTTGTTTATATCCGATTTAATACTGGTGAGCACTTCCGCTTCTGATGCTCTGGCTTTACGCAGCGCTACCGCATCGGTATTACCATTCGATACCTCCGGTTCCAGTTGTAGCGGAACGCCGCCGTATGTACGCAGCAAATGGAAATAATAATAAGCCCGCATGGCATAAGCCTGCCCCAGCAGATAGTTCTTTCGATCATTAGCTATAAAGCCAATGGCCTCCACTTTCTGGATAAAAAGATTGAGCTGCAGGATGGGGTTATAAAAACCCGCCCAACTGCCAACACCTGAAGATGTTTCTTGTATAGCCTGGTTAATAATAGTCAATTCATTCAGTGATGCCCCCGTACGGTCCACATTGCTTAAACTACCGCCCCTCATTTCGCCAAGGCGATAAAACATAAACTGGTTATCGCGGAATTGTTTGTGCAGACCCACCATAAAATTCGTGACCTGGGATTCAGTTTTCCAAAAGTTCCCATCGCCATAATAATCTTCCGGCGCCAGTTCTAATGACTTGGTGCAGGACATAGCTGTTGCAATTATTATTGCCACAGGTAATATATATTTAAACTTGTTCATGATATATACATTTATTAGAATTAAAAGGTCAGGTTAGCGCCAAATACCAATTGTGTCGGTATTGTATAAGCGCTGGTCTGCGCTCCTGTGCGTTCGGGAAGGTTGAGCAAACTGTTTGTAAGGTAGCCCAGGTTTTGGCCCGTGGCGGTCAACCTGAGGCCGCTGATCTTTGCTCTTTTCAGCAAAGAAGAAGGTACATTATAACTCAATGAAACTTCCCTGAATGCGAGGTAGCTCGAATTCACATAAAACATGCTGCTGGGTCTGTCAAAGTTTTTGGCATTGAGCTGATCGGCCCATACATAACGGGGATACTTTGCGTTGGGGTTCTCCGGTGTCCAGGTCTGCTTCACAATATCTGTAGCATTAAATTCACCCTGTGCACTCATCAGCGACCACAATTGCATGAAATCCTGCTGCACATGCCCAAATGCAAAATCGAGGCGTGCAAAAAGGCTGAACCCTTTCCATGATACGGTGGTATTAAAACCGCCTGTCCAGCGCGGAATTGTCCGGCCAAGCGAAACCCTGTCGCGGTAATCAATGGTATCGTTCCTGTCTATATCTTTCCACATTACATCGCCTAACCGGGTAGCCATCCAGTTGGCGCCAATCACAAGGCCTCTTTCATCAACCAGTTTTTGGCTGGCAACATTTCTGCCTGCGCCTCCGTTCAAATAAGCAGCACCTGCGGCGAGGTCTATTTTATTATATGATTCAAGGTCTTTTTGAGTACGGATGATCCCTTCGGATACAAACCCGAATATTTCACCCCATTCCTGCCCTTCCTGCAGGCCGCCAACCCATATTGACTGTCCTGTTTTAGGATCATATATCAGCTCGCCACCTTGCCTGTTCTTGTCATTTCCGTTGTAAGGAAGTCTGAGTACTATGTTTTTATTCCAGGCGGCATTGGCGCTAACCTGCCAGGTAAAATCTTTTTGCTGGATGATCTTATAGTTTACGTCTATCTCAAAGCCCCTGTTGCGCATACTTCCGTTATTGGTTCTGACAGAGTTCACACCGGCGGAACTGGGCAGATTTACAAAGGCCAGCTTGTCATCTGTAATCCTGTTGTAATAAGCAACAGAAACATTCAGCCGGTTATTCAAAAAGCCCATATCAGCGCCTACTTCGGTAGTATTTGTTTTTTCCCAGCGTAATGTAGGGTTAGCAAGACCGTTTCCGACAAGTCTGGTTACAGGATCAGGAACGCCTGCAAGTAAGAAACCGATATTGCCATTATAAGGAATTTGCGAACCATAAGAACCCTGGACTTCATATATTCCAACGGCATTGTTGGTTCCGATACCTATGTTACCGTTTTTACCCCAGCTTGCCCGCAATTTTAAATACGATAACCAGTTACCGGTTGAGGACATAAAGTTTTCACGGTGCAGCAACCAGCCTATAGAGGCTGCAGGGAAGGAGCCGTACTGATTGTTGCCGGTAAGGCGGGAAACACCATCACGCCGTACGGTGAAAGAAGCAAGGTATTTACCGTCCCAGTCATATAGCACACGGCCAAAACCGGACATGATGCGCTCACGGTAGTGGTAAGAGTCGGTGCTGCGGGTTTGAGTAGTTGCATTGTTCAGCGTGTATTGCAGATCGGCAAAATCATCCGTAGGCGCCTGGCTGCCCGATGCACCTACGCCCTTGGCATAAGCATCATAATACTCAAAGCCGGCCATGGCATCAATATTGTTTTTGCCGAGAAAATTAAGGTTGTAATTAATCGTAGCATTGTAGGTTTGGCGAATGGTCCTGTCGAATGCAGCGCTTGAAGCCCTGCTTCTGTTCCACCCCGCATTAGGATTGGTTAAGCTTAAAAAGCCTGTGCGGAAGTCCTGGTTGAACGACTCTGACAATCCTTCATCATACATCCAGATGGCGCCAAGCTTTACATACAGAGACTTCATGAGGTCTATTTTAAAGGATTGACCCAATGTGAATTTATCCGTTTGGTTGTTTACTTTGTATTTATCAATATTTATAATAGGATTACCATCGTTGGCATCGCGTCCTAAGATTAATTCGCCATTGGCATTGGTGCCACGCATGGTAGGTGGGGCGGAGAGCATACGTCCCCAGTAACTGGCTTCACCGTTTTGCAAAGACTGGTCTCTCCAGTTTGCTTTGTTGAATTGCAGGCTGCTTTCTGATTTCAGCCAGTCCTTTATTTTATAGTCTCCGTTCAGGGTAAAAGTTAAACGCTTATAAAAAGTTTTCAGCGACAGACCGCCTTCATCATAATAACCGATATTGGCGAAGTAGGCCCCCCGGTCGTTACCACCACTCATGCCCACATTGTACTCCTGTACGGTGGCTTTTTTGTAAAGTCCATAGTCGCCGTAATTAAAATCTTTATAGATCAGATCTTTTATGGTGCCGTTCGGGTCATAGGCGCCGGCATCGTTGGTAGGTACTGCATCTTTCATGGTCTTCCATCCCTGTTCACTAATGAGCAGTTCCCGGTTTACGTCATTCAATACCATGGTACTCCATACAGCACGGTTGTCGTAATTGCCATCTAATATATTACCATCGGCATCTTTATAAAGATTACCGGTACCCCTGGGACCTACAGCACCCAATAAGCCGGGGGTTTGTGTACCGTTTTTAATGGCTTCTACTACTGCCCGGCGCTGCCAGTAAATGTAGTCTTCAGCAGAAAGAAAGTTATAAGGCACGTTGAGATAGCTGGTTCCTCTTTTCACATCTATATTAATTGACGATTTTCCGGATTTTCCCCTCTTGGAAGTGATGAGGATTACGCCATTACTGGCACGGGCGCCGTAAATAGCAGTAGCGGAAGCATCTTTCAGCACTTCCATGCTGCCAATATCTTCAGGGTTGATGTCGCTCAAAGAATTCCTGACCTGTCCGTCCATTAATATCAGCGGGCTGCCGCTGCCATCAAAATTGGTTCCGCCCCGCAGCACAATATTGGGTAAAGAGCCGGGTCTGCCGGTTCCGGTGGAGACTCTTAGCCCGGGAATGGTTCCGGCCAGCGCCTGTGCGGGGCTGGAGCGTAACCCCGATTCCAAAACCTTGTTGTCGAGCTTGGATACCGAGGAAGTGAGCTTAGACCGCCTGACAGTACCGTAACCCACTACCACCACTTCATCTAACTTTGATGATTCGGCTTCACTCAGCATAATGTTCACCACATCGGATGATCCTATAATAAACTCCGCATTGCTAAAGCCCACCGAGCTAAACACCAGCACATCGCCTTCAGCAGCGTCTATTATAAAATCACCTTCAGGATTTGTAGATACGCCGGTAGACTTTCCTTTAACCATAACGCTTACACCCATTAACGGTGTTCCATCCTGGGAGGTAACTTTTCCTGAAATTTTTTTGTTCTGAGCCCAGCCGGATAAGACAAAAAAGAGACAGGTCACCAGCAGTAAACCCGGTTTTAAATTGAATAATTTCATACAGCAGCTTTTAATTTTTTTAGGATTATGTATGACATAATAAAAATAAAGAGTAAATTTGTATTAACAAAAAAAAAATTGCAGATTGTGCGGAAAATCTCAGGGGTCAATCAACAATAATTGATAAATAGCTATTTATACATTATATAAATAAATCTGTATACTCTATGGTAGATGAGAGTTTAAAAAAGGAACTGAAACTGGTGGATACCAGTTCTTTGGTGGACAGGGTAGTGGAGCGTTTGGTTGATTTACTGCAGCAGAAAAAACTGAAAATAGGCGATTCTATTCCCAAGGAACTGGAACTGGTGGAAACCCTGGGGGTAAGCCGCACGGTTATTCGTGAAGCGCTTACCAGGCTGAAGATGATGGGGTTAATTGAATCTAAAAAGAAGAAGGGAGCAGTAATTACCAGCCCTGATCTTTTTGGCATAATGGGTAAAAGTATGAACCCGTATGTGCTCGATCAAACAACCCTGAAAGATATATTCGCGATCAGGCTTGTGCTTGAAATAGGGATGGCTGATTTTATTTTTCAGCGGATAACGAAAGAAGATATAAAGGAGCTCAGGAAAATAGTGAGCAAGGAACCGCCGGTAACGCAATACCATTTATTTAATATTGATCATGAAATAAAATTCCACGGAAAACTGTACGAGATCACAGGCAACGAGGCCTTAAAAAAATTCCAGAAAATGTTGCTGCCGGTTTTTGATTATGTGCACAACAGCAGTCATTTATTAAAAGAGCCGCCCCCTTTCAAAACCTTTGTATCCCACACTCAACTGGTAGATATACTGGAGCATGGTACGCCTGAAGAATTTCGTAATGGTATGCGGGCGCATCTTGAAAATCATTTCGCGAGATTGTTTGAGTAGAACGGTAAGATGAGGATAGTTCTAAAAATCCTATCTTATATTTTTTATAACTTTAAGCTATGATAAACACACCATCAAAAATTTCATTTAATGGGAGACTTTCTGTACGCATAGCATCCGAAGCAACAGTCCGGGTTACTTTTTATGCCGCAGCATTTATTTTATAGCTGTTAGTATTTTATCCATCACAGTCGTATGGCATTGGGGAGGCAAGAATATTTGACTGTACTATTGCATTTATTTTCAATAGCATTAATTGAAATGAAAAAAGTTTTTATAGTTATTAGATAAAGAAAATTGTAAAGCTGACAATGAAGGTTATTGTTTAGCAACCACAATTTGGAAGGTATAAATTTTTTTTTAGGATTATCTTTGTTTATTTCGTATTTATACACAGATCGTAACCATGAGCCGTTCCAAAAAGCACCAGATTGACAAAGTTGAATATCCCATTCAAAAATTCATCCAGAATGAGAAGTCGGGTGGGCTTGTACTGGGGATAAGTGTCCTTGTTGCATTGATTTTAGCCAGCTCTCCGTGGGCGCACGATTATCACCATTTGGCTGGGTAATGATCAGGTTTTTTAGTTCATCTACCCTTTCTTTCAACTGTTCTATTTGTTGAAGATACTCCTCGCCCGTGTACTCCTTTTTTGATTCTTCAATATACTCGTTTACTTTAGCAATGCATTCTTTTACATTTGCTGCAAGCATGCTTATGGCTTTAGCATTGATTTTGTACTCCTGCGAAAATTCATTGAGTACCATCAGTACATTTTCTTTTTCTTCCCTACTTAATTTATTGTTGGTTGGTTCCATAGCTCTTTCATTTATTCATAAAAAATCTTAGATTTTGGGCTTTCTCCGCTTCTTTTTTTATGGGCTTCTCTCAATAGCTCATAGTTAATGGTGATATCTTCCGGGTGTTCAGGTTTCAATAAATCGGATATAGTGCTGCCTATGCCTTTTTGTAATTCATCAAGCGGTGATTGTTCCTGGAGGGGTAGGTGTTTTGTTCCCCTAATTTTTCTCAGAAGTCGGGCGTTAGCAGCAATGATTTGCTGATTAGGCGATTGTTTTTCGATCTTTAGTTCCCGATTTTTGGTAACATCTTTTTGCTTCAATTCCTGCGTTTGATTGCGTTGGAGTAGCTTTTGTATTGTCATCAGTGAGTGTCCCAGCTCACTCACTACCTTTAACTCTCACTTTTTTGTCATCTATAAAAGTAATGCCCCTGCCTTTTATGATCTGATAACCTAATAGCTGCATTCTCTTTGCAAACTCGTCAGTCGGGGTGTTTCCTGAAAAGATTTGCAGCCATTAAAGAGCCGTCACAGCATTATATTTCCCGGTTAAAGATTCTTGGATTACTAAGTCCATGTCTCCTGATATTATCTTTCAATTGCATCCAATTATTACAAGTTTAAAATTAATTATCTCGAAGTGCCTCTTACTGCCGGGTGGATTTTATCAGCAAACACTAATGGCAAAACAAGCTTTTCTTTTTATGGAGGACTTGCTCCTGCTTTCGTTTTAAGTCGATCAACTTCCTATCATTCCTATTCAACCAGTTCCGGAACTCCTATAGCTGATCCTACCGTTCAGGGGGCGAACTTAAGTATGTCCGTCCCTTCAACCTAAGCACCGCAATGTGGACCGCCACTCTTGGATTGGGTATTTATATCAATGATTAGAGTGGAGAAGTAAAATATTGCTCAACTCCCTGCAAAGGGAGGAGCCCTTGTCGTTGTTATACCAGTTTTGCAAGGCAATTTTAATGGTTTCAAAATCTGCATTATCCGCTTTCATTTTATCCATTAACTCCTGCGCACCCTTCGGCCGCGGTCCCCAGTTAAAAATGTCGTCCCCGCTTTCGTTGCGCACGATCAGCTTGGGGATGCCCTTCGTACCGTTAGTGAGATAGCTTTCAATAAGGAATGGTTCGCTGTCCCGCAATTGTATATCACAGGATATAAGATCATTCTGCCCGGCCAGCCTTATCAGAAAGGGTACGATATGCGCGGCATCGCCGCACCACGGCTCCGTAATGATGATCCAGTGCTGTGGAGAAATGATTTGCTTTACACGGGAAACCAGGTTCTCGTCCAGCATCAGTTGCTTGTCCCAGCGTTTCATCCGCGACCTGTTCAGCCTGGTATAATCCAGGTACATGGCATCGTCATAAGGGTGAGTGGGATTAGGGTTGTCCAGTATTTCATCAAATAATTGCTTATATGCCGTGTAATTCATAACGTTTGATTAAAGCGATGCAATATACTTATATCAGTTAGAAAGCCAAACCATATCCTTTAATCGGGCACGTTCCTAACGGTTGCATTTTTTCTCAGTTATGCCACGCTGCGCGTTTCGTTGGGATTTTAACCGCTCAATTTTAGCCCCTCCTTATGCAAACGGAAAATGCAGCACAGCGTATTGAAAGTACCGGCACGAAGCTGGTACAAATTGCTATCTCTTGTTTGAAGTTGGGAGCGATAGGGTTTGGCGGTATTGCGGGCATGGTGGCCACCATAGAAAATGAAATGGTCATAAGAAGAAAGTGGATAGACCATCAGCATTTTATTTTCGGCATCCGGCCTGCAACAACCGCATTAGTGATCGGAATGGTATTCAGGATAGCAGGCAGTGCATTAAAGCACAATAAAATCCTCATTTTTCTTAAGATCGGCGCGGTATTATATGGAAGCGGTTATGTGCTTTTTGCTTATATGGACGAAGCATTGGCGGCTTTCTATTGCTTAAAATATAGTGCTTAGTTTTGACAGCCATTTGTTAAATACCGGGAGATCATAAAGTCTTGTCTGACCAATGGGGAATGCCGACTGTTTAATGATCGGCTATGAATGAATCATTTGAGTTACCCGTACAATTCGGAGAAAAGACAATCCTATTGCATGCAGAACTTAAGACATGGGGATATAGTTACAGGATACTGGTGACACTGGAAGGGCAGGTAGTCATTTTTGAGCCGGATGAGGAGCGAAATTATCGTGCTTTGATTTCAGATGGGGAAAAACCTCCGGACCTCAAAATGATCGGAGCTATTGTAGAAAGCATTGAGTCAGTATTCAGGTAAGTGCTAACTAAAACTGTGGATAGGTGTTCTACCATATCTTATTTGACAGTTCGGCTGGGATGCTGCCGTTTTTGGAGGTGAGGCAATGAACGATTATAAACTAAAAAGCAGCAGCGATAGTTTCAGAAGGACGAAAAACCACTGCTGCTTTTGCGCCGGGAAAAATTGGTGCCGGGCATGTCTCAGCAACTGCTTACCTTATTACCAACTGCAAAATAGCCAGGATGCCCGGACTTGATATTTTAATATTACCTGCAATCTAAATTGACGTGCTTTACCGGATATTACGTTTATGGGAATTTAGCTGTCGCTTTCAGGAATTCTTATTGCAACAAAGTGAGGAAATATTGTATTCTGGCAACCGTTTCCTCTTTTCCCAGGAGCTCCACGATTTGAAATACACCGGGACCGAATTTACCCCCTACCAGCATGATACGGAGCGGCAGCAGCAGCTCACCCGGTTTGATCTGCCGGGCGGCGGCCATTTCCTTGAACCCGGCTTCCAGGTCATGCGCATTCCAGTTAACGCTTAATTCAAGACTGCGGATCAGTTCTGCAAAGAATGACTGCTTGACTTCATTCCATTTGGGCTTTACGGCGGCAAGATCATATTGTTGAGGATTTCTGAAAAAGAAAGCTCCCTGTTCTGAAAAATCGGTAAGTAAATGACAACGCTCCTTTACCAGTTCTATCACTTTATCCAAAAGCTGCCCGTTGGCTATCTTAACCCCGCTGTGTGCAAAAGTGTGTGCCACCGGTTCCCTGAGCGCTGCGGCCGGTAACTTTTTTATCCATTCATGATTGAACCATTTCGCTTTTTCATAATCGAATTTTGCACCACCGCTGTGCACTCTTTCTATAGAAAATTTTTCAACCAGCTCAGCTTTGGTAAATA
>CAZREP010000167.1:0-11532 GCA_964599035.1 uncultured Terrimonas sp. | reverse complement strand
TAAAAAAATTGGGGCTGTCTTAAAGTTTTACTTTTGAGACAGCCCCTTTTTATTTTTAGGTAACAGCCTGCTGCCCTCGGAAACATATATCAATCAAAACCTGTTACCACATGTAAAATAATAAGAAGCCTGTTTTTTAAGGTATAGCTTTTGATTTATTACCGTGTTATGTAACTTGCCGGACTCCCTATGCGCTTACATTAAACTTAAACCGGAAACAGCAATGGTTACGATCATCATACCCACTCTGAATGAGGCTAAAACGATTGGCAATATTGTTGCCTTTTGCCTCAAAAACCCGCTTGTCAGCGAAGTGATCGTGGTGGATGATAATTCGGAAGACGAAACCGTTAATATTGCCCGGGCAGCAGGAGCCCGGGTCATCAACAGCAAAGTTCGCGGAAAGGGCATATCCATGAAGGAAGGTATCCGGGAAGCCAGTAATGAGATATTGCTTTTCCTTGACGGTGATATAGACCCATACCCCAACGATACCATCAACCTGCTGGCTACCCCGCTCATTAACGATGAGTCTGATTTTGTAAAAGCCACTTTTGCCAGAAATGCAGGGAGAATAACAGAGCTGGTGGCCAAACCACTGCTTAATATTTACTACCCGGGCTTATCGGGATTCTCCCAGCCCCTCAGCGGTATGATCGCCGGGAAAAGAACATTCTTCAACAGGATCGATTTCTTTAACGATTATGGTGTGGACATCGGTATTTTAATTGACATGTACCTCATGAAAGCCAGAATGAAAGAGGTGAATATCGGCTACATAGAAAATAACAGCAAACCGTGGGAAAGCCTGGGAAAAATGAGCAAGGAGGTATCAAGAGCCATTATTGCCAAAGGACAACCACAACCGGAATTTAACCTGCCCGAATCAGAAATATCATCCATAGAAACGATCCAGCGTGAAATGCACAACACCCTGAAGGAAAATCTTTCGGGCTATCATAAACTTATTGTATTCGACCTCGATGATACCATCTTTAATGGCCGCTTCATTGACAAATGCGCTGAGGCTTTTGGCTTTACCCGGGAATTGGAAGACGTGAGATTCAATGAAAAAGATCCTGTTATCCTCACCAAGCGAATAGGCCTGCTGCTGAAAGGAAAAACAATGGATGAATTGCTCAATATTGTTTCCGGCATTGAAATCATAAAGGATATACGGCCCGTGGTGGAAGCATTAAAGGAAAAACAATACCTGGTAGGCATCATCAGCCACAGCTATATGCTCATTGCCAACTATGTGCGACAAAACATAGGAGGCGATTTTGCTTATGCCAACCAGCTTGATTTTTACAGGGGAAAAGCCACCGGCGAAGTGAATATGCCATCTTATTTCTTTGCTTCCCCCGAAAGCATTTGCGGGCATTCCTACTGCAAAACGAACGCTTTACAATATGCATGCGATAAATACAATGTATTATTAAAAAACTGTATAGTAGTAGGCGGCGACAAGGACGACAGGTGCATACTGGCACATGCCGGCAAAGGCGTGGCTTTTTGCACAGAAGATGAATTATTGGAAAAAATTGCCTATATTACCATACGCGAAAAATCCTTTGAACCCTTGCTGAACATAGCATGAGGTATTATTTTCAGTATCCCGTGAAAAATTTCATAAACAAAAAACCTTTAACTATGCAAAACAAGCCGTATAACATTCTCGTTCCGGTTGATTTTACATCCAAAAACAAATGGGCCATTGCCAAAGCCATTGAACTGGCGAACAGCTTTAACTGTAACATTCATCTCGTACACGTTGTGTTCAATCCTGTTTTTCCGCTGGTACCGATAGATGCCAGCCGGTTCACGCCATATGCATCGCACGTTAATATGCAGGCCTGCCGTGAAAAGCTCGCAAGATTAAAAGCGGCTTATAAAAATCAGCTTTGCGGCAACGGCGAAATTGAGATCAGTCTTTTGCAGGGATACCCTCAAACCCAGCTCAGGCAATATATAGAAGCCTACAGGATGGATATGGTAGTATTGGGATTATCCAGGTTCAATTTATTGCAAAGGATCATTTCTTCCATCTCTATCAGCTTATTGGCCCGAAAAACCAATATTCCCATACTGGCGGTCAGGTCGGATGGCCTGGTCAGCCATTTCAAAAAGATTGTACTACCGCTGCATAACGATATACCGGTTAAGCGGATCAAACTGGCTACCATGCTGGCACGTTCCTTTAAATCTACCGTTTACCTGGTATCGCTGAGAAGCAGCATAAGCAACGGGAGCAATATATTAGACAAAACACTGGAGCTCGTGCAAAGCGTGTCTACCATCCCTGTTCAGTGCTTTTTATTAGAAGGTAAAAACTTAGCCAAGAGCACGCTCGACTTTTCAAAACGGATCAATGCGGACCTTATCCTGGGACAGTCTGTAAAAGAATTCCGCCTCCCGGGATTATGGAACAGGATCACCAATAAATTATTGTCATATGCTTCAAAAATACCCGTATTAACTTTCGACAGCACTGCCGAGCATGCATAAAAAATGACTGGGAAAATGAACAGGATCAATCCCCATGCCTGCTGCTGTTCTTACCCAGTTCGACCACTTCACAGTCCCTCATCTCACTCCCGTCAATCACCAGCCGTACTATTGTCCTTACCTTATGCCAGCCCTGCCTGCCCGCTGCACCGGGATTAATGTGAAGACAATTGAGCTGATCGTCGTAAATAATCTTTAAAATATGCGAATGCCCGCTGATAAACAGCGCCGCGCCGGCACTGAGGATCTCTTTTTTCACGCCGGGCGCATACCGTCCGGGATAGCCGCCGATATGCTGCATAAAAACTTTCACCTCCTCAACAGTAAAATGAAGTTTCTCGGGATAGATGCTTCTTATATCACTGGCATCAATATTTCCATACACCCCCCTGAGCGGTTTAAACCCTTTCAGCTTTTCCGCAATGGCATTCGTTCCAAAATCACCTGCATGCCATATTTCATCGCAATGTTCAAAATATGTAAACACGCGTTCATCAAGATACCCGTGTGTATCAGATATTAAGCCAATCCTTGTCATATACAATTACTGTATTTCCCATAACAGCAGAGCAATCATTTAATATTACCTCCCACGCTCAACCCGCTGGGTACTGTGCCCGGGATCTTCCTGTCAAATTTATCATCATTGAGCGTATTCAGAAATTCAACGATCCGCGGGATATGCCTAAATGCCACCCGGGTTTGAATGGCCAGCGTATCCAGATGCTCTTTTTTCACATTAGCATTAGGCAAGGGCTTACCATGCAGATCTTCATAAAAGGTAAGCACCTGTTCGAGTGTTTTCAGCTTACCGCTATGCATATACGGCGCCGAAAAGCGCAGGTTCCGGAGCGTGGGGGTGCGAAAAGCAAAGCTGTTATCAACCCCCGAATCCACGATCCCCAGCTTTTCATTATCGGCAACGCCTAATACATGCGGTTTAAAGTCGGAAAGCATTGGCCCGTTATGACAACGGGCACATCCCGATTCCATGAATAACTGCATACCTTCTTTTTCCGACGGGGTTAAAGCGGCAGCATTGCCCCGCATAAATTCATCAAACCTCGAATTATTGGCCAATAAAGACCGCTGAAAGCTGGCCAGCGCTCGCCCCAGATTTGCCACATTCACTGCATCTTCTTCATTGAAGGCGCTTTTAAATAGCCGGTTGTATTCAGGAATGGCTTTTAATCTTTTAATCACTACCTGCAAAATATCTTCTTCAGCAATATGGCGTCCCCGCATTTCCTCCAGCTGCCTGATAGGCTGTAATGCCTGTGCTTCCAGGCTGCTTACCCTCAGATCCCAAAACATAGGCGCTTCTTCGGGCTTATAATTGCCATTTACATCAATCCCGTTGAACGCAGTATTTAACAGAGACGGTGCGTTTCTTTTGGAAAAGGGAATATCATTGGGCTGGCGAAAATGCCGTTCTGATCCAAAGCCTTTTCCGTTCACTCCTATAGGCAATTCAAGGCTTTCAGCATAACCGAATTCGGGGTGATGGCAGGAAGCGCAGGATACGTCTTTGTTGCCTGAAAGTATGGGATCAAAAAAAAGCAGTCGCCCGAGCTCAATTTTTTCTTCCATTACCGGATTAGCGGCTGGTGCATCATAGGTTAAAGGAAGCGCAGAAACAGTTCCCAGGTCGGCCGGCTTTGCTTTGGGCACCGGCCGGATCTTTTCACTGTCCCTCTGTTCTGCACAGCCTTGTATAAAGAAAGCCCCCAAACAAATAAGCAGGAAAATGATTAAGGCAACAGTACAGCGCACCAGGTGATTATTTAGTCATAAAGCTACTGAGAATAAGGGATAAAATCATCCTCTATCTACTTCCGTGTTCTTCTTCCAGTATCAATGAGGGTCATTATTTAAATATAAAACCTCCCGGTTTTTTACGGGAGGTTTTACAAGAAATCGCTGTCCGGCAAACAACTTACTTCACTTCTTCGAACTCGGCATCTGTAACATTATCACCGTCTGCCTTAGCACTCTGCTGCTCCTGCTGCTGTGTGTTTCCATTATTTGCATCACCACCTGCCTGCTGCGCTTTGTATATTTCTTCGGAAGCTGCGGTCCAGGCTGTATTCAATGCCGCCATCGCAGTATCAATGGCGCTGACATCCTGTTGCTTATGCGCTTCTTTTAACTGATTCAATCCTGTTTCTATCGGACCTTTTTTATCGGCCGGTATTTTATCGCCAAAATCCTTCAACTGCTTTTCGGTCTGGAAGATCAGGCTGTCGGCCTGGTTAACCTTATCTACTTTTTCACGGGCTTCCTTATCGGCAGATTCATTGGCTTTGGCTTCCGCTTTCATTTTTTCCACTTCCTCTTTACTTAAGCCACTGCCCGCCTCAATGCGTATTTTCTGTTCTTTCCCGGTGCCTTTATCCTTTGCCGTAACATTTAAGATCCCATTGGCGTCAATGTCAAAGATTACCTCAATCTGGGGTACGCCGCGTGGAGCCGGGGGTATGCCATCAAGGTTAAACATACCCAGGCTTTTATTTTGCGAAGCCATCGGCCTTTCACCCTGCAGCACATGTATCTGCACCCCGGGCTGGTTATCAGAAGCAGTAGAGAATACCTCAGACTTTTTAGTAGGAATGGTGGTATTGGAATCGATAAGGCGCGTCATTACCCCGCCCATGGTTTCGATACCCAGCGAAAGCGGAGTTACATCAAGCAACAGCACATCTTTCACTTCACCGGTCAATACCGCTCCCTGGATAGCAGCACCCACAGCTACCACTTCGTCGGGATTAACCCCTTTGTTGGGTTTTTTACCGAAAAATTTCTCCACTATTTCCTGTACTTTGGGGATACGGGTACTCCCGCCCACCAGGATCACCTCATCGATCTGGGAAGTGCTTAACCCTGCATCTTTTAAGGCCTGCTCACAGGGTTTCAGACATCTTTCCAGCAAACCATCGGATAACTGTTCAAACTTTGCCCTCGTTAATTTCTTTACCATGTGTTTGGGAACGCCATCCACCGCGGTAACATAAGGAAGGTTGATTTCCGTTTCGCTGGAGGAAGAGAGTTCAATCTTGGCCTTTTCAGCTGCTTCTTTTAAGCGTTGCAAAGCCATCGGATCTTTCCGGAGATCGATATTTTCTTCTTTTTTAAACTCCTCAGCCAGCCAGTCTATAATTACTTTATCAAAATCATCTCCGCCCAGGTGCGTATCACCGTTGGTAGATTTCACTTCAAACACCCCGTCTCCCAACTCAAGGATGGAGATATCGAAAGTACCGCCCCCAAGGTCAAATACCGCTATTTTTTCATCCTTATGCTTTTTATCCAATCCATAGGCCAATGCAGCGGCAGTTGGTTCATTTACGATACGCCGAACATTTAATCCGGCAATTTCACCCGCTTCTTTGGTAGCCTGGCGCTGGGCATCATTAAAATAAGCCGGAACCGTAATAACGGCTTCTGTTACTTCCTGGCCCAGGTAATCTTCGGCTGTTTTCTTCATTTTCTGCAAAGTCATTGCAGAGATCTCCTGGGGCGTATACAATCTGCCATCAATGTCAATACGAACCGTATTATTGTCACCTTTTACCACTTTGTAGCTCCAGTGTTTGATCTCTTCTCCTACTTCGTCATAACGTCGCCCCATGAACCGCTTAACTGACATTATGGTATTTACGGGGTTTGTAATGGCCTGCCGTTTAGCCGGATCGCCCACCTTTCGTTCACCGTTTTTCATGAAAGCAACAACAGAAGGCGTAGTACGCCGTCCTTCATCATTAGCTATAACCACAGGCTCGTTACCCTCCATTACTGCAACGCAGCTGTTAGTGGTACCCAGGTCTATTCCTATTATTTTTCCCATATTATTAAATTTCCTTGTTAAAAGTTATTAGCTGTCAGGCAAGCATTATGCCATCAAAACAAAAAGTGCAAAAATGGCAGTCTCCTTCATGAAAAATCAAGATTTTCCGATATCATCTCATAACGCCTGAAAGAAAAATTAAAACGGTACAATTTCAACTATCCCTGCTTTACATATCTTTATGCACGTTTATCATTGATCCATGAAACCACGGACCCTTTTTTTATTTATACCGGCTGCCCTGCTTTTTATATCCTGTTCAAAAAGAATTATCCCGGACAAGCCGATGCTCAGCAGTACCCGCTTTATTACGGACAGCCTGCCTGTAAGTGAAATTGACATTCCGCTCCGGATCAACCTCCGGCCCCTGTATGATATAGCCAATAAAAATGTTCAAACCATCTACAGCTCGCCAGGCTGGCCAAATGATTTTGAAGTAGACAACTGCGACACCCGTTATATGTATCGCTTTAAACGCGGCCCGCTTAGCATAGCCACACACGGCAATACCGTTGATTTTAGCTTTACAGGCAGCAATATCATAGCCGGAGCACAAAGAATATGCACGGGATCGGGAAGCGACCGGGTGCCGGTAACACCCTGGAGCCCCACCTGCACCTGTGGATTAAATGAAGCGGAGCGCCGGGTAAAGATCGGCTACAAAGCCTTGCTGAGCTTAAAAAACAATTACCATGTTTCCGCCATGCTGCACAGGCTGGAACCGGAGCCGATCGATAAATGCACCATGTGCTTCTGGCGGCAGGACATCACCCCCACGGTAATGACACAGCTAAAGATCCAATTAGACGAGGCAGGCACGGAGATCAGTGATTCGCTCAACCAGCTCAATCTGCGCCCGCAATTCCAGCAGCTTTGGGATATGCTGAATACCAGTGTTCGCCTATACGATATAGGCTATTTGCAGGTCAACCCGGAAAAAATAAGAGTAAGCACTTTATATGCCTGGAACGATACCCTCAATATTTCAATAGGCATATCTGCCCGGCCGCTTATCAGTCTCACCAAAACTACAGACCACAGAACGGTGGTACCCGATATCAGCGACTTCAATCAAAGAAAGGGGTTCAGCATCTTCGTTGATGCAATAATGAATTATGACTCTTTAAGCCATTTACTGACCCGCCAGCTATATCATAAGCGTATTGATATGGATAAGATAGGAAAATATATTATAATCGAACGTTGTGAAATATACGGCGCAGGCAATGAAAGGCTCATTATAAGAGTTGACTTTTCAGGACCTGATAACGGAACGATGTACCTTACGGGCAAACCCTATTTTAATAAGCAAAAGAACCAGGTTGAGATAAAGGATATTGATTATGATATCCGCACGAGGGATATACTGGTCAAAACAGCAAAATGGCTTTTTAACAGGAGGATCATCAATGAGCTTAACCATTATTCCACCTTTAACATCACCGCCTATGCAGATACTTTACTTTCAAAAGTAAATATGCAGTTGAACAGGCAATGGCAAAGATCCATATCATCCTCGGGTACGGTGAACGCCCTGCAGGTAATGGATATTTATCCCCTTACGGAAAATCTTATCCTGCGATGCAATATCCAGGGGGAATTATCCATACGGGCAGATGCTTTTGATTTTTAGCTATATCTCGAAGATGCCTTTTTTGATGGCATACATTACCAGCCCCACCCTGGAGCGTATCTTCAGCTTTTCAAATAACGCATTCCGGTAATCCTCTACCCGCCGCGGGCTCACAAACATCCTTTCTGCAATCTCTTTATACGATAATTCGGAACAGGTGAGCTTTAAAAACTCCAGTTCCTTATCCGTCAGAATAACATGCTCGTCGGGTTGCTCCATATTCCTGTTCAGTCCGCCTACGATCTTTCCCGTAATATACTCAGAGAGGTAAAAGTTCTTTTGCATTACCGACTTCAAAGCCAGGTGCAGTTCTTCGGGCTCGGCCGTTTTCATGATATAGCCTTTGGCGCCTAATTTCAGCATACGAATAATGGTGTTCTCATCGCTGAACATCGATAAGGCCAGCACTTTGATCTGAGGATAGTTCCTGAACAGCCATTCGGCAGTTTCAAAACCATTCATACCGGGCATATTTACATCAAGCAGGATAATATCAGGGATGAGCTTGTTCTTCAGTTTTGCTTTCAGCTCTTCCCCGTTCTCTGCTTCAAAAAAAACAGAAAACTCATCAAACGAATCAATAAGCTTAGCCAACGCATTGCGTAAAAGGGTGTGATCATCTACTACTACCACCTGTATTTTTTTGTTGCTCTCTTCCATAATTGATTATAAGCTCTCTTCCATAATTGATTATAAGCTTTCTGCTATGTATGTTGCGATAACGGCAATTCCATACGTACAAAAGTGCCTTTTCCCGGTTCTGCATTGAACACCATCTTCGCTCCTATCAGCTTGGCACGGTTAAACAGGCTTTTTAAGCCCACGCCATTCAGGGGTGAAAGTGAATTCTTTTTCTCCTGCATGTCGAACCCTACACCATCGTCCCTCACAGAAAATATAAAAACCTCATCCGACAGGTAATTCAATAAAACAGTTACCTGAGTGGCTTTCGCATGCTTCAGCATGTTATTGATCAGCTCCTGGAAAATACGAAAAATAAAAATTTCCTTTTGCTCCCCAAGGCGATATTCTTCTCCATGCAATTCAAGATTTACCTGCACCAGTCCCGTTTTGCGAAGGGTTTCCAGGTCAAAACGGATAGATTCAGCCAACCCGATCTGTGCAATACGATCGGTATGCAGGCTCTTGGTCAGATCGGCAAGATCATATACTGCTTTATTCAAAACTTCCCTTATATGCTGAAGCGGCACATAAGCCTGATGCTCTTTTTCGACAGGCAAAACAGCAAGCGACAGTTTAACCACCGACAGCACCTGCCCTATATTGTCGTGCAGCTCCTGGGCTATAGACTTTAACGTGGTTTCCTGGATCTCTAATTGTGATTTCAGCACTTCCTGGTCATACTCCTCCTTCACTCTTGCCAGCTCCTGCTGCTGCCGGTATTGCTTACGCTGGTACAAAAAAAGGATCGTAACGATAAACCCTACGAGCAGCATAGCTAAAAGCCCACCTATAATAACTACGATAAGGATTTCCTGGTTCTGATCCTGCATAATGCGGCTATGATGAAGGATGAATATAGCAAAATATTCACGATGGCTAAAATAGAAGCGATGTTTTTAATGATAATATTCGATGGGTCGTGTAAAAAATTAATAAGTGCATACAAAGGAAAAGTGCAGGCGTAAAAGAACAACAGTCCGGAGCATATCCAGAAAGAAGGCTCACGAACAAGATCCACCGGCTTATCAGAATGGAAAAGCTCTAAAAAATACACAATGGTGGCCATTACGATAAGAAATCCTCCAAGACTGAACGTAATAGTATGAAACTGCTGGTCTTTCTGCAGGAAAAGCTTATTTAAAATTACAAGTAAAGGATACAGCCACAAGCTATGGAGCAGCAACTTTCTTATAAAACGGTTTTTAACTATATGGTGAAGCAGCCAGAAATAAAAAATAAATTCTAAGGTGGTAAAAACATTATAAAGTGTTACTGTCACTTTTCCCTGGCTGTTTCTCCACCCACCAATAAATTCAATAATAAAAGTCACTAAAAGATAGACTGGCAGCGATCTGAGAAAAACAGGTGCTTCTTTTTTAAAATAGGCCAATGCGCTCATAAGGCTACCCAGTAAAATAAGCCATATGTATGTGCGCCAATCCATTCTGCTGCAAGGTAGTTTGCAGCCCTGAAATATATAAAAGAAAAAACCCCTTTTACTAAAGGGGTTAAAAAAAATGATGTATGGTAAACGTGCTATACTACTGTGAGGCCTTTATCGCCCCTGTCAACAATGGTAACGCCGATATTACCCCAGTCGTCTGCACCTGTGGGCTTGGGTTTGGGATTGCAAAGCGGAGGGCAAATACTTCCAGCATTATAAGCCAGTATTTTTGCTTTTTCTCCACTTTGAATATAGATATCTTTATTGGCTACGCCTGTTTCAAGCTCCTTGGTTTTGGTAGCCACCAGTACCAGGGTCTGCCGCCCGGCATATCCCGGCTTTTCGGTGTAATTTTCAGGGTAAGCCGCAAAATAGAATTTAATACCGTCGGCGCCGTTTTCTTTTGAAGTGGCTATAAATTCTTCCAACTCCTCAATACTATACCATACGCTCAAAGAATCTTCTTTGCCAATGCGTTCAGAATTGTGTACCCATCTTTCCTGTTTGTAAGTTCTGATAACGCTATCTACATGTTCTGTACTAACGTACTTTCCTACCTTTAAGGGTTTCTTCTCAATTGTAAGCATGATTTTAATTGGTTTAAAGTGAATGAATAATTTATTCACAGTAAAACTAAAAGAAGAAGCCCTAAGCACACGCAGACAAATATTTGCAATTCAATTAATTACAAATTAAAATTATTTATATCATTAAGTAAGTCAATAACAAATGATAATTTCTTTCTAAAAAAACCGTCTTTTATGTTCAAAAATACCGCTAAAAAACGGTAGTTGAGCACCGTCAAAAAACGGGGGTAAATATACCGCTAAAAAACGGGGGTAAATACCGTTAATTATTTAACCGGTTTCTTCTATATTTTTTAGACATTTAAACCGGCAATCCGCAATACCCTTCCACTTTTCAATGTTATAATCCGGCACTCAAAATCATCCATAACAAATAACAAAAAGGACCCTATTATGCATTAGCTATTCAATAAACCTTATCCTTTTTTAGTGTCCCTGGCTGTTGCTAACCTACGGACAATACATCCTTTCCTGTGAGCAAAAACCTATTAGGAATAAGATACTTAGGCTGTATAAGCATAGATAAGCCCAAGTGAAAAACACCACCCCTTATTTATCTTTTATCCTTCAAAAAGATAAAATTTACGGCTTAAGTATTTTATTCCGTTTTTTATCTGTTTTAAATGTAAAGTTCCGCTGTGTCAGATAACTGAAAGAAATCACAATTCCGGTAGTCCATATTTTAGCAATAGTAGGATATATCCCGAACCCTTCCACAAACAACTTTATAAAAAGATAATTCAGCAGCACACAAATCACCACCAGCATAAAATACCTGAAAAGCTGCACCCGCCCTCTCAGCACTGATCCTGTAAATACAATATTCCTCATT
>CAZREP010000166.1:0-11550 GCA_964599035.1 uncultured Terrimonas sp. | reverse complement strand
CATGGCCGTTCTGCAATCCCCCCTGATGAAGACCTCAGCGCGACTTAAATGGTGAATAGTGAGAAGTGAGATGAAAAACGTGAGGCATGGAAGACACCCTGGAACCACATCCCACACCTGGTACCTGGGCAAAGTACCAAGAAACAAATAACAAGAACCAAAAGACAAGATCCAAAGAAAGCTCGAAGACTCATCCCGCATGTGCGGGAAGAAATGGCTCTGGGCTTTCTTTCCCAAGTTTCTGGGAAAGATCAGCCCCACGCTTTCCTCAAAAACCTCAGCCAGTTTTTGTAAAAAATATTTTCTATATCCTCAGAAGAATACCCCCTGTTTGCCAGTATGGTTTTTAATTGCTGTAAATCTGAAATGTCTTCCAGGTCGTAAGGGGATTGCTCTTTACCGTAGGCGCCGTCGAGATCGCTGCCAATGGCAATATGCAAACTATTACCGGCCATCTGGCATATATGATCGTAATGGTCGACCACTTTTTCAAGATCAATGCCTCTTTCCCGAGGGTCGTCTTTACCCCGTACCCAATTGCCGGTAAGCATCCAGGTATCGAATACACCTCCGATCACCGCATCCCTTTCCAACAGTATCTTGATTTGCTGATCCGTTAGCTGCCGTTGGTGGTTCACTAATGCCCGGCAGTTGTGATGGCTCGCCCATATAGCGCCCTTAAAAAGATCGGTAGCCTCCGTAAAACCTTCATCCGTTAAATGAGTGACATCCAGTATCATTTTCAGCCTGTCCATTTCAGCCACCAGTTCCCTGCCCGCACGGGTAAGCCCTCCCGACATGCCGGTACCGGGTGCATACCTGCCCGGACCGTAATGCGCAGGACCACATGCCCTTAACCCGTATGCATAGGCTTTTTCGAGGTAGGAAATATTAACCAGCGAATCTGCCCCTTCAAGACTGAGTATATACCCCACCGGCTTATTTTCGTCGGGGATCGTTTCATCAAACCAGAGGGTGAGATGTTTCTCCAACTGATCCGGATTGGCGATCTGCACCATCTCTCCCTGGTCTTCCATGGTGCGGTACCATGCCAGCTGGGCCTGTGTGATGCTCCAGGCAATTTCAGGCGAGTTCCACCCGGGCAGGCTGCTCCCCGGCTCTACAAAGCGAGCTATCTGGGTGGCTACCACCAGCCCTATCTTTCCTTTTCTCAACTCCGGTAATGCTACCGTTCCTTTTGCACGATCCAGTTTGTCTGTCATACCCATCTCCCTTTCACGGATCGCATACACCGATTTTTTAAGGTCGCGGTTCCACTCTATAGCATTCATTGCCAGGTCTAAATGGGCATCAATAATAAAGTCTGCAGGTTGAGGCATGATGGAATCTTTTACTCTTTTGGTCAATTAATATATTGAAGGTAATAAGGTAAGTGGCGTGATTGCACATCGGTTACTAAGGTAAGAAGGTTTTAGCAATCCTATGTATTAGCTGCATTTTAAACTTGTACAAAATTATTACCTTATAATATCCCATTTCAATGTCTTTTGGTAATGCTTTAAAAAGCTGTTATATTCTTCTATAAAACTTATTTTTTTGTGATGTACCGGCTGGTCAAGAATATATTTACATACTTTATCTACATCCGTTTTCGAAACCGAAAAGGCAGATGCTGATTGCTGCCATGCAAATCTTTCGTTGCTTAGCTTATTGTCGTGAATGAATTTTGCGGAACTGTCTGCTATAATGGTAAGCAGGATTTCTTCTGAAATTCGGGGTGACCTGGATATCAGAAAGTGTACATGCTCAGGATTAGCATAAATACTATATAATTTTGAATTGCTGTTATTCACAATACCGGTAATATACTTTTCCAGCCTTTCACGAGAATATTCTGCAATCAAAGGCGCCCGGTTCTGTGTTATCAGGATACAATGGCTGTAAAGGTTATAATATTCTACTTTCATGGTTAGCTGTATTTAATAATGCGAATAGTGTATGATTACCTGTCGGTTACTAAGATAAGAAGGATTTTGCAATCACAGGTGGATATTTTCATTTCGGTAAACGGCATGTCTGTTGAAAATTATATTTTGCAATAGCAGATGAATGTGCCGACCGACAGATAAAAGCGGCTGATCTTATACCTTCATAACAAAGCCTCTAACATAACCCCAATCCTGTTTGGAGCAGGCTTACCTTATAGAATGTAAGATGAGTGCGGGGAGTGCAATACCCTTGTTTTAATGATCAGCGATATAAGGTAATAGGATAATAAGGTGAGTAGTATGGTTACCTGCCGGTTACTAACGTAATAAGGTTTATAGCCTTATATATCAGCAGCATTGTTAAGCCTGTGCAATGACAGGATATTTTCATTTTCCCGCACAGTGCGCCCGCTGACACTCACATTTTACACCGGCAGATGATAACAACCCCGGCAGACAAAAGCTACAACCTTATAACCTTCATAACAATGCCTCTAACACAAATCCAACCTTATTACCTTCAATGATAACAAAGTGCAGACATCGTACTATGCTGCTGTTAACTCTTCTTCTTTTCCGCTAACTTTTTCTTCACCACATCGGCGGGATATTTCAGCGCCAGCCTGCGGATCTCATAGCTGAATTCTTCAAAAGTTTCCTTCCATAGTTTAGCTTCTTCGGGCGTGTATTCATGGAACCCGTGCGCATTGGCTACTCCCTTTCCTCCCGATTTCACTATATCGTCAATCAGCCTGGGAACTTCCGTTGTATTGGTGAGCGTGGGAAAGAGGTCTTTCATTACATTGTGATAAGCCGGTACCCCGGTAAGGTCCATCCACCGGAAAAGTCCTACTAACGTCATCCAGTAGCCGGCGTTGTTGCGGCAGGCCCTGTCTACATCTTCAACTGTGGCATACCCGTTTTCAACAAGATAAAAAGCCTCCCTGTACATCGCATACATCAAACGGTTGGTAATGAACCCGCGGATGTCTTTGCGTACCAACGTGGGTTCTTTCCCCCATATATGGGAAAGCGCATACAGCCATTCGGCAAGCTTTACATCGCTCTTATCGCCGCAAATGATCTCCAGGAAACGGGTAGTATGGGAGGGCTCTGCCCAATGCAGCCCAAAAAAGCGGGACGGCACCCGGGTATGCTGCTGCAAAATACTGATCGGGATAGCAGAAGTGTTGCTTGTAATAAGCGTTGTTTCCAACACTACGGCTTCTATTTTAGCATATACGCTTTTTTTGATCTCCTGGTCTTCCAGCGTACATTCTATCACCAGATCACAGGGCTTTAAGCCGGCATAGTCTTCTGTGATAACAAGGTTTGAAAGCATATCCTCCGGTTGCCTTGAGGTTATTTCCTCTTTAAATGATCTTTTAAGATGCTCGCTTATACGCGGTTCGGCTGTTACTATGTCTGCAGGGATGGGCGCTACTGCTACCACCCGGTGCCCGGCCATCAGCAAACACGCAGTGATGCTACATCCCATCAGTCCTAATCCTACCACCGAAACCGTCAGGGCTTCAGGATTTAAATTTGATTGATCCATTATAGAGTGTGATAATTTGAGCGTTGTGAAACTTTATCTTTTTCCAGGGATCCTGGCAATGGCCTCAATTTCCACCTTAATGCCATGTCCTAACCCGGATTGCACTGTGGTACGGGCAGGCTTTATATTGGTAAAATAGCTTGCATACACCGCATTGTAGCGATCAAAATCCTTAATATCGCTCAGGTGCACGGTGCATTTAACAATATCGTCCATAGAGCAGCCTGCTGCTTCACAAACCCGCTTGATATTATGCAGGGTAAGATGCGTTTCCTCTTCAATGGTACCCAATACGAACTTGCTGGTCTTAAAATCGATCGGACCCTGTCCGCTCACATACAACCAGCCGTCAATTTCAACTCCTGCAGAATACGCTCCTGTAGAAAAACCCTGGTCGGCTTTGTCAGGATGTTTGATCTCTTTCTTTTCCATTTTCTATTTTTTTAGTTATTGTTTAATTATTGGCTTGTGATGAGGTGGAAGGCGTAGGGTATAAGGTATAAGGCACATGACAACACATCATTTTGTGAATTGTGAATAAGTGAATTGTGAATTTATTCACTATTGACAATTGCCCATTCACCTGTACTATACGACATATTATACTTAACATATTACTACAAACCCTAAACTACTCACTATTCACCATTCACTATCGCTCACAACCTCACCACCTGTCCTGTACGTACAGACTCATCGCAGGCGAAAGCGATCCTTAGGCTGTTCACCGCGTCTTCCATATGATCGGTGAGGTCGGCATCTGTTGCAATGGCGTTGAGGAAGAAACGCTGCTCACGGTTACAAAGCTCCTGGTGATCCGGCTCATCTTCAAGATTTATCCAGGTGTCTTCCTTGAGGAATTTTTCATTTTTGTCGAGGTCGGCGTGATGGAACCTGAGCGATTCTGTTTTGGTATGGGCCTCTATTGAATCCGATTTACCTTCTCCTCCCGCATTTTTAGCTACGATGGATACTGATCCTTTAGGCCCCACTACATCTTTCACAAAAAAAGCCGTTTCACTCATCATGGGTCCCCATCCCGCTTCATACCATCCTACAGAGCCATCCTCAAAACGGATCTGCAACTGACCATAGTTATAATTGCCTGCCGGGATCTCCTCCGTTAACCGTGCCCCGATGGCATATACCTGCACCGGCTTTGAGCGCGCCATCTGGCACATTACATCAATATAATGCACCCCGCAATCTACGATCGGGCTCAGGCTTTTCATTAAATTCCTGTGCAGCGTCCACATCGCTCCATCACTTTGCTGGTTGAGATTCATCCGCATTACCAACGGCTTACCCAACTCGCGGCTAAGGGCTATAAAACGCTCCCAGGAGGGATGATGACGAAGGATATAGCCTACTACCAGCTTCTTCCCATGCTTTACAGCTGCATCTCTTACCCGCTCTGCACCGGCTACAGTATCGGCTACCGGCTTTTCCACAAATACATGACATCCTTTCTCAAACGCCTTCGTGGCATAATATTCATGGGTATCGGGGTAGGTGGAAATGCAAACAGCATCGGGACTGGTGCTCTCCAACGCTTTCTCATAATCATCGAACAGTGCATAACCTCCGCCCAGTTTTTTGTTTAATACCTCTTTACTTGGTCCCCTTGAGACGAGACCACAGATCTCAAAACCATCCAGTATATGGTAAGCCGTTGCATGCGACGCACCCATATTGCCACAGCCCACCACCAGCACGCGTAATTTGTTTGTTTTTTCTGCCATACGTAATTTTTTTAAGCGCTATAAATGTAATGAATGAAGATAACCTTAAAAATTTTCTTTGGCCTCTTTTTCAGGAATATTGATATCCTTTTGCTTACTGCGAAAGAAAACCAGGAAAATAATGAGCACCGCCAGCGCTCCCCATGCCGGATAGCTCCATATCCTCTTCCAGTCATGCGCAAAGCCGCCAACAGGAGTGTCGAAGCCATGCGACGCCAGAGAAATACCAGCCAGCTGGGTGCCTACAAAGGCTCCCACACCCCATAAAATAAAAGCTATAAATCCCTGCGCCGCGCCGCGTATCCGTTCATTGGCTTCCTCATCTACATAAAGCTGTCCTGTAATAAAGAGAAAATCATAACATACGCCATGCAGCAAAATAGCGGTATATACAAAAAGGGATTGCATGGCGATCATATCCACACTTCCAGCCAGTAAAAAGTAGCGGACCACCCAGGCAAGGATACCAACAAAAATAGTTTTCTTATACCCCAGATATCGCAGCATAACCGGCAACAGGACCAGGAAAATAACATCAGACACCTGGGCTAATGACATCTTTGCTACCGTATATTCCCAGCCTAATTCGGTAACATACAAATTCATATTGACAAAATAGAAATAAAGGGGAATGCAAATGAGAAACATGCACACAATGAAAATAGCAAAGGAAGTTTTTTTCATAAGCGCCAGCGCATCAAGCCCCAGGATCTCCCCGATACGAACATCCTTTCCTGTTTTCCTGGGAGGAGTGTGAGGTAAGGTCAGCGAAAATAATCCAAGCAGTATGGACACCGTCCCGGCGATCTGGAACTGGACGGCTGACTGTTCGGCTTTGAAAATAATACTTACCACTACCCCGCTGGCTATCCAGCCTACCGCAGTAAGCGCTTTGACTAATGGAAGGTCCCGCTTGGGATTGCTGAGATGGTGAAGAGAAAGAGAAGTGCCCAGGGCAAGCGTGGGAACATAAGAGGCGCAATAAATAATGAGTACGGGATAGAATGAACTGAAGGTAGTCAGCTTCGGAAGCACAAAAAGCAGGATCCCGCCCAGGAAGGCGAGGAAAGCCAATATCTTCTCGGAGGGAAAATAACGGTCGGCGATCAGTCCTACAAAAAACGGAGAGATCATTGCCCCTATCGCAAATGCACCATAGGCAAGCCCGATCTGCTCACCCCCGAAATGAAGCGTTCTGCTCAGGTAAGTTGCCATGCTTACATACCAGGCTCCCCAGACAAAATACTGGAGGAACATAAAAAATCCAAGCCTGATCTTAAGTTGCGTTTGCATAAGTAAATGGTTTGGGCTGATGAATGTTTACAATTCTTTTATATGAAGGTCTTTCCACCGTACCTTAATGCCCCCACCGCTATGGATCTGAAGAGCAATAAAGCCCTTGCCTGCTCCAAATCTTGCATCTTTAAGATGGATCATTTCCACCCCGTTGAGCCAGGAGGTTATTTCATCTCCTCTTACTTTAATGCGCATGTGGTTCCACTCGCCCTGCCTCAGCACCTTTTCATTTTCGCCGGCGGGTTGTATCAGCCATCCCCTGCCTCCCGATTCATACACTCCTCCGGTATGCATACCCGAAGGTGCAACCTCCACCTGCCAGCCCGTAATATTGGTACCCTTAATATTGGAACGCACGAATACCCCGCTATTGCCATCGGCTTCCTGTTTGAAATCAAGATCGAGTATAAAGTCCTTATACGCCTTGGCAGTGGAAAGATAGCCGTATTTTTTGTCGGGACCGCTTTCACATACCAGCTCTCCGTTATCAACATACCATTTTTCCGTACCGTGGATTTTCCATCCTAAGAGATCCTTACCGTTAAAAATACTGGTGTAACCTTCCGGAACATAAGAAGGTGTAGGTGGCAGCGGCGTTAAATCCACTCTGCGGTAAAAGATCTCCGCGCCTTCGGATTGAATTTGTATACGACCTTCATCCGGCTTGGAATGCATCGCATAATTCACCAATGTTCCGTTCAGATAAATGAAAATCTCCTTCCCTCTGACTATACATTCCAGCCTGTTCCATTCCCCTACGGGGTGCTCTACATCATTTTTCCCTCTGAACCCTTTTACATCCTTCCAGCCGGGGTCACGACCATACCAGTTGATACGCCCGCTGTTGACGGTTACCGGATCGCCTCCGGGCTGATAGATATAGGATCCGTTTTGCTTTTCAGGCGCCACCGGGCTGGTCAGTAAAAAATCATTGCTCTTATCGCCCACAACAATAAAATCACCGGTGCCTCCTTCGATCACATTACACTCTATGGAATGCATCCAGATACCTGAATATCCGCCGTCTTCTCCTTTGGAATGAAAAAGAACGCCATTGTCGCGGGCGTTATTCAACCTTGAACCGTGCGTTATGTTGCCCCATTTATACTCCAGCACCAGCTTATAATTTTTATACGCTTCATTGGTGGTGATGCAGCCCCATTCTTCTCCCGAAATATGGATTACGCCGTCTTTTACAGTAAATACTTTTTTAGGATCGTTGTCGCGTCCACGGTCCTTGATGAACGTATACCACCCGTCGAGGTTTTTTCCGTTAAAAAGATGAACCGTGGACTGCTGCGCCGCCGCCTGTGCAAAGATCCGCTCGGTTTTTACACCAAGGAGCATGACTGCTGCTACCAGAAGTAAAATGTTTCTTTTCATTATTTGTTGGTTTTTGTTCAATGCGCTTTATGAAGGTTGCAGGGCTCAGGTTGCAGGTTCCAGGTTTCAGGGAGGAATAGTTGCAACTTGTAACCTGTAACTTGTAACTACACCTTACACCTTTTGCCTTCTACCTCATACCTCATCTCAATGTCTTTATGTATTCCAGCAGATCGGCCATATCTTCTTTATCAATGGATGCTTCTAACCCCTCGGGCATTAATGAAACCGGCATAGGCGCCATAGCTCTTACATTACTTTTTAATATCGTTTGTGCAACCCCGCCAGGTCCTTTAAGCGTTAGGTTATTATCGCTTTCGTTTTCTATAATACCGGCAAATGCACCACCATCCGTAGTTTCAATGGTATACCCTTCATAACCGGCGGCTATATCATGGTTAGGGTCCAGGATCATGGTCAGCAGGTTGATCTTCGTCTGATGGCTTATGCTATGCAGATCAGGTCCAAAATTAACACCTGCTCCTTCCAGCACGTGGCAGGTACTGCAAACCGTTTTAAATACAGCTTTGCCTTTGACCGGGTCACCACTGCGGGTAGTGGAAACATTATAGTCCAGAATAAGCTGTCCCCTGTTGCTTTCACCTGCCTCTTTAAAGATACCTTTCGCGGCTTTGCTAATTGTTGTATCGGAATACCTTAACAACCGGTTCCGGGTATTCCTGCTGATCCATGTAGGTTTGATCTGGTCACTTTCAATCGCTTTAACCAGGGATCTTACCCTGTCTGTACGGGCCAAAAAACCGGTTTCCACTACTTCATGGACTTTCGGGTTAAAGATATTCCATTTGTTCAATAATATGCCGGTTGCTGCCCCCTGCCGGTTGTTTAAAAGTACATTCGCCACTGCAAGCTGGATATCAGAAGGCTGGTCGGACTGAAGTAACCTTTCCAATAAAGGAAAAGGGATGCCGGCCGGATCTAATCCCAGCACTTTAATGGCAAGCACGCGCCTTTCGACCGGTTGGCTTTCCTGTGCAGCAATTGTTTTGGAATGGGCGATAATATTTGCCAGATCATTTGAGCGTGTCAATTGTAACCTTGAAGCCATTGCTATGGCTGCGGTGCTCACATTCGTAGATGGACCTGATACCAATTTAATCAGGCTGCTCTGTCCTTCAGCACCCAGTTTGATCTTATCATTGCTCCTTTTCATGCCGGTTACCACACCCTGTAAGCTCGATACGATCACACCGGTATCTTTTACTCCTGCTATCATTTTTATAAGGGAAGACAGCTCATGCTCTTTATACTTAGCACCAACAATAGAAGTTATCTTTCTCAAAAATTCTTTTTTCCCAACATTTCCCGACCCGATAGCTGTCGGGTCATTTGCAGCTCCAAAATCTTTGAAAGATTCATACCACTCCACTGCATTGCCCGATGCGCTTAACAATACCGCATCCTGGAACCATTTGTCATTGATATGAGCCGAAATCACTTTGCTCAAAGCATGGAAAACAGGTGCATTTGAATTGGCGACACTACTTAAAGTAAGAGCAGCCTGGAACTGAACGGCTGCATCCGGATCTGAAGCGGCATTGATCACTCCCTCAAAAACAGGCTTCTTATCCATTCTTTTTTCTGCCAGCAATACTGCCTGCTTTTTTACCAGGGGATCAGCATCCTGCAAAGACGCTACTAATAAAGTATCTGATAAAGCATTTAATCCCTCCAGCGTCCAGAGGCAATGGATCTTCCCTTCGGGATTTATATCGCCTGACAGGAAATCTTTGATCAGCGGTACAGCGTTTTGATCCTTACGATCCACCAGCAGCCGTTGTGCATTTGTTCTCCACCACTTATTGGGATGGTTCAGGTATTCCACCAGATCCTTTACTCCTGCCTTGCCCAGCTCCGGCATTTTATTTTTACCGGCTTTAAAGTCTTTGGGAACAATTCTATAGACTCTTCCAAGATCGTTCCCTTCCAGGAAGTCGGATTCTTTTATTTTGCCGGCATGGGTATAAAAGCCCGTCGAGTCGGCCATCGCCAGCCAATCGGGATGCTCTACCAGCTTCCGGTAAAAATCTACCACATAGAGCGCCCCGTCGGGTCCCACCGTTGAATTTACCGGCCTGAACCAACTGTCGGTAGATGCCAGGAATTCTTTTTCCTGTTCAGCTCTTTCCGCTTTGAAGGTAGCCCCATCGGGGCTTAAGATATCGGCATGTACCAAATTGGAAACCGGCTCACATACAAAGGAAGCACGGGCATATTTATCTTTAAAAAGACCTCCGGTATATTCGCATATCCCGCATGCGGAAGTAAAGTGGCCCATTTCAGATTCATGCAGGTTCAGCATATCTTTTGCAATGGAATATACCGGGGCAGCATTGCCGTGATCTGATATATCGGCCATAGTAGCGCTTATATTTAAAAAAGGGTTGCTGGCTGCATATTTATCGTTGATCACCACATGCCTGATATGAACATTATTCCAAACTGTAAACTGGTTCCCGGAGGCGTCAAAAGATAAACCAAACTGCGACATCCCTCCCGAGGGTTCTACCTTAAACTCATCCGGCAGGAACCTGAAATTTGTTCCCGGGAATATTTTGGATAACTCCTGCGCGGGTTTTTCGGGAAATTGCAGCGGATTCCCCTTCCCCTCAAACTCTTTGCGCCACTTACCACCGCCGGCACGTGAGTAAGCGCCGTAGATCCAGTTGTCCAGCCCATAGCGGAGACTGCCCATTCTTAATTGGGGATTGGTGAATGCAAACCCTGTAAGAACGGTCTTTTTTTCGTCTGCTTTTCCGTCACCATCGGTGTCTTTCAAAAATAATATATCCGGCGCCGAAGTCACTAAAACACCCCCTTTCCACGGCATCACCCCATTGGCATATTGCAATCCTTCAGCAAATACGGTTCCCGACTCGTAAAAACCATCTCCATCCTTATCTTCAAGCAACATTATTTTGCCTTTTGGCTCCTTGCCTTCACCATAATCATCCATCTTTTCCGAGGGATAATCATCCATCTGCACTACATACATCTTTCCGTCTTCATCAAATGCAACTTCCACAGGATCGCTTATCAGCGGTTCCGATGCCGCTAACTCAATTTTATATCCCTCGGGCAGTTGAAAGGTAGACAGCGCATCTTTGGGAGAATAAGGCGGTAGCCGGGGTGATGATTCCTTACAGGAATATACCGTCATAAAAAAAACACCTGTTAACAGCAGTATGAAGGGATAATATGGAACAGATCTCACTTCGGTTATTTTTAATTGATTTTGTTTCATTGATAAATGTATACAGGTAACATCATTCCGCCACCGGTCGGGAAGCCGTAAGCCGGCGCAATAAAAACAAAAGGATGTAACTCAAAACACGAACACTCCGGGCAGGCTTCATGCTAAAATAAATATTCATCTGATCTTTAATTTCTTATGTGTGATATATACAATGAATTACCTTAATGTTGAAAATAAGGACATCAGTGCTGCGACGATCTTTTGCGAAGCATGCGTTTCTACTTTGTTGGTGCTGAGCCACGTTTCATATCCACCCAACCGGTGTTGCTGCGGCGTGGGCAGGTACCCGTAACTGCCATTGGCCAACTCGATGGTAAACGTGGGTTTGTACGGACTTTTCGCTTT
>CAZREP010000165.1:6108-11570 GCA_964599035.1 uncultured Terrimonas sp. | reverse complement strand
ATAGTAGCGTTTACAGTAGTAATACAGATGATCGAAGCTTCCGATTGTTCGGAACCGGTAAACGGCCGTACATCGTTTACCGGCGTGCTTTTGCCTTCCTTTTGCACGAGCAAAAGGAAGAAGAATAAAAAATCAGCAAATCAAAAACCTAAAACGACAAATAACAAAGTTCAAGCTAACTCAAAAGGAGATTGCTGATATTTTTCAATAGTCTCATTATCAGTGCCTTACTATGAAGTTATACAGCATGCACGAATATTTAATATGTTTTATTCGTGTATTCGCGGCATATAGGGAGCCCGACTTTTGTTTTGGAGAATGTGACATAGGAAAAATAGGTGCGGCTGTTGAACAGCAAGCGCTATGTATCTTTGCTATATCCATGAACAGGAAGCTATACGAGTTTTTCACTAAAGATCACCGCCGTATTGAAGCGTTGCTTGACAAGGCAACTGCAAATCCGGACAATATCCGGATGGAGTATTACCACCCGTTTCGCACGGGACTGCTCACCCATATCAAAATGGAGGAAAAGATCCTTTTCCCGGCAGCACAAAAAGCAAATGGAAATGTAGCGCTGCCCCTCACAGCAAAGCTTCGTCTCGATCACGGAGCATTAACGGCTTTAATGACGCTTCCTCCTGACTTGTCGGTGATAAGGGTGCTGCGTTATATTATGGATAAGCACGACATTGCAGAAGAAGAGCCGGGCGGCATGTACGATGTGTGCGAAGCATTGACCAGCGATCAAACACAGGTGTTGTTGGAGCAGCTTAAAAATGTTACCGAGGTACCTGTTCATCCCCCTAATCCGTCGCCTTTTGTACTGGATGCAGCGAGGCGCGCGGTGGCAAGAGCCGGGTATGATTTTGATGCGCTTGCGCAGTAGAAGGACTGAAATATCTTCTACAAAATTACCTCTGATCTGTTACCTTGTTCCTTCCGGATCAATTCCGCCCGCGTCTTGGTCGTTTTGGTGGTTCCGCCATTATTTCATCCACGGTTTTTAGGTTACTGTTATCTTCTGCCTTTTTTATGTAAATGGTACGGCGCAGGATCTGGGCCGGGTCTTGCTTTGAAGTAACAGTAATATCCACTTTTTCAACCGTAGGCTCAAAGGGTAGCCAAAGGCTGTTGCCATGAAATTTGCCGTAAGAGCTGGCAAAAATGACCTGAGTGCTGTCTAACGGGCGGAAGCTGCCGTTAGCAAGTTTCCCGATTATATTAATATAGTTGTATGTCCCTTTTTTCAGACTGTCGGTATACAAATTGAAATAGATGCTGTCTATTTTCTGTGCAAACACGGAGCAATACAGCAGCAATAGAACAGATATAGACAATACTTTTTTCAAAATGTCTGGCTTTATGTATTGTTATGACGTATATAACGCCACAAAAGTATAGCTGCAGGGGAAGCCGGCCCAAATCTTTACTTTTATATAACAAATAAGGAAATGTGGGAAATATGAAAATGTGGAAATGTGAAAACCTGCCAGCCGACAGGCTGGTGTGCCGGTCGGTACGCGACAAAGGAGCGTCAGGCCTCACATTGGGTGTATGGGTAATGTTGTAATGTGATAATTACTTTGAAAATGCACTATAACCCTGAAGCCTGGAACTTGCGACCTGTGCCCTCTCCCTGACGCCCTATACCTTACAACCCCAATGTTACACCTATACCTTCTACCTTACGCCTTCTGCCTCAAACCTGTATCCTCAAACATATTTTTTATGTAAATTGAGCCTGGAACTGATTTGTTGAATGATTTTAAAGCAAATAGCCCCGGAGCAGTTACCGGGTTGAATAAATAAGAGTATCAATGATTCCACCTGTATTATGGCAGCCTTCGCCCCGGTTTAAGCAGTCTTCCAACCTGATGCGGTACATGCAATGGCTAAGCGATTCCCGGCAATTGGATTTTAAGGATTACGACAGTTTATGGAGCTGGTCTGTTGTGCATACATCGGATTTCTGGGAGAGCATTGCCGATTACTTTAGGGTGATCTTTCATGATCCTTACCGCAGTGTAATGAGTGAAGATGCTATGCCTTATACGAAATGGTTTGAAGGCAGCACGTTAAACTACGCAGAACATATCTTTCGTAATGCAACAGATCAATATCCAGCCCTGCTGTTCCAGTCCGAAAGACATCCGCTTACCTCCATGAGCTGGGAAGCGCTGACCCACAAGGTGGCTGCGTTGCAAAGTTTTTTTATACAGCAGGGGGTAAAACCCGGCGACCGGGTTGCCGCTTATTTACCCAATATTCCGGAAGCTACGGTTTCATTGCTTGCCGCTATGAGCATTGGAGCGGTATGGAGCAGTTGCTCACCCGATTTTGGGTCGGCGAGCGTGATGGAACGTTTTCAGCAGATCGAACCTAAAATATTGATCGCCGTGGACAGGTATAGCTATAGCGGAAAAGTGTTTAACCGGATGGAAGAAGTAAAAACGATCAGGGAGGCGCTTCCTTCTGTTGAAAAGCTCATCCTTGTTTCCTATTCAGGCGGCAGCCAGGATATGCCGGATATTGCCGGTGCGGTATTGTGGGACGAAGTGATGCAAACACCCTACACGGGTTTGCAGTTCACTCCTGTTCCGTTTGATCATCCGATATGGATACTGTATTCTTCCGGCACCACTGGTATACCCAAGGCTATTACCCACAGTCATGGAGGCGTTTTACTGGAGCATTTCAAATACCTGTCTTTTCATAACGATGTGCAGCCCGGTGAACATTTTTTCTGGTTCACCACCACCGGATGGATGATGTGGAACTATGTACATGCCGCCCTGCTCGCCGGTGCTACTATTGTGCTGTATGACGGCAATCCCGGCTACCCCGATCTTGGCGTATTATGGAGGCTGGCGGCAAAAGCGCCGCTGCATCATTTCGGCACTAGCGCTCCTTTCATCATGGCCTGCAAAAAAGGGGGTATCGTTCCGGGGGAGTATGGCGATCTTTCTGCGCTGCGTTCCGTTAGTGCCACCGGTTCACCGCTCCCGCAGGAGGGGTTTGATTATGTATATGAGAAAATAAAACAAGACCTGTGGCTGTGCAGTATGAGTGGCGGTACAGACGTTTGCACTGCCTTTGTAGGTGGCTGCCCCCTGTTGCCGGTATATGAGGGGGAGATTCAGTGCCGGGCCCTCGGTTGCGAACTGTATGCGCTGGATGAGGAAGGCAATCGTTTATGGGATGAGGTGGGAGAGATGGTGATCACCAAACCCATGCCTTCCATGCCGGTGTTTTTCTGGAATGACGACCGGTTTGAAAAGTATCTTTCCAGCTACTTCGACACTTATCCGGGAATATGGCGGCACGGCGACTGGGTAAAAATAACACCCCGCAATGGCGTGATCATTCTCGGCAGGTCGGATGCCACGCTTAACCGACAGGGGGTGCGCATAGGAACGGCTGAGATTTACCGGGCGGTAGATACCGTTGCCGGGGTGAAAGACAGCCTGATCGTGAATATCGAATTACCCGGAGGTGGCGATTATATGCCCCTTTTCGTAGTAATGAAAGAAAATCAGGTGTTAACGGCGGAGATAAAAGACGCCATCAAAAAAGCATTGCGCACTACTTATTCCCCGCGTCATGTGCCTGATGAAATTATTCCGGTAAATGATATCCCGTATACTATCAGCGGTAAAAAAATGGAAATGCCTGTTAAGCGAATATTAATGGGCAGACCATTGGAGAAATCAGTGAATACCGGGGCGGTAAAAAATCCTGAATCGCTGGAGTTCTTTAAAGCGTTTGTTGTAAACAAATAAAATCAGGTATTAAATCCGAAGCCGGAACTCCGAACGTTCGGAGCGAGATCCGAAGCATAAAATTCGAAACTAACAGCTGCGATAGCTATAAAGCACCAAGAACCAAATCACAAGAACCAAATAAATATCAAATCCGAGATCCATGATGAAGCAACATGAGGCATAGTATTCTCCTTTGCGTCGTTGCTCCTCTGCGTGCGCTGCGTGAAACCGTGGGACAAAGTACTAAGAAACTAATAGTAAGATCCAAATAAATCCCAAAATCACAAATCAACAAATCCGAAATCTCAAATCCTTCACTCCTCTTCTTCTTCCGGCTTTCTTATATGCCTGTTCCTGAGCCGTACGGCGGGGTTGGTCATGGGGCTGAGACCGGGCCGTTCATCACCGAGTAAAATACCCCAGTGCCGGAACTCTGTAGTATGATCGAATATAATTTTAAGGATAGCGATCATCGGTAGCGATAAGAACATGCCTGAAACACCGGCAAGAGAACCGCCGATAATTACGCCGATGATGCTTACCAGGGCATTGATCTTTACCTTGGAGCCCACGATCCGCGGCATCAGGATATTGTTGTCTAAAAACTGCACCACTGCAATAACGATCAATACGGCAAAAACATGCCACAGTTCGCTGGAAGAAGTAAGGGTAAGCAATACCCCGATCACATTGCCGATGAGCGCTCCTACGTAGGGAATAAGATTAAGTATGGCAAAGATGATGGCGATAAGCATGGCATGCTTGATCCCTATGATCATTAAGATGCCTCCCAGCAGCACGGTCATATAGGTTACCTGTATCACCAGGCCCATCAGATAACTTTTTACCATCACTTCCGTTTCACGCAGGGCGGATTCTACCTGCGGATGATCATCCCTGTTAAACCACAAAAAAATAAAACGCAATAAAAGATTCTTGTAAAAGAGAATAAGAAATACATAAATAGGCAGCAAGCCCACAAATACAAATACACCGGTAATGGATACGGCAGCACCGCTCAGGTACGAGCCGGCGTTATTCAACAGCTTTCCTCCCTGTTCCTGCAGCACCTTAATTTGCTGATCGGCGGAAACATGCAGGGTGCTGTTGATCCAGTTGCTCAACGTTGTCCAGTGGAGGTTAAGGTTTTTTTCCAATTGGGGAAAATCTTTCACCAAAGAGGCGATCTGGAGTGAAAAAAAAGCCAGTATCATTATAATGATCAGCGCGGCGGCTAAAATAACAAGCACAATAGCAATGATCTCGGGTATTCTTATCTTTCGTAAAAACCGGAACAGGGGCAATAGCATCAGGCTTATAAAAAAAGCCATCAGCAAAGGCATGATGATCGTATTGGCCACGGAAAAGAGCGCGATGAGCAAACACAATCCCAAAAGCTCTATGGAACGTTTTACGGTTAAAGGTAATGGATTCATACTTCAGGTATTATGAACAAATTACGTATAAAAAAAGTGCCAGATTAATAAAAATTGGCAATTCTTTTCGATATTGCCGCGTGCGTTAAGCTTTCTGTATTTATTACGGGATCCTTGTGTACACATTATAAGATCCTGCCTATTTTTTCCAGCAAAACCTTGGTCTTTTTGATCCCTTCATCCTCGCTAAGCTTGCTTCCCTCATATTCAATGCCTACATACCCTTTGAAGCCTGATTCCTTAACGATCTTCATCATCCGGG
>CAZREP010000165.1:0-6098 GCA_964599035.1 uncultured Terrimonas sp. | reverse complement strand
TGGCCAGGGAAAAGAGCGCGACGAGCAAACACAATCCCAAAAGCTCTATAGAACGTTTTACGGTTAAAGGCAATGAGTTCATACTTCAGGTATTATGAACAAATTACGTATAAAAAAAGTGCCAGATTAATAAAAAAGCGACAATACTTTCCAATATTGCCGCCTGCTCCGTTTTTTTTTAATATCCAAGGACCCTGATATAATGGATTTATAATAACCTGGCTATTTTTTCCAGCAAAGCCTTGGTTTTTTTAATTCCCTCATCCTCACTGAGTTTGCTTCCTTCATATTCAATGCCTACATAGCCTTTAAATCCCGATTCCTTCACGATCTTCATCATCCTGGTATAATCGGTTTCTATGCAGTTGCCCTGTTCGTCAAAGTCGTAGGTTTTGGCACTGGCGCCTTTGGCAAATGGCATCAGTTCGGCCACCCCTTTATAGCGGTCGTATTCTTCCGCACAGCCTTCTTTTGTTCTTTTGAGGCAGAAATTGCCGAAATCGGGCAAAGTGCCTACATTCTTTTTGTTCACACCTTTCATAACCCCCGACAACCATTGGCCGTTGGAGGAGTACCCACCATGATTTTCCACTATGATATTGATACCCGTCTGCTCTCCATATTCTCCCAGCCTGCCCAGCCCGTCAATAGCGGCTTTCTGTACGTCTTCTGCGCTGCCTTCACCATAGCTATTTACTCTTATGGTAGTGCAGCCGAGGTATTTTGCGGCGTCTACCCATTTATAATGATTTTCCACGGTAGCTTTTCTTTTGGCATCATCCAGATCGGCCAACCCGCCCTCTCCATCTATCATGATCAAATGATTTTTTACGCCATTATCTTTACAGCGTTTCAGCAGTTCGTTAAGATAAGCGGTGTCTTTGGCTTTATCTTTAAAAAACTGGTTTACATATTCTACCACGCTGATGCCATATTTCTTTTTGGCGATGCCGGGAAAATCGAGGTTGGTGATCTCTTTGCTGAACAGGGCTTTGTGTAGCGACCATTCGGCTAATGATATTTCAAAAAATGCTTTTTTCTTTGCGGCAGCGGCCTCAAAAGGCAAAGCGGAGAAAACGCCGGCACCGGCAGCGAGGGCTCCCATTTGTTTTAAAAAATTACGGCGGTTGGATAGCATAGTGAAATTTAATTTTAGTGAGCAGGCAAATTACTTATTTTTAAATAAAGAAGGCAGCTATGAAGAAGATATCTATATGCGTTATTCTCTTTTTGGGAGTTGCGGCACTTGCCGCTCAAAGCAATACATCCGGGCGCCTGCTTGCAGGTGCCGCTGAAACGGTGATCAATCCGCCTGCGGGCGCCTTTCTTGCCGGGTACGACCAGAACCGCAAAAGTACAGGTGTACATGATAATCTTTATGTAAAAGCCGTAGTGGCGTCTAACCGGCTCAATGCGCTGGCATTGGTTACCATAGACTGTATCGGACTGCCTTATCCTGTGGTGCAACAGATCAGGGATGCGGTTGAGCTGAGCATTTCGCCCGGGGTGTTTGATGCAGGTCAGATCATTGTCTCGTCTACACACACCCATTCGGGCCCGGATGTAATAGGCATATGGGGGAGGGATATGCAGCATACGGGAACCGACAGCACCTATATTCGTTTTTTAGTGGATGCTGCCGCGGCAACCGTTGTAAAAGCGTGGAAACACCGGCAGACCGTTATTGCGAAGTATGCCGAAACAACCTTTGGGGCAGGCTGGGTCGAAAATATTTCAGACAGTGCAGAAATTGACCGTACGGTAAGCATTTTACAGTTTGCCACTCCCGGTGGAAAAAACATTGCTACGCTTACCAATTTTGCCTGTCATCCTACTTTTCTGGGAAAAGAAAATACCATGGTGAGCGCCGACTTTCCGTCGGGGTTTTACAAGCAAATGAAGAAAAATGCGGGAGGTATAAATTTATACCTGCAGGGTGCAATAGGAGGATGGGTGCAGCCTGAAAAAGTGGCGCGTACATTTGAAGCGGCCGAGGAGAAAGGAGCTGCGCTTGCCACCGCGGTTACCACTGCGTTAAAGCAATCGAAAAAGCTTGAAGGTGCCGGCATTTCATTTGCTTCTCACCGCTTTGAGATGCCGGTAAGCAATACCATGTTTTTGCAATTGACCGGTGCAGGAGTAATAAAAAGGGATATCGGTGAAGGCACACCTACGGAAGTGGCATGGTTCAGTATTGGTAATGCAACTTTTGCCACACATCCCGGCGAAACCTCTCCTTTATACGCTTTTGCCACTAAAAAGCTGATGGCCAACAAGGGGCCAAAGTTTGTGCTTGGCCTGGGGCAGGATGAGCTGGGTTATATTCTTAAGCCGGAGTTTTTTGAACCGGATACAACGTTATATGCCACTCCTTATCTTACCGGTATGTCGCCCGGCAGGGAGGCTGGAGTGGTTATGATGCAGGTTATTAAGGAACTGGCAGAACGGGATGGAGAGTAATGACGGCTGGGACCATGGGATATGAAGAGAAAAACTAAGAACCAAGTCCCAAGAACCAGGAAGATAAAATATCCGAAGCCTGAAGCGCTAAATCCGAAGGGGAAGAACCAAAGAGCAAAAGACCTGAAACCTCACACCTGATACCTCCAAAGCACCAAGAACCAAAAGACAAGAACCAAATAAATCACGAAATCAGAAATCAACAAATCAGACATCAGCAAGGAGCTATGGGCTATCGGCTTTGAGCTCTCAGCCATGAGTAATTTACACCCTATACCTTACACCTCATACCTCCCTCTACTGATTCACCAGCTTCATGGCACCTTCGCTGTATCGGTTGCCCACATTAGGATAGCGGGCTATCAGGTCATTGATCTTTTTTAGATCATCTTCCGACAAACGGATATCCACTGCAGCGGCGTTTTCTTCGAGGTATTTTCTTTTTTTAGTGCCCGGAATGGGGATGATGTTGTTGCCTTGCGCCAGCACCCACGCAAGCGCCAGTTGAGCAGGGGTTGCATTTTTATCTTTTGCCAGCGTTGCAAATTCATTTACAAGCCGGATATTATTTTGCAGATGCTCGTCCTTCAGCCGGGGAAGGGTACGGCGGAAATCATCTGTCGCCAGTTGTTCGGGATCCTTTATCGTGGCAGTGATGATGCCACGTGCCAGCGGCGAATAAGGGATCAGTGAAATACCCAGCTCACATACCGTATCCAGTATTTCACCTTCTATATCCCTGCTCATTAAGGAATATTCGCTTTGCAGCGCGGCAATGGGGTGAACGGCATGCGCTTTTCGTATGGATCGTGCAGAGGCTTCACTTAGCCCCAGATAGCGTACCTTACCCTCTTTTACAAGATCGGACATTGCGCCCACTGTTTCTTCTATCGGTATGTTTTGATCTACCCGGTGGGCATAGTACAGATCAATGGTATCAATTCTTAACCGCTTCAGGCTTTTTTCAACAGCCGTTTTTACATAAGCAGGCGATCCGTCAACGTAAGTGCCGGGAAGTCCGCTGTGACCCGCTGTACTTTCTTTAAAACGAAAGCCGAACTTGGTGGCAATAAAAACTTTATCCCGGTTGGAAACGAGCACCTTCGATATCAGCTCTTCATTTTTGCCGTTGCCATATAAATCGGCAGTATCCCAGAAATTAATGCCCAGATCCAGTGCCCTGTGCAGTGTGGCAATGCTTTCCGCATCATCTGTCGGGCCGTAAGCATAGCTCATACCCATGCAGCCCAACCCGATTGCCGATAACTTTTCTTTGGTGTTGCCTAATTTTCTGTATTCCATAATATTATTTTTTATCACCTTCCTGCCATTGGATGGATCCAACGATTTCTTCAAGGTAGAGCTGGTCGGTGGTGTCGAACTGGTCGTAGGCGTCGCTGTCTGCATCCAATACAGCCACTATTTTGCTGTTCCTGATAACAGGCACCACAATTTCAGATCTTGACAGGCTGCTGCAGGCAATGTGCCCCGGGAATTTTTCAACGTTGGGAACGATGAGCGTTTGCGTTTTTTCCCAGGCGTTGCCGCATACGCCATGTCCTTTGCGGATGCGGGTGCATGCTACCGGTCCCTGGAAGGGACCTACAACCAGTTCGTTTTCCTTCACGATATAAAATCCGACCCAAAGCCAGCCAAACTGTTCTTTTAGCGCAGCCACCACGTTGGACAGGTTAGCGATAAGATCGGATTCTCCTTCCATCAATGCTTTTACCTGTGGAATAAGGGATTGGTATTGTTCTGCTTTCGAACCCGTTGCAATAACCAGATCTTCTGCCATACTGCAAAGATAGAAAGTTGCAGGGTACAGGTTGCAAGTCGCAGGGTATAGGTTCCCATATCAGCATATACATCCAATGTGGCGGTCTGACGCTCCTTTGTCGCGTACCGACCACCACATTTTCAGATTAGCACATTCTCATATTTCCACATTTCCACATTCTTACATCGGTCTTATCCAGATATTCCTGTATGCTACGGGATTGCCGTGGTCCTGCAGGCTGATCGGTTCTTTAGCACTGTGTTTTTCGTAATTAGGAGTGCCGATATACTCGGTGGAGCCCCAGATCGTAGTATTGTTCTGCACAATTACCCCGTTGTGGAATACCGTGATCCTTGCGGGTGTTTTAACGGTACCGTCTTCCTGGAAGGCAGGGGCTGTGAACAGTATATCATAAGTCTGCCATTCTCCCGGTCGGCGCGAAGCGTTTACCAGGGGTGGGGTTTGCTTGTAAATGCTGGCGGCCTGCCCGTTGGAATAGGTACGGTTATTGTAATTGTCCAGCACCTGCAGCTCGTACCTGCCCATCAAAAAAATACCGCTGTTGCCGCGTCCCTGGCTTTCTCCTTTTACCTCAGCCGGTGTGCGCCATTCAATGTGTAACTGGCAGTCGCCAAAGCCTTCTTTTGTTGCTATACCGCCTGTTCCTCCCACTACCACTAAAGCGCCATCTTCGATTTTCCATTTCACTGCTCCACCGTCTTTTTGAGATTTCCATTTGGAAACATCCTTTCCGTCAAACAGTACAATAGCATCGGAAGGTGCATCGGCATTGGTTTTTCCCGGAGTAATGATACGAACGGGAGGATCCCAGTACTCGGTCAGTTTAGGATCTCCTTTCCGGGGGGCTTGCTGTGCGAAACATGTTGTAATGGCAAAACATAAACAGGTGCTCGTTACGATTTTAAACAGGCGAATAATCATACCAGAAATTTGTTACGTTTATAAAAGAGGCTCCAATTTATAAAATAATTTGTTTAGATACAGGTTTTAACAAATGCACAACCAATAATAGAACCCGATATAAATTTTGCCGGGTGGAATCAGTGCCTTATTTTTGCGCCGTTAAAAAGCAATAAGAATGAATTATCGTACACATCATCACCATCATTTCTTACCCCAGGGGTAGGCCGGTGCTGTATGTGTAAATTTTAATACAAAACATGTCAGAGGCTTACCATCCGGTAGGTCTTTTTTATTTTAAATACATCAGGTAATGCTTAAACTGGCTATACAAAAATCAGGACGGCTGCATGAAGATTCGATGAAACTGCTCAAAGAATGCGGTATCGGCATCTCCAACGGGGCCAACAAACTTAAAACAGAAGCTACCAATTTTCCGCTTCAGGTGTTTTTTTTGAGGGACGATGATATACCCCAGTACGTGGAAGACGGAGTGGCCGATATTGGTATAGTGGGTGAAAATGTGGTATATGAAAAGAACAGGTCGGTGAAGATCGTGGAACAACTGGGATTTGGTAGCTGCAGGTTGAGTATTGCCGTGGTACGGGGAGAACAATATAGCAATATACGATCGCTGGAAGGAAGGCGGATTGCCACCAGCTATCCCTACCTTACAAAACAATTCCTGGAGAAGAGCAAGGTGAATGCAGAAATACACGAGATCAGCGGGTCGGTAGAGATCGCTCCCGGCATCGGCTTATCCGACGCCATTTGCGACCTTGTGAGCAGTGGGTCAACCCTGCTTACCAACGGACTGAAAGAAGTAGAGACCATACTACAGTCGCAGGCCGTACTTGTGCGACATAGCAATTTTGATGACATCCAGCAGCAGGTGCTCGATAAATTACTGTTCCGTATACATGCCGTTAAAAAAGCG
>CAZREP010000164.1:0-11593 GCA_964599035.1 uncultured Terrimonas sp. | reverse complement strand
GAGCGTTGCGGCTGCAGGACGTGCATAATAAACGCCATCTACATAAAATCCAACGCCGGGCTCCACACCATCGTTGGTAAGTCCATAGGTGGTGCCCTGCCCGCGAATATTGAGCGCCGTATTGCGGGGATTGGAAGAGTAAAGCTGAACGGAAGGGACCAGCTCTTTCAGACGGTTTACATTAAAAGCACCGGCATCTTCAACAAGCGCACCGGTTACTACCGATATGGGAATAGGCACATTTTGCAACACTTCCCTGCGTCGCCTGGAAGTGATAATGATCGTATCCTTCTGGTACAGGGGTTGCAACTGTATCAATATATTATTTATATCCCCGTTCCTTATGAGCAGTTCCCGGCTTTCGTATCCTGCAGACGACACCACTAAGGAAAAAGGATAAGGCTGTTGTTTTGCGTCGAGAGAAAAACGGCCCGCAGAGTCAGTAACAGTGCCTGTTGCAGATTTTTTTACCGTTACGCTGGCATAAGGGATCCCATTATTATTTTCATTTACCACACGTCCGGTAAATTGTGCAAGTGCGAATACAGGGAACAGGTGCCCTGCAGCCACGAAAATATATTTCATGTATTAAGTTTTGATTGAATGAAGAAATAGAAGGTATTTGTCAGTCTATTAATTTAGTAGACTAATAAGATAAAAAAATTTACTTATGCGTAATTTTATGCAGGGAGTCAACATCGGGGGGCGTACCTGTGCAGGTATAACATAAATAAGCGGTTTGGTTATTTGAAGTGCAAGATTATCACTTTTTTATTAGTCTACAAAATTTGTAGACTTTATTTTTTATGGAAAGTAGATTTCAGTTAAGCATCAGGAACCTTTGGATAAAATCCGAAGCCATAAGCTCTAAATCCGAAAAGAAAGAACCAAATAACAAAAGACAAGAACCAAATAAATTTCAAATTCGAAGAATGAACCCCGAATGTTCAGGGCTAAATCCGAAAAGGATATAATCTCAAATTTCAAATCAAAAATCTCAAATTCATTCCACCAAACTTCAAACTCACAAATCATAAACTTCGCAATTATGGGATCCGCTATGGCGCCAGGGCTATATTGACCTGTACGCCCGCTCGGGTGGTTACCATGGGTGCAGAGGAGGAAATGTAAGGTATTGTTCTTTGCTGGTCGAAATAGAATTTCAGTTGAATGCGGTTGCTTAAAACATAATCAATAGATGGATTGATTATGATTATTTTTTGCCCCTGGGTAGCGAAAGCATTGGTTTGGTCGAGGCGGCTGTTGGAAGTAACATTGTCTGTAATGCTAAAATTTATGGTGAACTTCACGTCACTTTCGGCCTTTTTGCTGGTAGTGTCTGAGGTTTTATCAAATAGGTTAATATTAAAAGGAAGAGAGAAGCCGCGTACGCGCCACGAGCCGTTGAAGCTGATGCCCGAGGTGCGCATTTCGCTGAGCTGGTAATCAATAAGGCTCAGGCTGAGCGTACGGCTTTTAATATATTCGAAGCTTAATGATAGCTGGTTTTTAAGAGACATATTAATACCGAGCAACGGCGAAAATTTTTCTTCTATCGTAATATTGGGCACCAGAAAATAGGGGATGAAATTATTGGACGTGGTATCAAGGAAAGAAGGAAATCCTAACCTCCACCTGTCCTGGAAAAGCAGGTTGGAATTGAATGCATTCATTCCCAGGGTGCTTTTGTAGTCGTGAGTGAGCGTAAAGTCGTTAAACACTTTGCTTAGTGATTCAATGCGGCTGAGCCCGGTGTATTCGATACGCCAGTTGGGTTTGGGCAGATAACCCGAGAACGGGTTCGACCGCACATTGGTACCACCTGTTTTGAGCAGCGCTACCTGGTTCGGGTCTTTATTGGTATAAGCCGCAATAAATGACGGGATGAGCACATCCTGGGCATACCGGCTGTATCCCAGATAGTAACCGTCGGAGCCCTTTATCTGGCTGTAAGGATTTTTAACGCCCATCCTTTCTGATATGATCTGCCGGTAATCCTGGAATTTTTGAAAAGTTTCGCTGATAAGGTTCGGATCTGTTTTTTTGAACATCGTTTGGAAGGCAATATAGCTGATGCTGAAACCTCCGCCTGCATAAGGGTTGAGGTGGCCGAACTGCCCGTTCCCGATAGTGTCTTTAAATAATTCGCTGTATGTGCGGTTGAACGTTTTGTTCAGCATAAGATCAATGCGCAGGTCGCGTACCGGTTCTAAGGTAGAGGTGGCCGTAAATTGCTGGTCAAAGGTCTGCCGGGTAAGGTTATTCTGCAGGCTGTCTTTTGATATCCATCCTTTTTGTGCCGCCCTGTCGAGCCACTTGCTATCGGGCTGTTTACCCAAAATAAAGCCGAACCCCGGCGCCATGCTGCCCCAGTTTTGTCCCAGGTGTTTAGTACTGTCGATGTAACCCGGGATAAAGGAAGTAGCCCCTTCACTATAAGTAAAATTAATGCGTTTAACGGAGGTTATGATCCTGCCGATACCTTTCACAAAGCTGTTCAGCTCAGGCAGTTCATTCGGGTCGCGTTTTCTTTTTGCATTAGCAGAAGTATCCGTTTGGGGATTGCGGGCAGCCGGTGGTGGCTTGGGGGCATTGTTGCCCTGCTGCTCCAACGCCCTCAGTATCCTGAACTTGCTGTACAGCCTGTTAAGGTCAAAATCAACCGTAGCAGATTTGGCGTTGCTGTTCTGTATGGTATTGCCCAGGCTGATGGCCAGCCGCGATGCACCAATCCAGCTATAGGTTGTTTTATAGGCCAGGTTGGCGGTGGTCCAGTCTATCAGCGGCAGTTTTGAGGTTGGTAAAGTATAGGTAAGGTCGGTCCTTTGATTATACAGTACGTTTCTTCCGCCCTTGAATAGGTTCCTGAATACGGTATCTTTTTTGGCTTTATTGTCCAGTCTGCCGGAAGGTTCATCAATCCTGGCATTATTCAGCGCTTCGTAATCGAAATTGAGCGACCGTGTAATATCCCACCGGTAGTTGTAGTGCCTGTCGAATGTGAAGAATTTATCGTAGGTCTCAGGTATCTTGAAAGGACTGGGGGCTGTGCCCGGAACATATACCTCCCGTGGTCGTAATGCGCCAAACTGCCGGTTCACATCCCAGCGGATACCAATGAGCGAAGGCGTGAAATTGAGATTGAAATCACGTATCATGGCCAGCCATGTCGATTTACTCTTGAACATATTTTTAAACGGCTCCCACGATTTTACCTGCCCCGTGTAATTGTATCCTATGCCGGCTTTATATTTTTTGATCTCGTTATTTTCAACCAGCGGGTTATGCTGCTTGATGGAAGTGTAGGAATAGCTGAGATCAAAGTTGGAGATGCTCCATAGTCTTTGCCGTTTGCCCTCCGGCAATACTTTTCGTACGTTAGTGAAATTAATGGTTTTAATGGTTGTGACATCAATGGCGGCACTCCTTATGGAATCTTTCGCGCTTCCCTGGGCTGCGCCAAGCTTGTCCTTAAGCCTGATATCCATGTCGTAGGGATCATATTCCGGCGTGCTTATGGTTTGGGAAATGCTGGCATAGAACGGGATTTCCACACCCACTCCTCTTGGCAGCAATTTGCCGAGTTGCAGGTTGGCTGCTGCGTCGAACTGGGCAAAATTCTCTCTTGCCCTTTCGTTTACCCGCTGTTCCAATGCACCAAAGCCCACGGTATGTGTATTACCCGAAAAGGTGAGGGTACCGAGGTCGGCCAGGGAAAGATCCACCCTGCCCACTGCCGCCCATCCTCCTTTTTCATCGATCTGCGAAAGCCGGAGTTCATTGATCCATACTTCGGTGCATACCGGAGCTCCCGTTCCGTTGCCGGGGTTCTCAATGCCTACCAGGAAGCCCTTCACCTCGCCGAAGTTGGGATTGCCGATCACGGAGTATATACGGTTGTCGACCGTTTTCCGGTAGATGACATTGGGGTCTGTTAGCTGCAGGTTCCTTTCGGCTTTTAGCTGCTCTAATATACCCAGGTCAAAATCGAGGTTGTTTTCTTCTGGCCAAATATCTGTATCGGCTGTAGCGCCCGGCTGGGTTATCTTGAGCGGGATCCTGATCTCGTAAAAATTGTTGATGAAATCGTTGCCTATCCTTACTACTGCATTGATCCTTCCGTCGGTTAAGGAGGGCTGTCCGGATACACTTTCAGCATGAATGAACATCATGAGCCGGCGGTATTGCCTGATATCGATGTTCATGGTCTTGAACACGCTCCTCGATTCGCCGTTGGGCAGGTTGCAGATCTGCATGTTCATGGATTGTTCGTTCTGTAAAATATTGATCCCGCCGTTGCTCAGCGACTGTACTCTTTCGATACCAGGGGGCATGCGGTAGGGAATGGGTTGCCGCCGGTCGTTTTCCTCGATATTTACGGCACCCACATTAAAGCTTACGGGGTCTGTAGGACTGATAGGCTTGTATACCCCTGCCGTATCTAACTCATAGGTGAATTTTCGCCATTGATTCCTTACCAGCTCCAGCTTGGCAAAGCGCAGTACAGTGGAGTCTTCGAAGCCGGTAAGAAACATCCTGATGAATTGTATGGATTTGAAATCAGGGATGTTACCGATCTTTTTATCGTATGCATTGATGGGGATACGGAACTGGTACCATATCTGGTTTTCTTTGGCGCCGTTTGCCAGTTGTACGGCCACTTCCTTTTTATCTACAATGAAATTATTGCCGATCTGCATCTCAGGATCATTAGGGGGCTTGATCTCTACGCGATACTGAAAATACTCTTCATTTTCATTCAAGGTATTGTCTTTGTTCAGATCTTCCGCGTCGGGATACAGGGTGGCGGCAGATGAAAACTGGGAGCTCTCCGATGAGACGGGAGAATTACCCTGTGGGCCGTTGAAATTTTTATAGCGGCCGAGTATACCTGTATTGGCCTCGTCGTATGCGGCATCGCGATAGTAGCGGAAATTATCCGATGAAGGGTCGGCAAGCGCCTGCTGGTATGCCGGTGAATTGCTTCCTACTGTTCCCTGCAGGGTCTGCAGATACTGCTGGTGCAATGTTCGCTCCTCTTCATCTGTATTGCCGTCAAATCCCACATCCTGGTAGGGGCGGTCGTCGGGATCGTTGCTGAATGCCTGGGTTACCTGTATGGGGTTAACCGGAACCTTTCCCCAAATGGAATTGTCTGTTTGGGCGGGGATCTTGGGCGTGGGAAGACCGTTTTCGTAAGCCCTCTTGCCATCTTTCAGGATATCTTCCGATACATTCCCTAAATTGAAGTATAATTGCCCGCCTGCCGGATTGGTATTTTTAATGAAAGGGTCGAGTATCCAGAATTCTATAAATTCAACATTGTTGGTCTCGAAATCTGTCTGGTCAATGGCGCGCATCATGCCACCCCATCTATTGGCAGGGTTATTTAATTTCCCTGTTCCGTCTATGCCTGTGGCGTCGTAGTTATAGGGACCTCTTTCTTTTGGATAGTATGCCAGGTCGAATGTTACCAATTGGTTCAGCCCGAAGTCGGGCGTGCGCAGGGGAAAGATTTCAGATTGCGACACTGCCCGCACCCGCGGATCGGAAAGTTCTTCGATATTGTTCTGGATAGGGTTGCTGGCATTCCTTCTTTCCTGTAGTATCGGCTCAATATTGTACCATGCCAGCTTTGCCCTGTTTTTGCCATAATCGTAGTTATTGTAAAGCCCTGCTTCCGGAAAGAGGACGTTACCGTTTTTATCGGTAGCACCAAGGGGAGTGCTTGCGAGAGCCCAGCTTATAAGCGGGAAGCGCAGGTCAATGCTGGCCCGTGTACCTTCAAAGTCGTCGATATAGATCAACCCGTTTTTGCCTTTCCCGATCTGCGGGGCGTGCCCGGGAATGATTTTTGCAGCTTCGCCAAAAGCGGTAACGGAAGATACGCCTTCGGGAGTATAGAAAGGGAGCTTGTCCAGCAGCCTGTTCAGCCTTGGCACCTCATTGCGGTAGCTAAAATCCATTCCGAGCATGGTATTTCGGATAGGATCTTCCCCATAGCCCATCTTGGTGAAATAAGGTCTTTCGCTTAGTCGTACGGCGGTGGCACCAATGGTAAGGTTTTTATTAGCGAGATAGTCGAGGCGCAAACCCATATAGTTGCGCTGCTGCATGCCAAAGGCAGCCTGGTTCTCAAACTGTACATCTACGGGTATGCCGGAACTCAGGATGGCCTGGTTCAGTATTTTTACTGTACCCAGGCTGTAGTTGACCTCGTAATCAGCGCCTTCCTGTAAAACACGTCCGCCGGCGGTAACCGTTACGGAGCCCTGCGGTACATTGAACGCATTCAGGGATATTTCAGACTGCCCCATTGAGGAGGCTTTGGCTACTCCCTTCATTACAAACCGGTTGAGATTGGCATAGGTTTGGGCTATGGCTTTAATGGTATCATAAAGGGGCAGGTAAAGGTATTTTTGCTGAAGTGCAGGGTCGCTGAAGGCAAAGGCAAGGTCGCGGCCGAAGGGCTCTAATACGGGAAATATGATCTGGGCTTTGTCTGACATTACCGTATAACCTTCCATAAAGTCAAAAACCCCATCGGGTTGAGGGTCATTCTGGTTGTTGAGCCGGTCTAAATTTAACAGCGTCAGCAGGGGCACCCCCGCCTGGTCGCCCTCCGGCAAGTATCTTTTTTGGCCACCTCCGGGCTCATTGTACAATACGTTTAGCTGAAAATCGGTACGGTCTAATGATGAAAGATAATCCCCGTTATCGCTTTTAAGGGTATAAATGTTTTTCATCATCAGGTCCCATATGGGTAGTTGGGTGCGGGCCGAAGTGGCTTTTAATAATTTAAGAAAAAGCACTTTCTGAACGCCGGAGGTGGAATCAACCGGCACATCCTGTGAAAACTCACCTACCTGGTACACCCGCCCGTTGTAGGAGTACTGGAAAGCCACAGCCAGCACTTCGTTGGGCTGCAGGGCGCCTCTCAGCGACAGGTAACCCAGCTGGGGGTTGTAAACATACTGGCTCGAATCGAGTTTCCGGGCGAAGGTTTTCTCGAAGTCCTGCACCTGCCGTAATCCCATGCCGGTAAGATTGCCTACTACCAGGGAGGGGTTCCTGTTTGCCTGGTTGCCGGCTATCTGGCGGTAGAGGTTGTTGGCATCGTTGCGGGGCAGTTCCAGGTCATTGCCTGATCCACCCCAGGGTCCGTAAGGGTGAGGCTCTCCTATATCCATCAATCCCACAATATCCCTGGTATCGGTGGTGGTCCCGCCCATCCGGTTGGTTACCCACACTTCCAGCCGCATCACCTGTACCTGTGAGCTCACCAGCGGCAGGGTTTTCATAGCATCATTGTACTTTTTGTTGAAGTATTGTGCCAGTAAAAAGTGCTGGTTCTCGTCGTAATCATCACCTGTAACGGTAATTTGCGATGTAGAAGCGCCTCCTTCCAGGGCCCTCGACTGCCGTTGTGATTTTTGAGTGGCAAATACGCCGGTTACCCAAAGCTTTCCGAACTGCAACTGTGTTTTTATACCAAAAAGTGACTGGGCGCCGGGTATTAATGTGCCTTTGGATGCAAAGCTGGTATTGCCGAGCTCAATTTTTTTAATGATCTCATCAGAAGTGCCGGTATATTCTAATTTCAGCTGGTTCTCCCAGTCAAATGTAGACTGTGTGTTATATGAAATGGGAAGCTTTACTTTACTCCCGATATTGGCGATCACGTTAAGATTAGCTGCCATGTCAAAGTCGAAGCCCCCGTTTCTCCTTGCCCTTTCCGGCAGGGTGGGGTTTTTGATGTTCTGTCCCTGGTAGCCGGCAGTGATGGTTACGTTACCCTGTGGGCGGATATCAATTTTCCCGTTCCCGAAAAGACGGTTGAACAGGTCGTCGGTGGCCTTAAGCTCCGGGCGCAGCAGGCTCCTGTTCAGCAGGCTGATGGTATTGGCCCGCTGCCGGAAATATTCATTTTCCTGCTTTCTTGACTGTATCCTGTTAAATTCTTCAAAAGTGAGTGTGGTAGGCTTACGGTAGTATTTGTCGCCTATTTTTTCAATAATATAGTATTTTTTCTCTTTGGGGTCGTAAATGATGGAGTCGGTAATATTGGCCGGGTCTTTAAGGTCAAAGCCACGGAAGCGCATAGCGCTGAACTGGTCGTTTCGCCTGTCTGATATAGGGTATTTTAACGAATCATGTACCGGGAGCGAATCGGGAGGCAGCGGCACGGTATCCCTGAGCTGGAATGCATTACCAGCCCGCGCAGGGTAAGCATATGCTCCTGCGCCGGTTATTGATATCAGGGCAACACATACTATTGTGCAGAGTATGTTCCGGTTTTGTAAAGCCAATTTTCCCTTCTTGTTTAATAGGTAGATTTTTTTTCAAATAAGCTGTAATGCTTTTTTAATTAAAGATTCCAGATTTTCGGCGGGGGATGCGGATGTGGAGGCTTTTTTAATTGCATTTTCTGCCAGGTTACGGGCAATGCCAAGGGCCACCAGGGCATTTAACGCATCCTGTTCCAAAGTATTGTTTATTAAGGCAGAACCTGTAATTTCAGAACCTGTTTTGCCCATTTTATCTTTCAGTTCGAGTACGATCCTTTCCGCTGTTTTTTTGCCGATACCTTTAATTTTTTCCAGCCGGGCTGCTTCTCCTCTTGCAATAGCCTGGGCCAGTTCATCGGGCTGCATTGCCGAAAGCATCATCCTGGCTGTGGAAGTGCCTACCCCGTTCACACTGATCAGTTGGGTAAATATATTTTTTTCGGCAAGGTCAAAAAAGCCATATAAAATATGCGCATCTTCTTTAATATGAAGCCAGGTATATAAAGTGCCTTTTTCGAGCGATTGTATTTTTGAATAGGTATTGAGGCTTACCTGCACTTCATAACCTATACCATTTACGTCTATATGCACTACTGCAGGGGACTTATATGCAAACCTGCCTGTAATAAAAGCTATCATTTTCTATTTCAAAGTGGGCAAAGATAAGGATTGTGCCTGCAGAAGCGACTTAATTCTGTTTTGCGGTCGCATTTCAAATTTTCGCTTTTACTCTGCTCCATTTCATCCATTTCCAATTAATAAGGATTTCACGCAGCGAGCGCAAAAAACAATAACAAATACTTTGCCGTGGCGCCGCCACATCGCCGCTATCGCCGCGAGAAAAGTTTTGCATCCATAAAACAGCCAAAACCTTTCGCCAAAACCGTACCAGTATCCCTGCAGGTATAAATTAAACAGAAAAGAGATATCGCCCGTTTGGGTTTATCACTATAATTGTAATTTCGTGCCCGATTGGGTGCATTCCAAATTGTTGGATCGCTTTGCTTCATGTGGGCGGTGGCGGCACCGCCCACGGCAGCCCCCGGTTGGTGCCTGCCTGACCGGTAGGCAGGTCTCCACCAACCGGCGATAATTTGGAATACACCCGCCCGATTTTTAAATATCAGTAATTTTAATATATGAGTTCAAAGATTACCGCTGCCATCACCGCTGTTGGAGGTTATGTGCCTGAGTACCGCTTAACCAATGCCGAGCTGGAAAAGATGGTAGATACAAGCGATGAATGGATACGCACACGAACGGGGATAACAGAACGGAGAATACTGAAAGGAAAAGGTCTTGGCACATCCGACATGATCGTGCCGGCGGTAAAGGAACTTTTGGAGAAGAGGAAGATCGGGGCGGATGAAATAGACTGCCTGATCGTAGGCACGGTAACCCCGGATACCATATTCCCTTCCACTGCAAATATTGCCTGCTATAAGCTGGGTGCCGTAAATGCCTGGGGGTTCGATCTTGCGGCGGCCTGTTCCGGTTTTCTGTATGCACTTACTACGGGGGCTGCGTTGATCGAAAGCGGAAGATATAAAAAAGTGGTAGTGGCCGGGGGCGATAAAATGAGCGCCATAGTGGATTATAGTGACCGTACCACCTGTATCATTTTTGGTGATGGGGCAGGTGCGGTGTTGCTGGAGCCCAATACGGAAGGATATGGCGTATTAGATAGTATCCTGCGAAGTGATGGTGCGGGCGGGCATCACCTGCATATGAAAGCCGGTGGGTCTGTAAAGCCTGCATCCATAGAAACCGTTACCAACAAAGAGCATTATATATACCAGGAAGGACAGCCTGTATTTAAGCATGCAGTGAGGGATATGGCCGATGTAAGCTATGAATTAATGCAGCGCAACAACCTGGGCGCCGACAATATAGCCTGGCTGGTTCCGCACCAGGCCAATAAGCGTATTATTGATGCCACGGCCAACCGCATGGGCCTTCCGCATGAAAAGGTGATGCTGAATATTCAAAGGTTCGGTAATACTACCGCAGGCACTATTCCGCTTTGCCTCTGGGAGTGGCAGGACCAGTTAAAGAAAGGCGATAATATTGTATTGTCTGCTTTTGGCGGAGGCTTCACCTGGGGTGCAACTTTAGTAAAATGGGGATTTTAGGACGATAAGCCTATTGTGCCTGATGTTTAAAGCGCTCCCTGATCTTACCGGTAAGGTCGGTTTCCACTATTTTCTGGGCCAGCAGGATCATGTTTTTGAATGAAGAGCCTCCCGAAATGCCATGACCAATAACAACGGGTTTATTAACACCTAAAACGGGTACCCCGCCGTATTGCTCAAACTCAAAACGATCAAAATAGGTATCATGGATATTGCGGCGTTTTATGATATCATACACGCTTTCCGCCATTTTAAGGATCACATTCCCCGTAAATCCTTCACAAACGATCACGTCTGCCTTATCGAGGAATAGATCACGCCCCTCAATATTTCCTACAAAGTTGATCAGGGGATTTTCTTTAAGCAAGGGGTATGTGGACTGAGCCAGCAGGTTCCCTTTTCCTTCCTCTTCCCCGATATTCAACAGCCCTACCAATGGGTTCTCTATATTCCATACCTGCTGTACGAACAGGGAGCCTAAGATAGCAAACTGGGTAAGGTTCTCGGGTTTGCAATCCGCATTGAGACCTGCATCCAGCAAAAGCCCCAGCTTACCGTTCTCTCTGGGCATATAGGCGCCTATGGTCGGGCGGCTTACGCCTTCTATGGGTTTGATGCTGTATAATGCACCCACCAGCATGGCGCCGGTATTGCCCGCGCTAATGAACGCATCGGCTTTACCTGATGCCAGTAAATGAAAGCCTATGGCAATAGAGGAGTCCTGTTTTTCTTTCAGCGCTTTTGTGGGATGCTCATGCATGCCAATTACCTGTGATGCATGAATAATGGTAAAGCATCCGGGCTTCAGGGGGTATTGTTGTATAAGCGCTTGCAGTTGAACTTCATCTCCAATTAAAAGAAGGTGGGACGGTGCCGGTGCTTCCGATAAGTATGATAATGTTCCTTTAACAGCTTCCAGCGGCGCAAAGTCGCCACCCATCATATCTAAGGCGATGTTCATGTGGCAAATTTGAGGAGACAGTTATTTAACCGGCGATTTCTCTGTCACTACTTTTCCTTTGTAGTAAAGCTTTCCTTCGCTTACATGTGCACGGTGGCGTACGTGCGATTCGCCTGTAACGCTGTCTTTGCTCAGCGTAACGGTCTCAGCTATATAGTGTGTCCTTCTTTTTGCACTGCGCTGCTGAGAGTGCCTGCGTTTTGGATTGGGCA
>CAZREP010000163.1:0-11600 GCA_964599035.1 uncultured Terrimonas sp. | reverse complement strand
CGTACTTGTGCGACATAGCAATTTTGATGACATCCAGCAGCTGGTGCTCAATAAATTACTGTTCCGTATACACGCCGTTAAAAAAGCGAAGAACAATAAATATATTTTACTGAACGCTCCCAATGAAAAGCTGGAGGAGATCATTGGGCTGCTGCCGGGTATGAAAAGTCCTACAGTATTACCCCTGGCAGATAAGGGCTGGAGTTCGGTGCACAGTGTATTGAGTGAGGATGAGTTCTGGGATAAGATCGAGCGGTTGAAGTCTGCCGGTGCACAGGGGATACTGGTAGTGCCGATTGAGAAGATGGTAATGTAGAAGGATAAAGCCCGAAGGGGAACCCTGCACGTGCGGAGCGAAACCCTGAAAGGAAGCGCCAAGAACCCAATCACAAGCATCAAATAAATCTCAAATTTCAGATCTCAAATTTCAAATTGTCTAATGGACGTTATTATCAATCCTTCGCGCAATGAATGGGCTGCATTACTGCAAAGACCGGTGCTGGATCATGCCGTGCTGGAATCCACGGTGGCAGAGGTGTTGAACAAGGTAAAGGAGAATGGCGATAAGGCGCTTGTTGAACTCACACAGCGTTTTGATGGGGCGTTGCTGGAAAACGTTAAAGTGTCAGATGCCGAAATGAGCGCGGCAGAACAACTATTGCCTGCGGAGCTGAAAGCGGCCATTGCGCAGGCAAAAGAGAACATAGAAAAATTTCATGCAGCACAGGTTTCCGGGGTTGAAAAGATAACAACGATGCCAGGCGTCCAATGCTGGCGCAAAAGCATAGCCATTGAAAAGGTAGGATTATATATTCCGGGTGGTTCAGCCCCGCTTTTTTCCACGGTGCTGATGCTGGGTATACCGGCACGGCTGGCAGGTTGCAGGGAAATTGTTTTATGTACACCACCGGATAAAAATGGTATTGTACACCCCGCTGTACTTTATACAGCAGGGGCAGCGGGCATTACGCAGATATACAAAGCAGGCGGCGCCCAGGCCATTGCGGCTATGGTTTATGGTACGGAAACCATCCCCGCGGTATACAAAATTTTTGGACCGGGTAACCAGTATGTAACCTGTGCCAAACAGTTAGTGCAGCGCGATGGTGTTGCTATTGACATGCCTGCAGGCCCCAGCGAAGTGTGTGTGCTGGCAGATGAAACTGCCCATGCGGCTTTTGTTGCATCAGATCTTTTGTCACAGGCAGAGCATGGATCCGACAGCCAGGTGTTGTTGGTGAGCACTTCAGAGAAGGTGGTGGAAGCAGTAATAGGGGAAATGAATAAACAATTGGAGGTGCTGCCCCGTAAAATAGTGGCAGCCGGGGCATTGGGCAACAGTAAAGCTGTTGTTGTTGAAAATATGGATACGGCAATGGCGTTGATCAATGCCTATGCGCCGGAGCACCTGATCATCAGTTGTGCAAATGATGAGGCCGTAGCGGAGCAGGTAGTAAATGCGGGTTCTGTTTTCCTGGGTAATTACTCTCCCGAAAGTGTGGGCGACTATGCCAGCGGAACCAATCACACTCTGCCCACTAACGGGTATGCCAAAGCGTATAGCGGTGTAAGTGTGGATAGCTTTATAAAAAAGATCACTTATCAGCGGTTGAGCCGGGAAGGGTTGCAGCATATCGCTTCCACGGTGATCACGATGGCAGAAGCGGAAGGACTGCAGGCTCATGCCAATGCGGTGAGGAAAAGGGTGGGAGAATTTGAGAATTTGAAAATTTGAAAATATGGGAATGTGGAAATATAGCAGTCGGTACGCGACGAAAGAGCGTCAGACCGCGGGATAATGTGGAAGTGTGAAAATATGAAAATGTGAAAATGAAGGCGGTTGATATGTAACGACGGAGCGTGATGCTGTATTGCTATTGCTGATAGCCAGTAGCTGATCGCCGGTGACCGGCTGCTTTGATATAAGTTAAGTATAAAAAATTACGGCTATGAACTTTAACGTGAATGACCTCGTAAGAGAAAATATAAAAAAGCTGGTGCCGTATTCTTCTGCGCGGGATGAATTCAGCGGGGAAGCGAAGGTGTTTTTGGACGCGAACGAGAACAGCCTGGGATCGCCAACAACAAAGTGGTATAACCGCTATCCCGATCCACATCAGCTTAAGATAAAGCAAAAGCTTTCTGCTATAAAAGGGATACCACCGGGAAATATTTTTCTGGGCAATGGCAGTGATGAATGCATTGATATCCTGTTCCGTGCTTTCTGCAACCCGGGTAAAGATAATGTGATCATCTGCCCGCCTACTTATGGAATGTACGGAGTGAGCGCACATATTAATGATGTGGAGTTGCGGGAAGTGCCGTTGCTTGACGATTTCCAGTTAGACCTGGTGCATATGGAAACAAGAGTAGATGATTTCACCAAGCTGATCTGGCTGTGCTCTCCGAACAATCCTACGGCCAACTCACTGCACAGGGAAGATGTGGAAGCCGTGCTGAATAATTTCCCCGGAATCGTGGTGATTGATGAGGCCTATATTAATTTTTCACGGTACCGTTCCTTTGTACAGGAGCTTGCCGAATATCCCAACCTGGTGGTACTGCAAACCCTGTCCAAAGCCTGGGGACTTGCGGGACTGCGTTTGGGTATGGCTTTTGCAGGAAAAGATATTGTAGACATTTGCAATAAAATAAAGCCTCCCTATAATATCGGTCAGGCAACGCAGGATCTGGTGCTTGGCGCGTTGGACCGGCTGGAGGATGTGAATGAAATGATAAAAATACTGGTAAAGGAGCGCGATAAAATGGTGGGGCTGCTTTCATCTGTTGCGGTGGTAGAACAGGTATATCCGTCGGATGCGAACTTTTTACTGGTAAGAGTGAAGGATGCTAAAGCAGTGTATGAGACATTGCTGCAAAGAGGCATAGTAGTGCGCGACCGCAGTAATGTGCAGTTGTGTGAAGGTTGCCTGAGAATAACGGTTGGTAGCCCTGCAGAAAATGAGGCGCTTATAAACAGTTTGAACAGTTTGGACACAGCATTGTAATTTTATATCTCAAGGGAAATATCTGGAAAGTTAGTTATAACGGTAAATGATATGCGAAGAAGACTGATTCCCGTAAATGTAGTGATAGCAGCGCTCCTGTTTATCTTGCTGAGCCTCGATCCTGATCAGACCAAACCACCGCAGGTGGTAATGGAAAGAGGGCGGGCGGTGTATGAGAAGGAATGCCTCAGCTGCCATCAGCACGATGGGCTGGGTGTGCAGGGGTTGAACCCTCCCCTGGTAAAAACAGAATGGGTGCTGGGTTCCAAGCAGCAGCTGATAAAGATCGTATTGAACGGATTAACCGAGCCTGTAACAATTGATGGTGACGTTTTTCATAATTCTATGCTTCCGCATACCCATTTAACCGATCAGGAGATAGCCGATGTGCTGTCGTATGTACGCAACAGCTTTGGCAACAAGGCCAGCGCGGTTACTGCAAGGGAAGTGAAGAAAGTGAGGGTAGAGAAGAATATATAAAACCGGGAAGTGACTTATGCAGAAATAACTGATAAGTTGTAATTATAGCATAGCAATATGGATGTATCCAAAAGATCTCAGTCTTCCGCTACTTACAGCTGGTTTGAGAGATGTAGAAAATTAAACCCTTGAAATAAGCATTATGGCAAAACGGATTTTATTTATTGACAGAGATGGCACATTAATTCACGAAGCTCCTCCCACCTACCAGTTGGATTCGTACGACAAGCTTACTTTTTACCCGCATATGTTTGAATACATGACCAGGATCGCGAAGGAACTGGATTATGAGCTGGTGATGGTGACTAACCAGGACGGGCTGGGCACGGACAAATTTCCGGAAGAGACCTTTTGGCCTTTGCATAACCTGGTGATGAAAAGTTTGGAAGGGGAAGGTATTTTTTTCAGCACGGTGCATATAGACAGAACTTACCCGCATGAAAATGCACCTACCCGTAAGCCGTCCACCGGCATGCTTACACAGTATCTGGATAACCCTGATTATGATATTCCCCATTCATTTGTTATAGGCGACCGCATAACCGATATTCAGCTGGCTAAAAACCTGGGCTGCCGGGGCATATGGTTGAACAATGACGCATCGCTGGGTGCTGAGGAGATCTCTGATAAGGTAGCCGCCCTTCAGGATACCATTGCCCTCGAAACAACAGAGTGGAGCAGGATATATGAATTTTTGAAGCTGGGCCTGCGTTTGGTTACCCTTGAACGCAATACCAATGAAACGAAAATCAGTATAGCGCTGAACGTTGACGGATCGGGGAAAGCAGCTATTTCAACGGGCATTGGTTTTTTTGATCACATGCTGGAGCAGATTGCGCGCCATGGAAAAATGGATTTAACCATTCACGTTAAAGGAGATTTGCATATTGATGAACATCACACCATTGAAGATACCGGTATTGCATTGGGAGAAGCTTTTGCCAAAGCCCTGGCCGATAAAAGAGGAATGGAGCGTTATGGTTTTGCGCTGCCCATGGATGAGGCAGATGCCAAAGTGCTGGTTGATTTCGGCGGACGGAACTGGCTGGTATGGGATGCTGAATTTAAGCGGGAGAAAATAGGAGAGATGCCCACGGAAATGTTCTATCATTTCTTTAAATCATTTTCCGATGGGGCCAAATGTAATCTCAATATAGCATGTCGGGGCGATAATGAGCATCATAAAATTGAAGCCATATTCAAAGCTTTTGGCAAGGCCATCCGTATGGCAGTTAAGCGCGACCCGCTGAGCAATTATCTGCCGAGCACAAAAGGGGTACTGTAAAGTGATTGGGGCGTGTTGTTCATTGCCTGTTTCGTGGGACTATGGAGTCTTGTGGGACAAAAATCTGACGGTTGCCTGCGTCACTATGTCTCCCGATATGTGGCTATTGCTTATTTCTTCTACTGATTCTGGCTATTGCCGTTATTTCTCTCAAACCACCTTCGTTACGGCGCGCTATGCAGTTTCATTCACTATTGCCAGTGCCATGCCGTCGTGGTATTTGCTCCCAACGGTTTGGATAACGGTAGCGGTAACTTCCCTGGTGGCCGCCATCAGCTTAAGGAAACGTTGTACACCGGTTACATTGCTGTCTGTGCTGTTCTCCTCAAGGATCTTACCTTCCCGAACCACATTGTCTGCGATGATCAGCGTGCCGGGGTGTGAAAGCTGTAGCGACAATTCAAAGTATTCTGCATAGGGTTCCTTATCGGCATCTATGAATATCACGTCGAAAGGCCCGGCATCTTCTTTTTTCATTTTGGGTAATTCCTCCAGCGCATTGCCCACCCGTATTAGAACTTTATCGCTCAGTCCGGCATTGGCAATATTAGCAAGGGCCACATCGGCGTGGTGCTGGTCCAGCTCAAGTGAGATCAATTGCCCGTTTTCCTGCAGCGCTCTTGCCAGCCAGATCGTACTGTAGCCGCCCAGGGTACCAATTTCCAGCATCTTTTGCGGGTTGCAAAGCCTGGCCAGTATATGCAGGAACTTTCCCTGGTTCTCCGAAATGCTGATCAACGGCAGCCCACCATCAGTGATAGCCTGTTTGGTTTGCAGTAATGCACTGTCTTCCTTAACAAACAGGTCATTAATGAACTGATCTACCTCGCCAAAAATTGAATTATCCATGATATATTATGCCCGGGTTTGCCGGCAGGTCAAAGGTAATCTGAAATTTATTATCTTCCCGCCGGACAGTATCAAGAGCGCATTTGCTTTTACAACAGAATAATCCGGATTGATATGCAAACAGATTACCATCGGGTAGAATGGAGATATCGTACTAATGTATATGAAATAAATCTTCGTCAATATACGAAGGAAGGCACTTTCAATGCTTTTGCGGAAGCGCTTCCGCGACTCAGGAAAATGGGGGTGGAAACATTATGGTTTATGCCGGTGACCCCTATTGCAAAAGAAAAAATGAAAGGTACCATGGGCAGTTATTATGCCTGTTCGGACTATACTTCCGTGAACCCTGAATTTGGAACCCTGGACGATTTTAAAGATCTTGTCCGTACGGCGCACGCTATGGGATTCAGGGTAATTATAGACTGGGTGGCCAACCATACCGGCTGGGATCATGTATGGACGAAAGTGCATCCCGAATATTATGAAAGGGATGAGTCGGGAAACTTCAGGGCCGCTTCAGGCATGGATGATATCATTGAGCTGGACTTTAGTAACTCCGATCTGGTTAAGGCGATGATCGATGCCATGGCATTCTGGATAAAGGAATGTGATATCGATGGTTTCCGGTGCGACCTTGCTTTCTGGGTGGAACTTGATTTCTGGAAAAAAGCCAGGCCCGTATTGGACCAGATCAAACCTTTATTCTGGCTGGGCGAATTTGATGCGTTGGACAATCCGGAGTACCTCGAAGTATTTGATGTGGCCTATACCTGGGCATGGATGCACAAAACGGAAGGTTTTTATAAAAAGGAGCGTAGCATTTCTACGCTGAAAAACCTGTTGCAGCAATACAAAGCGGTTTTTACACCAGGTACTGCAGGATTGTATTTCACATCCAACCATGATGAAAACAGCTGGAATGGAACAGAGTTTGAAAAGTATGGCGATATGGCCGCTGCCCTGGCGGTGTTCAGTTGTACCTGGGAAGGGATCCCGCTGCTCTATAGCGGGCAGGAACTTCCTAATCTGAAGAGGCTTAAATTTTTTGATAAGGATGCCATTGAGTGGAACGGCACTTATGCATTGGAAGACTTTTACCGGAAGCTGCTTACCCTCCATGCGGAGCATCCCGCTTTAGCATTGGGCAACGGGACTGCAGAACCGGTACTCCTCGATTTTAAGCAGGACGGACATATTTTGGGATATATAAGGAAGAGCGGCAGCGGTGCAGTACTGGTATTGCTGAACCTGTCGCCTTATCCGAGCCGGTTTATGAACAGGCACAACGATATTGCAGGGCAATACAGGGAACTGTTCAGCGGTGAAGAGAAAGATGGCGCGGCGGACCCGTGGTTTGAGCTGCCTGCCTGGGGGTATAAAGTGTATGTAAAGTAAAAGGGCTGGAAGATTTTAACGTTTTCGCCGTATGCGTATGGTAGCGTTTTGGGTAAGACTGCTGGATAAAAATATTTCGTGGCGGTTTACCCCGTCTGTAAGCACCATTAAAGCAGTATTAGGAGGAATGCTTCCCAGGTTTTCGGCAAACATGCTGATCTCGTTGTATTCTTTCATGGTATCCAGAACGGCATAAAACACAATACCCCTTTCGCTGAGCAACTGGTGCGTAGCCACGGGTTCCTTATTGAAGAAAACAGAAATGCTGTCGCCATCCACTATCCCGTTATCATAAAAAGTAAGCCGCAGGGAGTCGGAATGCACCCATATTTCCTGTCCTACTACTTCTTTTCGTCTGGTGAACTCCTCCAGTATTTTTTGTGCCTCCATATCTTCTAATGAAGGCTCTTTTACCTTCAGGTCTACCGAATCGGGAACGTATACTTTTTGCTCATTCACTACCACATCTTCTTCCGATGGCCGCCATATTTTTTTGATGGCGGCAAACTTGTCTATTAAGCTGTCGGTGTTAAGCGCTTCGCCATATACAAAATCGAAAGCAATGTCCGGGCAGGTATATTTGTATTTTCCCTGAGTGGTAAATACGCCCTTAATGCTGGTACTTACCCGGGAAGCGGTAAGCACTGCCCTGAGGTCCATAATGCATTCCACGCCATTGCTGGAAGATGCGCGGAAATAGGTAATGGGCACATCCCTGATCAGCACTTCCCTGGTACGCGGATTGTAAGTACCTTTTACATAAAAGCTTTGGTAACTGTCGCGGAAATAATAGCTGATGATCCCTTTTACTTCTGTATTGCTCTGCTTCAGGTCGAGCTCCACGAGGTAATTGTTATGGGAACCGCCCAAAAGTACATCAGCACTTCCGAACCAGCTTCCCTTTATGCTTTGGGACGCACCTTGTAATACATATAAAAAGCAAAAGAGGGTCAGTACTATTCTCATCAAACTATTCTAATCGGCGGTTATTATAAATACATGCAAAGTAACGCATGATATCTAAAAGTATTGTAAATAAACTGTTTAAGGTTGGCAACCTTAAGACTGACCCCCAGGAAACAGCTATATCATACCCCATATTTCCTTTTGATTTCCCTCTCACTGTCCCTTGCTTTGATGCTATCCCGTTTATCATGCAGCTTTTTACCCTTACCCAGCCCGATCTCTATTTTCGCCAGTCCTTTTTCACTGAAAAAAATACTGAGCGGCACGATAGTGTATCCTTTTTCTTTTAATTTGGCTTCCAGCTTTTTCAGCTCTTTTTTGTTCAGCAGTAATTTCCGTTCACGTAAGGGGTCGTGATTGTGGTAGGTGCCATGGCTGTATGCTGCAATATGCAGGCTTTTGATCCATAGCCCGCCTTTATGGAAATAGCAGTAGCTGTCGTTAAAGCTGGCCTTACCTTCACGGAGCGATTTTACCTCTGTGCCTGTCAGTACCAGTCCGGCCACATATTTATCATCTATATGGTATTCATAATATGCGGAACGGTTGCGTATATTAGACATGGAGTATAAAATGTGATTTCTCCTGGGAGGATATGATACTGGTGGTTAAAAGCTATGATTCAAACAGGGTGAGGAGGGTGGCTATTTTTTCTTTCAGTTCCTTACGCGGAACGATCATATCTAAAAAACCATGATCCATTAAAAATTCTGAGCTTTGGAAGCCGGGGGGAAGGTCTTTTTTGATGGTTTCCTTGATCACCCGCGGGCCGGCAAATCCGATCATGGCTCCGGGCTCTCCTATAATAATATCCCCCAGCATGGCAAATGAAGCCGTAGTGCCGCCGTAGGTAGGATCCGTACAAAGAGAAATATAAGGAATACATGCATCAGACAATTGAGACAGCTTTCCGGAGGTTTTGGCCAATTGCATCAGCGAAAAGGCACTCTCCATCATACGTGCACCCCCGCTTTTACTGATGATCATTAAAGGAATATGATCCTGGAGGCAATAATCAACGGCTTTGGCGATCTTTTCACCCATCACGCTTCCGAGTGAGCCGCCGATAAAATTGAAATCCATGCAGCAAATCACGAGGGTGTGATCCATGACTTTACCGGAGGCCACAGCGATGGAATCGTTTAATCCGGTTTTCTCGTAAGCCTCCTCCAGGCGTTTTTGGTAAGGCTTAAGATCGTTGAACCCGAGAAAATCAATGGAGCGGATATTGGCAAACAGCTCCTCATATTGTCCCTGATCAAATAAGATATCGAAATATTCGTGGCTTCCTATACGGTGATGATATTCACATTTGGGGCAAACAAACAGGTTTTCCTTAAGCTCCAGCACGGTGCAGGTGTACTTACAGTTGGGGCATTTCACCCATAACCCATCCGGCGTTTCTTTTTTTTCAGCGGTGGAGGTAAGTATCCCTTTCTTGATTCGTTTGAACCAGCGGCTTCTTGCTTCTTCATTGTTCCCGTACTCACCCGCAAGGTTGGCGTCAAAATCTTCTTCGTGTTGCATTTTTATGCTTATGTTGGAAGTCAAGATTAACGAATTTATTGAATAATAACAAAAATACCCTTTGCACTGTATTTATGCCGGGATATGCCGGAAAGTAAGTGGTTGAACTGCTAAAAGGCAAAATACAATGTACAAACAAATGTTTGGGGCGCAAATATAAATAAGAAATTATAATTCGGCCAGACCCCCTTTGATTTCTGGTTTCTGGTCTCCGACAGCCGACAACCATAAAGCACCAGGAAGCCAAATTATAAGAACCAAATAAATTTAAATATTAAATCCGAAGCCCCAAGCTCTAAATTCGAAAGGTATACAATCTCAAATCCGAAACTATAAACTCCGAAACTGTAAACTCCCAAACTTCAAACGCTAATTTCTCAGCTCAAAAGCCTGGGCGGCTGCCCGTTTTGAGGGGAGCCACGATGCTGTTATGGCGATAATGAATACCGTTGCGGCTACGATCACGAAGTCGGTAAACACCAGCTTAACAGGGTAATAATCAATAATGAACGAAGTGCCTTCCAGGGGGATAAGCTTGAACTGCAACTGCAAAAAGCAGAGTGTAAGAGCGAGTATGATCCCTATGCCGGCGCCGATTGTCGCCAACACCATCCCTTCGGTCAAAAAGACCCTTTGTATCCAGCTTTGGGTGGCGCCCATGGACTGCAGGATCTGGATATCCTTTTGCTTTTCCAGCACCAGCATGCTTAAAGCGCCTATCATATTGAAAGCCGCCACGATAAGCACTAAAATGAAAATGCCGAATATGGCGTATTTCTCCAGGCGCATCACATGGTATAAGCTGCTGTTCTGTTCGTAGCGGGTTTGAACGGCATATCCGGGGCCTAATAATTGTTCAATCCGGGCACGGGTTATTTTTTCATCGTCTGTATTGACCAGGGCGATCTCTGCAGCTGTGTATTCATCCGGCTTAAAATCCATGTTTTGTCTTACAAAATCAAGGTTGGTAAGCACGTATTTGTTATCAAATCCCTGCTCAACGGCAAAAGCGCCGTTGGGAACGATCTTTCCTTCATTAAACGACGATAGCGGGTTACTCAGGTCAGCCACTCCTTTTTTGGGAAGGTAAATGGTGAGCGCACCAATGGCTCTGTCGCTTAAAATGGCCACTGCATTTTCAATGCCTACCCCCATTACCGCACCGGGCTGTTGTGCATCGCCCAGAAAAAATTTGCCTCTTACGAGGCTTTGCTCAACCGTGGTTACTTTGGTATAATTAGAATCAACGCCTTTTAGCTCAATAATGGCCTGGTAATCCTGGTTCTGCAGCAGGGCTTTTTCCTCCGCTACCAGCGAAACATTACTTACGTTGTTTAAGTTTTTAAGTGCCGTTATTTGCGCAGGAGTGAGCAGGATGGTCTTCCCCGACGCAGCGGTCACTTTAAGGTCGGTATAAAATGTGGTGTACAGCGATTTTACAAGGTCTTCAAAGCCGTTAAATGCGCTCCACAGCACCAACAGGGCCGCGGTGGCGAAGGCAATGGCGGTTACGCTTACCCACGCAATAATATTAATAGCATTGGTAGACTTTTTGGCTTTGAAATATCTCCAGGCAAAGGTGAGGTACAAGTGTGTTATGATTTAGAGATGAAGGTGAAAGGTAGAAGGTGGAAGGTGGAAGGCGGAAGGTGGAAGGCGGAAGGTAGAAGGTGAAAGGTAGAAGGTGGAATGCCCTATACCCTACGCCTTACACCCTACACCTTACTCTACCCCTCTCCGGGTCCGGTTTTCCCATCCTCTTCCTTTATCTTTTTAAACAATGCTTCCATTTTGAATACATGTTCCAGCGTATCATCCATGAAAAACTTCAGTTCGGGTATACGGCGTAGCTGGTGCTTCACCCTTACCGTCAGTTCCTTTTTGATCTCCCAGGCTTTATCTTCGATTTTTTTTAAGCCCTCCTGTGGATCTTTTAGCTGGAAAAAGCTGAGGTATATCCTGGCTTCCAGCAGGTCCGGCGTAACTTTTACCGATGATATCGAAACCATCCCTCCCTCCAGCATATTCAATCCAAGCCGCTGGAATATTTCGTTAAATTCTTCATACAGCAAACCCGCTACCTGCTT
>CAZREP010000162.1:0-11604 GCA_964599035.1 uncultured Terrimonas sp. | reverse complement strand
CAGGGAATTCCTGGAACAAAGAAAAGAACAAGACAGCCTGCTCAGGAATTATCACCCTGATGAAATTGATTCGAAGGTGGTATACGAATGTGCTGTACAGGGCGACGCCATAGCCAGGGATGTATATGAGTACACCGGTATGATACTGGGCATGGCGCTGGCCAATTTCGTGATGTTCTCTTCCCCCGAGGCGATCATATTGTTTGGGGGCATGACCAAGGCCGGGGATCTCATTCTTAAGCCAACCAAAGAGCATATGGAGAAAAACCTGCTCCCTATCTTTCAAAATAAAGTAAAACTGATCTTCAGTGAGCTGAAGGAGGCCGACGCTGCTATATTAGGCGCCAGCGCGCTGGTATGGGAGATGAAATGATCAATACGCATAAACTGCGGCACCCTGTAAAGCTAGTAATCAAAGAAGTACCAGGCCGAAGGCCCTCTTTCTGAAAAACCAGTGAGCCCGGGCATTTCAATATTAATCCTGAGCGTGGTTTTATTTTTCACTGCTATGCTATCTTTAATTACTTTTTTGTATCCCTCCTTTTCAAAAACCAGCTTGTATATTCCGGGCTTAAGCATAATAAACCGGTACCCACCGTTCATATCGGTCGATGCAGTTCTTTCCTTCCTGGAGTTAAGAACAGCGGTAATATTTACATCTTTCAATGGTTTTTTACTGCTCATATCCATCACTATGCCGCTCAGCACTTCCTCATGTATACTTTCCGGTGGTACCGGACCAGCCAGCAAAGCCAGGTAAGAAAGCGCCAGCAAAGCAGAGAGGGTAACAGGCTTCAAACTCATTTTCATATATTTAAGTTATATTTTTTTTACAGGATTTCCAACAGCCAGTTCAAACTCGTTATAAATATTCTGCACAATGGTTGCAGCAGGAAGGATACCGGTAATAAGGGCGCTCACCTGCCCGATCTCCAGTTCACCTTCCTCCGTATCGCCTTCGAACATACCTTTCTTCGCTCTTCCTCTTCCCAGCAATTCCTTTAAAGCTTCAGACCCAACCCCACTGTTCTCTGCTGCCTGTACCTGCTCGTAAAAATTATTTTTCAGCAACCTTACCGGTACCAGTTTTTTCATTGACAGCATGGTGCCACCCTCTGTTGCACGCACCACAGCATTTTTAAAATTGATGTGTGAAGAAGCCTCCTCGCTGGCTACAAAACGGCTTCCGATCTGCACCCCTTCCGCCCCTAACACCATCGCAGCCAGCATTTGCCGGCCGGTAGCTATGCCGCCGGCCGCTATAACAGGAACGGTTACCGCATTACAAACTGCAGGTATCAATACCATACTGGTGGTTTCTTCGCGCCCGTTATGACCACCCGCCTCAAAACCTTCCGCAACTACCGCGTCACATCCTGCCTCTATCGCTTTTTGGGCAAACCTGCTGCTGCTCACCACATGCACAACAATAATGCCTTTGGCTTTTAATGCACCTGTCCATGTTGCCGGGTTACCGGCAGAAGTAAACACTACGGGCACCTGCTCTTCTATTACTGTCTGTATATGCTTCTCAATCTCGGGGTACAGCAAAGGGATGTTCACTCCAAAAGTGGCTGTGGTAGCGGCTTTGCATTTGCGGATATGCGTTCTCAGCACATCGGGATACATGCTGCCGCTGCCTATTAAGCCCAGCCCACCGGCATTGCTCACCGCAGATGCCAGCTTCCAACCACTCGCCCATACCATACCGGCCTGTATAATCGGATAGCGTATATTAAACAAGCGGGTAATGCGGTTAGAGAAGGAAGACATAGTTGATGATGGTTAAATATGAAAATGTGGCAATTTGAAAATTTGAAAATGAAAGAGGATATAAAGACTGATTGCTGATTTGTTGATTTCGGATTTAGAAATTTATTTGGTTCTTATCATTTGGTTCTTGGTGCTTTATTCCGGGTTGTTTCACGCCGAGCACGCAGAGGAGCAACGATCGCAAAGAAGAATATCTTGCATTCGGATTTCAAGCTTCAGGCTTCGGATTTTATTTGTGATTTATCATTTGGTTCTTCCGTGCTTTATCCTGTTTCACGCAGCATTCGCCACGGAGCAGCGGCGCAAAGGAGAATGCCATTTCATTTCTTCAGTATTCCTTCGGATTTCGAAATTGGACATTCGAGCTTTGGTTCTTGATACCCTCCTCATCCCAGATCGATTTGGGTATTATCGCCGATATTCAGCGTACGCATTTCTCCTTTAATTTCCGTATCGCTTCCTATCAGTGAATTATGCAGCACCACACCATGTAAATTAGCAAAATCGCCGATAATGGAATCCTTCACCACCGAATAGGCGATCTTTGCCTGTTCCCCAATCGCTACATTAGGACCAATAATGGCATTGCGTATATGACAACCGCTGCCAATGCTCACAGGCGGTACAATAATTACGTTCTCGAAAGTATGCTCAGGTGATATTTTCCCGCCCAGCTTTTTCATTAAAGTGACATTGCTTTCGAGCAGGGTATCGATTTTTCCGCAATCAAACCAGTTCTGCACTTTAAACGACCGGAATACCACGCCGCTATTGATCATGCATTCCAGCGCATCGGTAAGACTGTATTCATTCCTGTTCTGTATACCCTCTCTGATATTGGTTTCCAGGCAGGAAAAGAGTGCATCGGTGTCTTTTATTTTATAGATACCTACCAGCGCCATATTGGATTTAGGGATTTGCGGCTTCTCCACCACCTTTGTAATAACAGCACTTTCATCAATCTCCGCCACTCCGAAACCACGCGGATCATCCACCTTTTTTACACCCAGCATGGAATCGTTGCTGTGTATCACTTCATCTATATCGTATTCGCAGATCGTATCTCCCAATACAATAAACACTTCATCCCTGCCAACAACCTCCTTTGCAAGATAAATCGCATGTCCCAGCCCATGTCTCTCATTCTGCAGTATAAAATGACATTGCAGGTGCCCGTAATGCTGTTTCACATAATCCTGTATTTTATCACCGAGATAGCCGATAATAAAAACAAACTCTTTAATACCCGCTTCCGCCAGTTGATCCACGATAATGCTCAGCAATGTTTTTCCGGCAAGGGGAATAAGCGCTTTGGGCTGGGTGTAGGTATGCGGACGGAGCCGGGTGCCTGCCCCTGCTACGGGTATAATTGCTTTCATGTGTTATCTTTCATTGAAAATGTGAAAATAGCAAAATTCAGGATTGTGCCCTATTTTTGCGCCATGCAAAGAGATACACAGCTATTCAACCTCATCAGCAAAGAACTCGAACGTCAACGCAACGGTATAGAATTAATCGCATCCGAAAATTTCACTTCCCTGCAGGTAATGCAGGCCATGGGCACGGTTGCCACCAACAAATATGCAGAAGGTTACCCCGGTAAACGCTTCTACGGCGGCTGTGAAGTAATAGACGAAATTGAAACGATAGCTATAAACCGCTTAAAGCAGATCTTTAATGCCAGCTGGGCAAATGTACAGCCGCACAGCGGTGCACAGGCCAATACCGCAGTGTTTTTAGCCTGCCTGAAACCGGGCGATAAAATTCTGGGACTGAACCTGAGCATGGGCGGGCACCTTACCCACGGAAGCCCCGCCAATTTCAGCGGCAAAAATTACCAGGCCCTGTTCTACGGCGTAAAAAAAGATACGGGTACAGTAGATTACGACCAGTTAGAAGCTACTGCCCTTGCCGAAAAGCCTAAAATGATCATCTGTGGCGCCTCGGCTTACAGCCGCGACTGGGATTACAAGCGGATAAGAGAGGTGGCCGACAAAGCCGGCGCCCTGGTACTGGCGGATATTGCTCACCCTGCTGGCCTGATCGCCAAGGGATTACTCAACGATCCTTTTGAGCATTGTCATATTGTAAGCTCCACCACCCATAAAACATTGCGGGGTCCAAGGGGCGGTATCATTATGATGCGCCACGACTTCGATAACCCATTTGGCATAAAAGATCCTAAAGGCAATCTGCGGCCCATGAGTGCCGTACTTGATCTCGCTGTTTTTCCCGGTACGCAGGGCGGTCCCCTGGAGCATATTATAGCTGCCAAGGCGGTTGCTTTCGGTGAGGTGCTGACAGACGAATATACAGCCTATGCCAAACAGGTGATCGGCAATGCACAGGCAATGGCAAAAGCTTTTGTTAAACGAGGCTATAACCTCATCAGCAATGGCACCGATAATCACCTGATGCTGATCGATCTGAGAAACAAAAACCTTACCGGTAAAAAAGCACAGGAAACACTCGATAAAGCTCACATCACGCTAAACAAAAATGCAGTGCCTTTCGACGATAAAAGCCCCTTTGTAACCTCGGGCATACGAATAGGCGTACCCGCCGTTACCACCCGTGGGATGAAAGAGGAACATATGGAGCCGATCGTGGAGATGATCGACCGCGTGCTGACCGATACAGACAATGAAAAGCAAACAGAAGATATCCGAAAACAGGTTCACCAGTTTATGCACCAGTTTCCGCTGTATCCGGGGTTGGAGATGTAAGGAGGTTACAGGTTGCAAGTTCCAGGTCTCAGGTTTCAGGGATATAGGGTGTAAGGCATAGAGGATGAGGCATAAACCGGGTTCACGATTCACCATTCACCTTCACCATTTACTCCCGGAAAGAAAAATACGATATATGATAAATGAGCAAACCGCTATTCTTTAACACTATAACTGACCTGCATGTTACAACGTATACAAACGATCTGGCTTTTGCTGGCAGCCGCTTTTTCCTTTATGACCCTTCGTTTCCCGGTTTATAACGGCAATAAAACAGTAGACGGCATGAATGAATACAATATGCTTAGTGCCACAAGCAGTTTATTTCTGATCGTACTTGCTGTAGCTACGGGATTAATAGCATTGATAACACTATTCCTGTATAAGAACAGGAGCATGCAGTTGAAATTATGTTTCCTGAGCTTGCTGCTCTGTATGGCATCAGGCACACTCTATTATACGCAGATCAAATCCTTTGTACAGGGTGCATTCAGCCTGTGGTCTGTTCTGTATTTTTTAATCCCGGTATGTTTTATATTGGCCATGAGAGGGATATACCGGGATCAGAAGCTGGTCAAAAGTATTGACCGCCTGCGCTGATGCTTTCCTGCCATCAATTACGGGCTCTTTTAGTAACCTTACGGGTCCCACAGTTTGTATCGGATCTTTATCAGTTCCCTTTTAGCCTGGTGCTTTCCTGGTAAGTAAGCTCACGGTAACCGCTGACCGGGATACTGAATTTCTGAACAGGAACGGGGTCAAAAGTGATTTTAGAGGCGGTGTATTTCACTTTCAGGTTACCAACGGAAGATTCATACTCCAACGGAAGACCCGGCAGGCTCCTGAACTGGTAATCATAATCCTTATTTTCCGTTACCATCTCTTTGGCATAGAAAACGGTGAAAGTGGTACCATCCTTTAACTTTGCTATTGCCTTCTGGCAGAGATACCCCGCAATGGTTTTGGTTTCGTTCTGAGGTGTAAAAGTTATGCCGGCATATTTTTTATTCAGATCGGTCCAATCCTGCCTGGTCATGTGGATAAGCAATTTCTGGTTGCCGTATTCTTTAAGCACAGCGCCTGTATTGCTTTTCGCATCCTGAAGAGTAATGGTAGAGCCAAGCGGGCTGATCATTTCGGTACGGCTTTGGCTGCCTTTTAAATAAACGGTTGCAGTAACACCGTCAAACATATCCGCCAACTGGGGCTCTTTACTACCGGTTTGAACAGTGATATCATATACAATCGTTCCTTCTGAAAATATTTTCTGGGCCTGGGCTATATTACCATTTATCAAAGCCATTGCTGCAAAAAGCAAATATCTGCTACACATATGCTGTTTGTTGAGGGTTATAGCAATAAAGATAGCAAAATGCAGGGCAAGGTTGTATAGCAGCCCCTAAAAAACAGATATGTTAAAAAATGTACCCGGGGTATTGCAGCCCGGGTCAACGCTTACCGCCCTGCTGCCTGTTCTTCGCCTGCTGCAACTGCTTCTGGGTTTCCTGCATCTGTTCCAGCCGCTCCTGCCATTTACTTTTTGTTTTCGGCTTTTTCTTGTTCAGTTCCAGTTGAGCCAGGATCTTATCGTGGTCAATGATAAAATTCTGAATGACGTACTGGATAATAAGTGTGATCACATTAGACACCGTATAATACCAGGTAAGCGCAGAAGGCAATCCGTTAAAGATACCCAGCAACATTACGGGAAAAATATAGGGCATGTACTTCATCATGGGATTATCCATGTTGGGGGTTTGCGACATGCTGTAAATGGATATCAAAAGACTGGTTACGGTAGCAAGCACGGTAAACAGGCTGATATGATTACCATAGAAAGGAATATTGAAACCAAAGGTGATAATGGAATCATAGGAAGACAGATCATTGGCCCATAAAAAGTGCTGCCCCCGCAGATCAATAGTGGCATTGAAAAAACTATACAGCGAGAAGAATATCGGTATCTGCAGCAGGGCAGGGATACAGCCGCCCAGGGGATTAACGCCGGCGCTCCTGTACACTTTCATTTGCTCCATTGCATACGCCTGCTGATCGTCTTTAAATTTAGCTTTTAAAACATCCAGCTCCGGGCGCAGTGCTTTCATCTTAGCGCCGCTGAGATAGCTGGTATACACCAGTGGGGAAGTCAGCAGCCGTATAAATATGGTAAGCAGCGCAATGACCAGTCCATAGCTTCCTACAAATTTTTTAAAGAAATCGAAAACCGGCATGACCAGCCATTTGTTGATGTATTTTACAAAAGCATAAATACCCTGTCCGAGGTTGATCACATTCTGCAGCCCGATATCGTAGCGCTTTAATATTTTATAGTCGTTAGGACCGTAATACAACTGGAGGGGAACCGTAGCAGTGTTTGCCGCAGGAAGCACAAGCTTAAGGTTGGCTGAAGCAGCGGTTATTATACCTGTAGAATCGTGGCTTTCCGAACAATGAATGTTCCCTGAATTAAAATTATTTTTTGCGATCAGCGTGGTATTGAAGAACTTTTGCTTTACGCTGAGCCAACGCACCGGGTTTTCAAACTGCTTTTCGGAAGAACGGCCCAGGGTAAAATAATCATAATCATCTTTTGTCCAGAAACCCACCTGCGTTTCCCTTTTTTCCGTTATAATATCCTTTTCGTGCTGCTTTACTTCATTCTGCCATAAAAGATTAAGGCTGTTTTGGGTAAGCAGGCTGTTCACCCCGTCAATTTCAATGCTCCAGTCTACCATATATTGCTCAGCAGGCAATGTAAACCGGTGAACGATCCCCTGCCCGGAAGAGTCTTTTAACTGGTAGGTTATGGTTTGGCTGCCATCTGCGTTCCTGGTAACTTCTCCGCCGTCGAAATACAGATCGCTGACCTGTATAGAGCGGTTAGCCGCCGTATTAACCGGGTAACTTAATTTATCGAACCCTCCTTCTACCAGCTTTACCGACTGGCTGTCTATAGATTTGTACTTCTTCAATTCTACCAGCCTGGGCTGCGCTCCTTTGTTGGTAAAGATTATTTTAAGCACTTCATTTTCAAGCACTGTCTCTTTTTCGGTGCTGTTTACTGCCGTTACAAACTGACCTGCCGCAGCCACTTTGCTTTGCGTAGCCAGCCGAACGGAGTCTGCACGCGCCACATCCGGGTCTATTACGGGCTGAAGGGCGGCTACTGAATCCTGTATATGCTTTTTTTGCTTTTCCACATCAAGCTGTCCCTGCCGCGTAAAATAAAAAAAACCAAGGAACATCAATGCCAGCAATACAAAACCCAGAATAGTATTTTTATCAAACTGCATACGAGTAGCTTAAAATTTGAGTGGGCAAAGGTAACACCTTTGGATAAACTTTAAGGATGTAAACCCAATTGTTTCAGCCAATGACAAAATCAGCCCGGTCAGATCATTTCACCCTGCAGGGAAGGCTTTTTGCGGGTGTTTTTTTCTTCGGCAAAATCTTTGGCCGCTTTAATAAAGCTTACAAATAGAGGATGAGGATTTTCCACGGTGCTTTTTAATTCGGGATGATACTGCACACCAATAAAATAAGGATGATTTACCAGCTCAATGATCTCTACCAGCCCACTTTCGGGGTTCCGGCCGCTGGCTACCATGCCGTTTTCTTCAAAAGAAGAGAGATAAGCATTATTAAATTCCCAGCGATGGCGATGCCTTTCGCTGATCGTTGCAGCACCATAAATGCGTTTGGCGAGCGTTCCTTCTCTCAGCTCACAGGGATAAGCACCCAGGCGCATGGTACCGCCTTTGGCAGTAACTTTCTTCTGTTCCTCCATCAAATCGATCACGGCATGGGTAGTATCGGAGTCCATTTCGGTGGAATGGGCGTCTTTAAGATTCAAAACATTTCTTGCAAATTCAATAACAGCCATTTGCATGCCCAGGCAGATACCAAAAAAAGGAAGCCCGTTTTCCCTTGCATATTTTACAGCAAGGATCTTTCCCTCCGTACCCCGCAGTCCAAACCCCGGGGCAACAAGCAGCCCATCCAGGGTACCGAGCTTTTCTTCTACGTTTTCCGCACTGATGAATTCGCTGTGTATGTTCACCACGTTCACACTGCATTCATTTACCGCACCTGCATGTACAAAGGCTTCCAGAATGGACTTATAAGCATCCTGGAGCTCTATATACTTACCTATTAACCCGATATTCACTTTATTCTTGGGATATTTCAGCTTATCCAGGAACTCTTTCCACTTCGTTAATTCAGGCTCATGATAATGCTGGATGGCCAGTTTTTTAAGGCATATCTGATCGAGCTTCTCCCGCATCATCGTTAACGGCACTTCATAGATAGTGGAGGCATCGGCCGACTCAATGACCGCATCGGGCTTTACATTACAGAATAAAGCTATTTTCCGGCGTATTTCGGGGGTTAACGGTCTTTCGGTGCGGCACACAATAATATCGGGGTTAACGCCTTCCTGGCTTAACAGTTTTACGCTATGCTGTGTAGGCTTGGTTTTCAGCTCTTTGGCCGCTTTTAAATAAGGTACAAGGGTAAGATGCACCACCAGGCAATCCTCATCCGGCAATTCCCATTGCAGCTGGCGAACGGCTTCAATAAACGGCAGGCTCTCAATATCCCCTACCGTTCCGCCCAGCTCCGTGATCACGATATCGTACCCTTCCTTTCCCAGCAGCAGCATTCTCCTTTTTATTTCATCGGTAATATGAGGGATAACCTGTACTGTTTTTCCCAGATAGGCGCCTTCCCTTTCTTTATTGATAACCGTTTGATAAATGCGTCCCGTAGTGACATTATTGGCCTGTGAGGTGAAGATATTCAGGAAACGCTCATAGTGACCCAGGTCAAGATCTGTTTCTGCCCCGTCTTCGGTAACATAGCATTCACCGTGCTCGTAAGGGTTTAGAGTGCCCGGATCTATATTGATATAAGGGTCAAACTTCTGGATCGTTACTTTTAAGCCACGCGCCTGCAGCAATTTAGCCAACGAAGCGGAAATAATACCTTTACCTAAAGAAGAGGTTACGCCCCCGGTAACAAAAATATACTTGGCCATGACTTAAACCGGTTAAAATTATTTTTAAAACATTATTAAAAAAACATGGCTATTCCGTAATAGAATAGCAACCTGATAACGACCTGCAAAAATGGAAGAAATATATCCGGAGGTCATGCAAAGCTACAGCTTTTTACGCCCACATGCTAAGCTGAAAATACCGGAATGTGGAAAAAAAGCAATTCCCGTGCATAAAAAAACCTCCCGCAGGGGAGGCTATAATAAAGATTAAGTGAATTTAATGGGTTTTTTAATCTTTACATATTCCTATACAAAGCTGATTATAAATTTATTACCTCATATGACAGCATATTAACCAACCTAAGAAAACGAACAGATCATCAACATATTGCACACTTCAGAAAATTAAGCGCATAAAAAAACCCGCTCTATGAGCGGGTCAGTAAAATTTCTGATGCACATGCATGTTACGCTATTTTTTCAACCTGCATGTAATTGAGCTCAACAGGTGTAGCCCTGCCAAATATTTTTACATTCACCTTCAGCTTTTTCTTTTCATCATTCACTTCTTCTATCACACCGTTAAAGTCGTTGAAAGGGCCATCAATGATCTTAATGGTTTCGCCCACAATAAAGGGCTCGCTCATCGTTACCCCTCCATCGCTCATTTCATCCACCTTACCCAGCATTTTGTTTACTTCAACCTTGCGCAGGGCAATAGGATTTTCCTTACCCAGAAAATGAATAACGCTGTTGGTATTTTTTATAGTGGAAATGATCTCGTCATTAAGCTTACCGGGTTCCACCTCTATCATCACATACCCCGGATAGAAATTTCTTTCCCTCATTACTTTTTTCCCGTTCTGCACTTTGTATACCTTCTCCACAGGGAGAAAAACCTGTTTTACAATTTTCCCCCAGTCACTGCGCGAAATTTCTTTATCAAGGTATTCCTTTACCTTCCTTTCCTTACCACTCACTACGCGTAGCACGTACCACTTGGTTTCCTGTTCATTAACTACTTCTTCCATTATTATTTAAATAAGGAGTAAACAAATTTTAATATTGAATTGCTGGCAAAGTCCATTACCCATACCAGCGCCGTTATGATAACCGTTGCCACTAAAACAATAGTGGTCGATTGCTGCAACTGCTGCCATGTGGGCCAGGTCACTTTCTCCATCAATTCGCGATATGAATCTTTAAGGTAAGCACTTATTTTGTTCATACATCATTTTTTCAAGCACGGGCACAAGGATTCGAACCCTGATCAAAGGTTTTGGAGACCTCTATTCTACCATTGAACTATGCCCGTATAACATAAACAATATAATCTCTTAAAGAACTTTCGAGCCCTGATCAAAGGTTTTGCCCCGATAGCTATCGGGGTATTCTACCATTGAGCTATGCCCGTATATTACTGGTTTCAAAACCGGAACAGGCCTCCTTATTTAGAAACAAAGTATCTGGAGGGTATCCAGATACTTTGCAAAAATATAAAAACCTTCCCAATTTGCCGGTGAATACCGGCAGAAGGGGCTTATTTTATGATTTCAGTTACCTGACCGGCACCTACGGTACGCCCGCCTTCACGGATAGCGAATTTCAGCCCTTTTTCCATAGCAATGGGCTGGATCAGCTTAACGGACAGGGAGGTATTATCCCCAGGCATCACCATTTCTGTTCCTGCAGGCAGCTCCACTTCACCGGTAACATCGGTAGTACGGAAGTAGAACTGGGGGCGGTATTTATTGAAGAAAGGAGTATGACGTCCGCCTTCTTCTTTGCTCAATACATATACTTCCCCTTTAAATTCCGTATGAGGGGTGATAGAGCCCGGTTTACAGATTACCATACCACGGCGGATCTGGTTCTTTTCAATACCACGGAGCAGCAAGCCGGCATTATCACCAGCCTCACCTTCATCCAGCAGCTTGCGGAACATTTCCACACCAGTAACAGTAGAGGTTAAAGGCTTTTCCATTAAACCAACGATCTCAACACCTTCCTGTATTTTAATACGTCCTCTTTCAATACGACCTGTGGCAACCGTACCACGACCGGTAATAGAGAACACGTCTTCAACGCTCATCAGGAACGGCAAAT
>CAZREP010000161.1:0-11623 GCA_964599035.1 uncultured Terrimonas sp. | reverse complement strand
GCTCCTATATTGTTGCCAATAACAAAATCACCCGGATGGATAAATACAATATCTGGGTTGATGATATTTGCCTGCCCATCGGGCCGGGCTATACCCCGGCAATAGCAAATATTGTGAAATAAACCAAAGAAAGAATATCCGCCCTATCAGCGGCGTACGCTTATCCTATCCGCTTTGGGAAAATCACCCGGTATTTTCTGTGTTACCTTTCCGGTGGCTGCCCATTCCGCACCCCTTTGCAAAAAAGTAATAAATCCTACGCATTGCTGCGATTCATTGGCATGCCCGAGCGTGGTATGGAAGATCCTTCCCTTACCATAGCTGATCACCATCATCACAGGCTCATCTCGACCGGTACCTCTTTGATCGGCAGCACTGTAAGCCGTGGCCAGCACCTCCATATTCTCGGCAGGGCCGCGCAGGCGATCGTACAGCTCATCTTTATTATGCATCCATATTTCAGGCAGACCTTTGGTGATAGGATGCTGCTTGTTGCGGGTAACAACCTGAAATGCATGGAATTTGCCATGGCTGCCTCCTATACCCGGACTGTTGTCTCTTACCTCTTGTCTATTTTTATAATAAACATAAGGCCCATCCTTTTCATTACGATTGCCCCACCCTCCTATACCGATCATCTTATTGAATGCCATCCACCCGGGGAAAGCATTATCGGCAGCATGTACCGATACCACTCCTCCCCCATTTTCTACAAATGCTTCAAACGCATCGCTGGTCTCCTTCGGCCAGTCGTCGCCGTTATAGTTGAGCACTACCGCTTTATAATTACTGAATAGTGGTTTGAAACTACGCATATCCTTTCCCTCCGGTGGAGTGGTGGCAATATCCACGGTAAAAAGCCCTGTCTCTTCCAGGTAGCCTTTCATCAGCTGCGTAGTTTGCGGCCAGTTGCTATGGTTGTTCTGCCCGTCAATGATAAGCAGCCTTATCTTCTCTTTTTGAGATTGCGCATCACTCCGAGGCATGCACAGGATGCACAAGCATACTGTAAGCACTCCAACTATTTTTGTAATATACCCTTTCATCGGTTGATGGTTTACAGTTTATAATGTTTTTTCATCATCTCACTTGTATTTTCTTTCACCCGGAAACGCTGCACATTAGCATATTTTCACATTCTCAAATTTTCACACTTTCAAACCTGCCTGCGGTAGGCAGGTTTTCAAATTAAATTGTTCCACGTAGAGCCCGCAGCGAGGCAAAGACGCAACGTAATATTGAAATATTTTTTCTGCAAAATTCCTTTCTGTATAAAAGTCCGGAACATCATTATTCACCACTCACGCCCTTATACCTTACACCCTAAATCTTACTCCTTTCATGCTCCGCAACCATTTGATCGAATGCCCTGGCCCTCGCAGCATCAAAAATCGCTTTTTGTGTCCATTCGCTTGTACCATATACACCTGCCTTGGAATAATCGAAAGACCGGAACTTTATTTTATTAATAACCTTTTTGTTCTTCAGCCTGAAATCAAAATGCTGAACATCTGTAAAGCCCGGATCCGCTATTATGGAATGCCTGTCTTTTCCTCCCTGCTGCCATGCTTTAAAGGTATTGTTGCTAAAGAGAATATTCTCGGTACGGATATCCCAATAGCAATTGCTATCGGAATGGATATTCATAGTGGCCCAGTTGCTGCTGAACAGCGTACCGCTATTAAAATAAACAATATTGCCGGTAAAGGAAAAGGAAAGGTGCTTTTCTACACGGGTGCCCTGCAACTGCGATTTTATACTGTTAACGAAAATGTTATTCCGGATGATGTTTTCTTTTCCATAATGCTGGTGAAACCCTGCGCTCTTGCAACGATACACCAGGTTATTTTCCATCACGATACCTTCTGAGCCTTCGTCGGTATACAAACCCCATCCGCCATAATCGAGCGAATAAATATGATGAATGACATTATTGCTTACGGTTGTGCCTTCCGAAGCCCCCAGCGTATATACGCCACCCATATCGCTCAGCACACCCCACCCTAAGTGATGGATATGATTGTATTCTATCTTGTTGCGCTTGGAAGGGCTTGGCGTATATCCCCACACCCAGCCCACAGAGATGCCGGTGTACTTAAAATCGGAAATATCGTTATGCAGCAGCTCATTATCGCTTCCGTGAAAAATGATCATGCCTGCCGCGCACGGAAATACATGACCTCCGGAACGGGCGATATTATTGACCACCTTTATATGATGCGTCAGCTCTCGGGGATCCGAACGAAGCACCGTTTCCCCGATCTTAACAGCGCCTGCTCCCAGGTCGTGCAAATAACAACGTTCGATCAAACCATTATCACAGGCCCTCCTGAACCATATTGCACTGCCACCCGTACCGGAAACTTCACAATTAACGAACGACACCCGGCTGGCAAAATCCATTTCAATAGCTGCAGCTACCGGTGCGGCCGACTGCGCGGGCTCCACACCCGAGGGAGGCATCCTGTAACCCGCCACGCGGAAACTGATGTTCTCAAAGCGGATATCATGCGCTTTTTCACCGGTTGCCGCATTGCCCGATACGGTAATGAATTTGTCCAGCAACGGCGCCATAGCGGTTGTTGACCTGATGGTTTCACCGGGTAGAAGACGGTAATATAATGTGCCGGAACGTTCGAGGAACCATTCACCCGGAGCATCTAAAGCAGTCCGTACATTTTCAATAGCAAATAAAGATGAAGTTTTAACAGGGTTCCAGGGCTTCATGCCTTCCCCGCTGATATATATGGAAGTATCGGCAGCATTATAAAATTGAACAGGCTTTTTAGTATTATCCCAGTGATGATAAAAAGTAACTACCGCATCTTGCAGATCTTCTTTGCTTATATCCCTGATCCAATAGGCAGCTTCGGCAGGGATCTTAATTTGCTGAACCGCCAGTTCCGGCGCACGGCCCTCCCCCTTAACAATAACCGTTTCCTTAACCGATATCGGGGAGTAAAATCCCTTGTTGGGTGTTTGCGCCCTGACCGCACGAATGCCGTTTATATACAACTGCTCAAACCGCCAGCCATACCGCCGCACTTCCGGCACATCTGTTTTCCACAAGCTGTCAGACACCTTTTCAAATTTATTGAGCAAAAAGCCGCCGTAAAAAACCGCACCTTCCTCTCCCTGAAAAATCAGGGGAGCCATTTCTGTACCGCTATCTTCAACTGACAACATTAGCGTTGCCGGCATAATGTATTCACCTTTGCGGACAACAACCTGCCATGACTGCCGGGCGGAAGGATCCTGTTTACGCAGCAGGCGGATGCGGTCTCTCACGGCAGTGAGCGTTGCCAGCGGCTGCTCAGCAGTGCCGGAATTACGGTCATTGCCATCCGGCGCAACATAAATGCTTTGGGCAACTGCAGCATGCGATAGTATAAAGCTGACCGACAGAAAAAGGATAAACCAAACGTTTCGTTTCACCGGGAATATTATTGTTGATGAACTAAAAATAAGCGTTTTTGGTAAAGACAGGAATATGAAAGGTCCAGTCGGATGTAAAAATCAGTAACCGGCTTTTGAATTACAGGTGCCGGACTTACGCCAGCACAAATTATATTTATAACGTAAAACAATATTAATTTTGCAAGACTTCTCTGATTTCCGCATATAAGGCGTCATGATCGCTTGGGCGTTTAGCTTTTTTCTTAACAATTTTTCATCGCACATGCTTTATGCAAGGGAGACACCAGCCGGGGGCTGCCCTGGGCGGTGTCTCCACCGCCCACACGAAGCAACGATGCGACAATTTGAAATGCCATAAAATTTCCTTATTCCTTAGCATGGTATGCCATAAAAAAGTAATTGTACCCCTTTTCATATTGTCCTAAAAATTCGGCACGGTTAAAACCCGGGCGGTTCTCCAGGAAATATTCCTGGAGGGTTAACGTATAACCCAACGCATCGAAAAAATCGAACATCAGTTCCGGGGTTCCGCCATAAAGATCAGTGACCCCCTTTGCGAACTCAAACAAAACAACAGGTTTGTTTTTTTCCAAAACCCCTCTGGCGCCTTTCAACACTTCAAATTCTGCACCCTCCACATCTATCTTGATCAGATCAACACTTTGATCCTGTGGAACCAGGTCGTCGAGCTTCCTGACCTGCACTTTTATAAGCTCTTTTTTATACGCTGCATTATCAAAATGACGCGCTTTCAAACCACTCACCGCCGGTCTGTCTTTGAAAAGAGTGAATTCAGTTTCTCCGGTTTCATCGGCCAGTGCCAGGTTCAACAGTGTAACGCTCTTTCCGAATTTCTGCTCGAGCCCTTGATACAGATAAGGTATCGGCTCTACAGCAATATGCTTCCCTTCAGGTGCCTGCTTTAAGATATGACGTAATATTGCACCTTTATGGGCGCCTACATCAATGGCATTGCTGTTTCGCTTTAAAACGGCTTTTATAACATCAATCGTTTCGAAATCATAATAGTCGAAGGCAGATCTGACCACTTTATTGAAAAAACGGTAAAACCGGTACGCAACAGCACTTGCAATGGTAACAAGCCACTGGGGAATATTTCTTCTGTTCATGTAATTTATAGTAAGCCGGCAAATAGACGGGGTCACAATTTAAAGCATAGTCATTTTACAGGGAAGTTTTTTTTAAGCAGGTGACAGAGTTGGCCAAAAACAGATTTATTGATTTAAAATGTTTTACTTTTAAACTCCCATTATCGCTTTTTGATCCCCTAAAGAATCAACCATTTTAAAATGAATCTACTGGAGCGTTTTGCATCTGTCACCACATTTGTATTTGACATAGACGGGGTATTAACTGATGGCAGCGTATGGGTATTTCCCGGTAACGAGCTGATCCGGCGTATGAATATTAAAGACGGCTATGCGCTTCAGCTTGCCGTAAAAAAAGGATACCGGGTAGCTGTCATCACAGGTTCGTATTCCACGGCTGTGCAGGAAAGGCTGGCGACTCTTGGTGTTACGGATGTTTTTCAGCGGGTGCAGGATAAGGAGAAGCAATTGGGCGCCTATATGGCACAACACCGACTCCGTAAAGAGGAAGTGCTGTATATGGGAGACGACATTCCCGATTTTGAAGTGATGCAGGCTGCAGTACTTGCCTGCTGCCCCACAGATGCTGTAACAGAAATAAAAAATATAGCGCATTATATTTCCCCCCTCAGCGGCGGCAGGGGGTGTGTGAGGGATGTAATAGAAAAAGTATTAAAGATCAACGACCATTGGGAAACAGATACCACGGTGAGGAATATTTAAGGAGGAGAATATGAAAATGTGGAAGTGTGAGAAATGTGAAAATGCGGTCGGTACGCGACGGAAGGAGCGTCAGACCGTGAAAACTGCACCGACTGCTTTTTAAAGTTGAGGCTTGCTTTAAAATTAATAAAATTTATTCTGCCCGTAACTTTTCAGCCTTCAGCAATACATGTCCTTTCATTTATAACTATCAATTCCAAATTTAGATTTCAGATTTATTTGGTTCTTGTTTTTTGTCATTGGGTGCTTTTGGCTTTTAACTATAAACGCCCAAACTATAAACCACAAACTATCCCAACATCCCTATCTTAGCAGTTCGTTTAAATAGCGTTATTATGGCCGCACGAACCGACCTGTTTACCAGTCCTGACTATCTGCAGTTGGACGACCTGCTTACCGAAGAGCAGAAAATGATCCGCGAAAGCGTAAGGGCTTACGTAAAAAAGGAGATATCCCCGATCATTGAAGATTATGCCCAAAGCGCCAGCTTTCCTGAGCATATTGTAAAACAATTAGGTGAGCTGGGTTGCTTTGGTCCCACTATACCCGCTGCCTATGGCGGTGGCGGACTGGATTATATCAGCTATGGGCTGATGATGCAGGAACTGGAGCGGGGCGACAGCGGGGTGCGTTCTACAGCTTCCGTACAGGGCAGCCTCGTGATGTTCCCGATCTACGAGTACGGCAGCGAAGCCCAGCGTAAAAAATACCTGCCCAGGCTGGCGAGCGGGGAATGGCTGGGCTGCTTTGGATTAACAGAGCCTGACCACGGTTCCGACCCGGCAGGCATGCTTACCCGCTTTACTGATGCAGGCGATCATGTGCTGTTGAACGGGGCTAAAATGTGGATCAGCAACGCGCCCTATGCACAGGTGGCTGTAGTATGGGCAAAAGATGAAAACGGCGACATCCGCGGGCTGATCGTGGAAAGAGGCATGGAGGGCTTCAGCACACCTGTTACACACGGCAAATGGAGCCTGCGGGCTTCAGCAACGGGTGAGCTTGTTTTTGACAATGTAAGAGTGCCCAAAGCAAACATACTTCCCAATGCCAAAGGGCTGAGATCACCGTTAGGCTGCTTAACCAAGGCCCGCTTCGGCATAGCATGGGGCAGCATAGGCGCAGCAATGGATTGCTATGATACCGCCCTGAGGTATGCTAAGGAAAGAATACAATTTAACCGCCCGATAGGCAGCTTTCAGTTACAGCAAAAAAAGCTGGCAGAGATGATCACGGAGATCACCAAAGCGCAGTTGCTGAACTGGAGAGTTGCCGTACTGATGAACGAAGGAAAGGCAACGCCCCAGCAGGTAAGCATGGCAAAACGGAACGGCTGCGAAGTAGCCACCAATGTATGCCGTAATGCCCGGCAAATGCTGGGCGGCATGGGCATTACCGGGGAATATTCCGTAATGCGCCATATGATGAACTTAGAAAGCGTGATCACCTATGAAGGAACGCATGATATACATTTGCTGATAACCGGCATGGACATAACAGGATTTAATGCCTTTAAGTGATACCCAAACAATGAAGATATTTCTGCTGGGCTTTATGGGAACAGGCAAAAGCTATTGGGGCAGACGCTGGGCAACACAGCATCGCCTGCATTTTTTTGACCTCGACACCGAAATTGAGGAATATACCGGCTTCACCATTGCCGAACTGTTCGAACAATATGGTGAAACTCATTTCCGCGAACAGGAACGTGAAAGACTACGCCACTTTGAGAAAGAAGATCATTTCATCCTTTCCACGGGAGGCGGCACGCCTTGCTTTTACGATAATATGCAATGGATGAAAGCAACCGGGCTGACCATCTACCTCGAAACACCTTTATCCGTACTTAAAGAGAGATTGACCAGGGAAAAAGCACACCGGCCACTGGTCAAACAATTAAATGAGCAGGAACTGGAAGACTTTATTGAAAACAGTATCCAAAAAAGAGAAATATATTACAAACAGGCTCATATAATATTGTCCACAGAATCCGTTTCAGATATTACCTTTGATGAAATCAAACGGAAATATGTCTAAACGATTTATCCAATATGCTGCCATCCTTGGAGCGCTCAGTGTGATATTGGGTGCTTTCGGAGCGCACGCGCTGAAAAAATTAGTGGAAGCAGATACCGTAGCTACATTTGAAACCGGTGTAAGATACCAGTTTTACCATACTTTTGCTTTGCTTGCAGTGGGTATTCTGTACAGAAGGATGCCCGGGAAGGTTATGGAATGGGCAGGCATTTTTTTTATTTCAGGCATCGTTTTATTCAGTGGCTCCTTATACCTGTTAACTTATTTTAATGCCACCGAAACGGTTGGGCTTCAGGGTATAGGAGCTATTACACCTTTGGGGGGGCTTTGTTTTATTGCCGGCTGGATATGCCTCTTTATCCAAAGCTTAAAGCCCGGCGCTCACCGTGAAAAAAGCGAAAAACAAGTTAAGGAAGTGTAGCTGCAGCAAATAGCTGAAAGCCGATAGTGGTCTGTGATCTGATAGCGATGAGCATGCAGCTCAATTACATCTCCGTAAACTCCCCTTTAAACATCTTATCTTTGTATATCTTTAACCGCAGGTTTTAAGGTTACTGGTCTGCCTATCCGGTGTCAGCTATTCCGGTATAACGCGGGCAGAAGCCTATGTGACAATAAAAATGCGCTTCGTATTACATGGCTAATAAATTAAAAAGCAATAAGTCCAAATCTCCTGATCCTGAAAAGCTTACCAGCGACAAAACCGAAAAGGTGAAAGTAAAGGAGCTGGTAAAGGACGAACGTACCCATAAAATATTGGGAAGCGTGCTATTGCTTATTGCATGCTTTCTTTTTATAGCGTTTACCTCTTATCTCTTTACCTGGCGCCAGGACCAGGATAAAGTATTCCAGGGTTTTTCGGCGTTCCTGTTTGGAGATAATATAAAAGCGGCCAATCTGCTTGGACGCATTGGCGCCTATATTTCCCATATATTTTTCTATAAGGGGTTTGGTTTACCTTCTTATCTTTTTTGCAGCTTTTTTTTCGTAACAGGGGTTAATTTATTATTCGGGGAAAAGATCTTTTCACCCTGGCGCAACTTCAGGTATATCATAGCAGGACTGCTGTTTTTCAGCACGGCTTTGGCCTTCATTACACATGGCAATGGCTTTCCGTGGGGGGGCGAAACGGGCAATATCACCAGCAACTGGCTCAGAGGTTTCCTGGGAGAGATCGGAACTGCAGTACTTTTGCTTGCCTGCGGATTTGCTTATTTTATCTGGCGGTTTAACCCTTCGTTTTCCCTGCCTGCCAGAAAGCCTGCATCGGAGGATCAGGCTGCAAACAGCAGGATGGTGCCGGTAGACAATTCTTTTACCGAGGAGGCCAAATTGTTCATGGAAGAAGATACGGCAACAGGCACTAAAGGCAATACCCTGAAGCACCACGGAGGAGTAGTGGTGATCAATCCCCCGCGCGAAGACGACTCTGAGAACAAGCTCATCCTGCCTGAAGCCATACCGCCTCAAACCACGGTAATTCCCCAGCGCGACAAAAAAGGCGTCAGTGACCTCGAACTACAGATCAATACGCAGGAGGAAGCAGAAGATGAGGATATGGATGAACTGCCGGAGGAAAAGGAAGCAGAAGTAAAAAAAGTGCAGAACCTGCCTCCTTACGACCCTGTACTTGATCTTAAAGACTATAAATACCCCTCGCTTGATCTGCTGGAAACACACGGCAGTGAAAAGATCGTGCTCGATGCTTCTGAGCTGGAAGCCAACAAGCACCAGATCATCAATACGCTGAAGAATTACGATATTGACATTCGCCAGATCTCGGCTACGGTAGGTCCTACCGTTACCCTGTATGAAATTGTGCCCGCCGCAGGCATTCGCATTTCCCGCATCAAAAATCTTGAAGATGATATCGCTTTAAGTCTTGCCGCCTTAGGCATACGCATCATTGCGCCCATTCCGGGAAAAGGCACCATTGGCATTGAAGTGCCCAATGTAAAGAAGACGATCGTGAGCATGAAAGGGCTCCTGTCTACAGACCGGTTCCAGCAAAATAAATTTTCCCTACCCATAGCACTGGGGAAAAAAATAGATAATGAGCATTTTATCGTAGACCTTGCTACCATGCCTCACCTGCTCATGGCAGGAGCAACCGGACAGGGAAAATCGGTAGGAATTAACGCCATACTGGTGTCGCTACTCTATAAAAAACATCCATCCCAGCTAAAACTGGTAATGGTAGATCCTAAAAAAGTAGAGCTGAGCCTGTACCGGCTGATCGAAAAGCATTTTCTGGCCAAACTGCCCGGCGAAGAGGAATCCATCATCACGGATACCAAAAAAGTAGTGCATACCCTCAACGCGCTTTGCATTGAAATGGACAACCGCTACGACCTGCTGAAAGAGGCAGGCTGCCGTAATATAAGAGAGTATAATGAAAAATTTGTAGCCCGCAGGCTTAACCCCGAAAAAGGACACCAGTTCCTTCCTTTTATCGTTTTGGTAATAGATGAATTTGCCGACCTGATCATGACCGCCGGTAAAGAGATAGAGATGCCTATCGCGCGCCTGGCACAATTAGCGAGGGCTGTGGGTATCCATCTTATCATTGCCACCCAGCGGCCTTCAGTTAATATCATTACCGGCACCATCAAAGCCAACTTTCCGGCGAGGGTGGCATTTAAGGTATCTTCCAAAATTGATTCCCGCACGATCCTGGATACGGGAGGCGCAGAACAACTGATAGGCCGCGGCGATATGCTGGTATCGTACAATGGAGAGGTAACCAGGGTGCAATGCGCCTTTGTAGATACGCCGGAAGTGGAAAAAGTAGCCGATTTTATCGGTGAGCAAAGGGGATACCCGCAACCGTTTTACCTGCCCGAATATATCGACGAAAAAGACCTCGATGGCAAAGATTTTGACATAGGTAACCGCGACCCGCTTTTTGAAGAGGCCGCAAGGCTTATTGTACAAAGCCAGATCGGGTCTACTTCCCTGTTACAGCGCCGCATGAAGCTGGGATACAACCGTGCTGGCCGGCTAATGGACCAGCTTGAATCAGCAGGCATTGTAGGTCCTAACCAGGGGAGTAAGGCAAGGGACGTACTCTTTAAAACAGAAACAGAACTGGAAGAGTTTTTGCAGGCATTATAACAAAATGCGGTAAAAAGCTATGTTATATTAAACCATCCCGCTATTGCGGCAGTCTTTGAAATAACTATCTTTGCGCACCCAATAAAAAATAATGAAAGGAATACTCACATTAACAGCACTATTGACGATATACACTTTTGCAGGCTTCGCACAGCATTCCACTAACGCTCTTGGCACTAATGATCCTGAGGCAAAAAAAATACTCGATGGAGTAACCGCTAAATTTAAAACCTATGCCACCGTAAAAGCCGATTTTACCTTGCAAATTGAAAATGCCGCTGGAAAAATACAGGGTACAAAAAAAGGAACTGCCTATATGAAAGGCAATCAATACAGGGTGGAGCTGACTGATCAGCAAATCTTTTGTAATGCACAAAAAGTATGGACCTACGACCCCTCCGCCAATGAGGTACAGGTAAGCAAGTTTGATGCCGGGGGAAACAGCTTTACCCCCCAGAAAATTTTCACCAACTTTTACGACAAAGATTTTCTGTATAAGCTGAACGGGGAAAAAAAAGAAGGGAAAAAAACATTGCAGGAAATAGAATTGACCCCTACCGATAAAAATAAAACCTTCTTTAAGGTGCTGGTATATGTAGATAAAGTAACAAAAAATATTGTATCAACAAGGCTGTTCGAGAAAAACGGCAACAGGTATGTATATAACGTTACCAGCTTTATCCCGAACCCCAAAATAGATAATGATTTTTTTGTTTTCAACACGGCCCACTATCCCGGCGTTGAAGTGATCGATCTGCAATAGAAGGAGGTATAGGGTGTAAGGTATAAGGTTTAGCTATGAGTTACCTATCGGCCATCAGATTTATGCTCTACTTTGTAATAGGATAACGGAAGTAACTGCAATCCGGCTCATCACAGATCAACCGGTGTAAAACAGCATCATTTAACAGGGTTTCGTAATCTGTCCATTTCCCATTTACTTTTATTTTCCGGTACACCAGTCTTATACCGTGGCTGTAATCGACATACCAGTTCACATGACCGGTATATAAAGGCTGTATAGGTTTGCCATTGATTAAATGCCATCCATAAATAGCCACACGGTCTGACTTTCCGTTCTTTATAATATCCGCACTGATCACCACGTCCTTTTTTATACCTGCAATTAATCCTTTTCTCCCCTTGCGCTGTCCTTCTATAATAAGGTGATGCTGCCACATGGTAACGGTGCCTATGTATGCCTTCCGCGACAGCACCGTTAC
>CAZREP010000160.1:0-11724 GCA_964599035.1 uncultured Terrimonas sp. | reverse complement strand
ACCTGCAGGCAGTGAAAAACCTGCGTTGGGAGATAATTTATACCAGTCGCCGTTGAGGTGCTCGAGCATTGCGGGTTGGGGCTGCTCGGGCTGCAACAGGGGGCTTGGAGCGATGGAAAAGAACAGTGCCCAGTTTTTATCGGTTAACGGTTGCTCTTTTTTATTGATCAAACTTATCCGCGCAGTATAGCCTGAGTCGGAAAAATTACTGACCAGCTCCCACTTCATCCCAATGGCAGCAATGTCGCCCGACTTTATTTCCGTTGCCGGTTGATTACAGCAGATAAATATGGTGAATGTTGCTATGAGCAGCGAAAACGGTAGTCTGAAATATTTCATATGCCTCGCGTATTAAAATATAAAGATATAAGGGTAGAGGAGATAAGCAAAGTAGAAATATACTATTGTTACGTTAACTATAATATACCGCATCATTTCGTGAATGGTGAATAAGTGAATAGTGAATCAATTCACTATTGACAATTGCCCATTCACCCCGAATAATACGGCATGCTATAAATATTACAGCGATAGGTACAGTGAAGAAGTTTAGCGTTTTTAGTTTTTTATTTCGGGTCTGGCGATTAGCGATCAACCGCCGGCATTGAGCCATCGGCTGTCAGTCTCAAATGCTTATAGCTGAAAGCACATAGCCGGCAGGCCCTTTGAGCTAATTGCATTATCCCACTGTAGTATATGGCGTTTTTCTTTTAACGCCGTCCAAGCCAATTTTCTTAACGTCCGTCCGGATGACCAGTCGGACGGGCCCTTTTTCCGAGGCCAGCCTCTCCTTTATATTTTCCCGGACAATACTATTGTTTAGTTTCCTTCGGATTTCGCTCCGAACGTTCGGAGTTCAGCCTTCGGATTTGAAACTTATTTGGTTCTTGTGATTTGGTTCTTCTCTCCCGATTTCAACATTATAGCATTACCAGCGACAGCAAATATACGGTAACGAGCACGGTTAGTCCCATGAACAGGGTGGCCAGTGAATATACTTTAAGCATGGTTTTCATTTCCACTCCCGAAAATTTGCTGATCACCCAAAAATAAGCGTCATTGGCGTGGGAAATCATCATAGAGCCGCCGCCCATTGCTAAAACACAAAGCAATTGTCCGGTTGGCGTATGCAATCCCAGTGAGGGCAGGAGGGGATGTATGATGGACGCTGCGGTAATGATAGCAACGGTTGATGAGCCCTGTGCAGTCTTCAGCAGCGCGGTAACCAGGAAAGGGAACAATATGCCCATGCTTTCCAGTGGAAGAGATGTGCCAAGGTGGTCGCCTATATGAGTGGCGGCCAGCACTGCACCGAACGCACCGCCCGCACCAATGATCACAAGTATACCACCGGCTTTTTCCGCACCTTCCTGGAGTAGCTTGCTCAGCACATTTATTTTCCAGGAGCGAACGGAAGTAAGTGCCAGTAGCACGCCGATGAACAATGCGATCACAGGATCGCCGGTGATCTTAAAAAAGTTCCATATTCCGTTCTCATGCGCTTCGGCAGTGCTGAATGAGCCCAGTGCGATTAACAGGATAGGAACCATTACCGGCAGGAAGGATTGTACTACCGAAGGCAGTTTGGTGTGCATTTCTGTATTGTCTTCCTCTATATCCGGCAGAGGAGGAATGTTTTTCCCTGCATATCTCGCCCACCAGTAGCCTACTGCGCTGGCAGGAACAGCAACGGCTATGCCGGTGATGATCAGTTTGCCAAAGTCAACCCCGATAATACCTGCCGCAGCCGCAGCTCCGGGATGGGGCGGAATGAGGCAGTGTACGGCGTACAGACCTGCTGCGAGCGAAGTGGCCATAACAGGCACTGCTGTTTGGGTGCGTCTGGCCAAGGTTTGATTTAACCCGCTCAGCACTATGTATCCCGAATCACAAAAGATGGGCAGTCCTACCATAAAGCCGGTAATGTTCATGGCCAGCGGCGCGTGACGCTCTCCGGTTTTTTTAAGGATAAATGCCGCCATTACGCGGGTGCTGCCGGTATGCTCAAGCAATACGCCCAGCGTGGTGCCCAGCACAATGATAAAGCCGAGCGATTGCATAATGTGTCCGAATCCCTGCTTCATTGCCGTAAGGATGTCGGCAATGGGTAATTGTACGCCAATGCCTACCACGAAGCAGGCAACCGAAAGCGCGAAAAATGCATGTACCTTAAGCCTTGCCGTTAGCAGGATGATCAGGGCAATTCCTGCCAAAAGGAAAAACATAACCTGTATAAAATCTGCAGTCATTCGTTATAGAACTTTATTTGTTATATGCTTTTTAGATCGTCAATATTACTACATAGTTTTTTAGGTAGGTATATTTTATCAGAACAGCATGTGTATATTTTTACACATCGGGGAGCTTTGCAGGAAGAACAGGTTATTTTTGCAAGATGTATCTGGTCAGAATTTTTTCTTCTGTTTTTCTCATGCTGCTCGCTGCACATGCCACTGCGCAGATCGTAAATGTCGAATCGAGCAGGATCCAAACGGATACCACCGGTTGGGCCGGGAGCTTTGGCGGCAGTGTTAGTATTGCGAAAAATGTGGATAAGGTATTTTCAGCGGGCGCTTTCGCTCATCTGCAATATAAGAATAATAAAAACCTCTATCTCTTTTTAGGTGATTATTCTTTTCTGAAAGGCGCTCAGAAAAAATATACGGACAATACCTTTTTTCACCTGCGTTACAACCGGAAGATCAATGACCTGCTTCGTTGGGAAGTATTCACGCAGTTGCAGACCAATAAAATAACCAAAATAAGCAGCCGCTTTCTTGCCGGTATGGGTCCCCGGCTAAAGCTTTCGGGGTCGGGTAAGCTGAATGTTTACCTCGGAGTGCTTGCCATGTATGAGTATGAAAGAGAGCTCATCACTCCTCCCCTTACGCATCATAATGTGCGCAACAGCAGTTACCTGAGCTTTACGCTAAAGCCCACCGTCACCCTGGAGATCGTCAGCACAACTTTTTATCAGCCACGGTTGGATAAATGGAGCGATTTCCGTATTCTTAACCAGGAATCAGCCAACCTGGCCGTTACGCAAAAATTATCAGCAAGCTTAAACTGGAATTATCTGTACGACCGGTTTCCCGTGGAAGGTGTACCCAGGAGTAATTATACATTTTCAACAGGGTTCAAATATGCTTTCTGAGCCCTTAGTTTTTTGCCACGAATTCCAGCGGTCAGTAAGCAGACTGATTTATGAATACAACAGAGAACAGTCTCTAAAACCCGTTATTTTCTTCTGTGTTACTTTTTTGCGGAAAAAAGTAACACAAAAAGCCGCCCGAAATCGATTACGGCCCGATTTCGGGAAGGAGCCTTGATTGAGCTTTGGTACTACTGTAACTTCAGCGACAGAACCTTAATATATTATGCAAATAAAATCACCAGCCAATCAAAAACCTGAAACGAATGCCCTGGTTTGTGTCCTCACAAACCAGTTTTCTCCATTTACATTTAGCGTATATTTATCAAGTTAAGTACGACAAATCTGGCATAGTTTTATTTTGATATACAGCATGACAATAAAAGGCGCATGGAAAATAACCCGTCAAACGCTTTCGGACTTTATTGATAATAAGGTATTGAAGTTGAGTGCCGCATTGGCCTACTATACTATTTTTTCTTTACCGGGGCTTATTATTATAGTGGTCTGGATCAGCGATATATTTTATGGGGATAAAGCCGTGGAGGGTACTGTATACGGGCAAATAGCGGGGCTCGTGGGCCGAGATGCGGCAGTGCAGATACAGCAAACCATTCGAAATGCCACCCTTTCGTATGAAAGCGGCTTTGCCGCTACTGTAGGGATCGCCACGCTTATTTTTGGAGCCACCAGTATTTTTGGAGAGATACAGGATTCCATCAATTCCATCTGGAAGCTGAAGGCAAAGCCTAAAAAAGGATGGGTCAAGCTGATCATCAATCGCCTGCTTTCATTTTCCATTATTATTACGCTGGGGTTTTTATTGCTGGTATCTCTTGTTATAAATGCGTTAATGGATGCTTTTATCAATAAGCTTACGGTAATATTTCCGCATACGGAAGTGATCATTGCTTATGTATTCAACCTGCTGCTTTCTTTTATCATCACATCTTTTTTATTTGGACTGATCTTTAAGGTATTGCCTGATGCCAGGATCGAATGGAAGCATGTGCGTGCGGGAGCATTTACCACGGCATTGTTGTTTATGATCGGTAAATTAGGGATAAGCTATTATCTTGGACATAATCGTCTTACCTCTGCCTACGGAGCGGCAGGTTCAGTGATCGTGATATTATTATGGGTATATTATTCCGCAACCATACTGTATTTCGGCGCCGTGTTCACGAGGGTGTATGCTATTCATAAAGGATCGGCTATTTATCCCGATGATTACGCTGTTTGGATAGAGGAGGTAGAGATTGAATCCGACAGATCAGTGCAGGAGCAGGCGGGAGATCTGTGATTTGAGATTTCTTCCCGCACGTGCGGGATGTTGATTTCTGATTTTGTGATTTGTCTGGTTCTTGTGATTTGGATCTTGGTACTTCCTTTTCGGATTTCGCTCCGAACGTTCGGAGTTCAGGCTTCGGATTTAAGATTTACTTGGTTCTTGTGATTTGGTTCTTGGTGCGTTGCAGGGTGTCATAGCTGACGGTCCGCTTCGGATTTCGCCCCGCACGTGCGGGGTTATGGTGTCGGATTTGAAATTTAGGCCCTTGTACCCTGCACCCTGTAACTTATTTTATCCCTGCTCTTTTCTTTAGCTCTGCAGCCGTTATGACGATCATTCTGCCAATGGGTTTACCATCGCGGTAAGTGATCACCTTCATGGTACCTGCATCTTTGGGCATGGTAACCGGCTGTGTATATTTCGGGTAGAATTGATCAGGGAAAGAATTGTCGAAGCTGTAATAAATATCCAGTCCGTTAATTTCAGTGCCCAGCTCAATTACGGGTAAGTTCTTTTCACCTTTCTTTACCTTAAAAACGGGGTCGTATAAGGCAGGGGAATATTTTATTTCCGCAACGTCGAAGCGCTCAAATTGTTTTTCCACTTTTATAACGAAACTGTTCCAGTCCTTTTTTTCCCTGGGCGACCATACGGATTCGGCAATGGCAAAAGCCCGCGGCCAAAGCATATACTGCAGGTGGCGCATATTGTAGATCTGCTCGGTCCATAGGTTGCCCTGTCCGCCTTTAATGTATACAGGATCCACTCCGTCAGGAACGGGCTCGAACTGATAGGCTTTACTCAGGCGTAAAGAAGCATATACGGGAGGTTCTATTGCCGCATCGCCCTGCATATAGTCGAGGTAAGCAAAGGTTGTTGGGCTCATTACCACTTCATGCTTTTGCTTTGCGGCTTTAATACCTCCTTTAATGCCACGCCAGCTCATTACCGCTGCATTGGGTGCCAGACCACCCTGCAGGATCTCATCCCAGCCTATCATTTTTTTTCCTTTTGATTCAATGATTTTCTCCACCCGTTTCACAAAATAGCTTTGTACTTCATCTAAGTTTTTAAGGTTTTCTTTTTTCATCAGCGCTTTTATTGTCGTGCTTTTCTCCCAGAAATTCCTGGCGGTTTCGTCGCCGCCCATATGAATGTATTCGAAGGGAAAGAGCGCTGCTACTTCTGTAAATACCTTATCTAAAAATTCATACACTTTTTCATTGGCAGGACAAAGGGTATTGTCTACCAGCCCGTAAAAATGGCCGCTTGGCGGCCATACCATAAAAGGCTCGCCCGAGTTCACTTTATATTTGTCGGCGCCGGGTGTGCAGGATAGCTCGGGGTAGGAAGCAATAGCAGCAAGGCTGTGACCCGGTACATCCACTTCCGGAAGGATATTGATGAAGCGGTCTTTTGCATATTGGATGATCTCCCGGATATCATCATGGGTATAAAATCCTCCGTAGTCTCTCGGCTCATCCGCTGTTGGAGGAGAAAAAGTATTGAACCGCCCGGTTTTCTTCACGTTCCATGCGCCAACGGAAGTGAGCCGGGGCAGGCTTTTTATTTCAATCCTCCATCCCTGGTCGTCGGTAAGATGCAGGTGCAGGAGATTGAACTTGTATTTTGCCATATCGTCTATGAACTGCTTCACTTCTTCTTTAGTAAAGAAATGTCGCGATACATCAAACATTAAGCCGCGCCACCCAAAGCGCGGGTAGTCTGTTATTTCAACACAGGGGACTGTCCATGATACGTCTTTTTCAACAGATTTGCCGGTTATTTCCCCGGGTAGCAGTTGCAAAAAGCTTTGCATGCCATAGAACAACCCCGTGGCAGTGTTGGCGCTGATCGTAGCCGATCCTGGCGCAACATGCAGGTTGTAGCCTTCGTCTCCCAGGGTTTTATCGGGTGTTGTAGCTATGACAAAATGGATATCGGCTGCCGGCGCGTTGCTTTGTACGCTGCTTTTGTATCCCGTGGCGGCGGCAAAGATCTCCGAAAGGTAGCCGGCTACTCTTTCTGCATCGGCATTATTGCCGGGAGTGGCAATGGTCATATTATCTTTTAATGTAAATACGCCCTGCTTTTGAACAATGGAAACAGGCTCGGGAATAATGGCTATGGCATTGTTTTGCGAAAAAGCGGATAAGCCGGTAAAAATAAAAAGTACTGTAATGCTGAAGTATTTCATGAAAACAACTTGAGCGGTTCAAAATAAAGCGTCAAGGTAAAAAAATACCCGGACAATTGTGTCCGGGTATAAGATCTATATCAGTAAAACTGTTTACCATCTTTTGCGGTTCTGCGAAAAGGAGCCGCCGGATCGCTGCTCTTTAGGACGGGCTACGGTAACTGAAAGCGCCCTGCCTTCAATATCCCTGCCATTCAGTTCTTCCATGGCTTTTTTGGCATCTGCTTCTTCAGGCATTTCCACAAAACCAAATCCGCGTGAGCGGCCGGTTTCTCTGTCGGTAATTACTTTGGAAGAGGCAACTTCACCAAAGTCGCTGAATAAACTTCTTAAGCCTTCATCAGTGGTATGAAAGCTTAAATTGGAAACGTACATGTTCATACTTTTACATTAAATGTTATTAATCAACCTGTAAAAGAGCGTAGTATAACATAAAGCAGGCAGATACAATGAGTGCTGGCCATACTGGATGCTGGTATGCTTTAATTCAGGTTGTTAGTAAAGATAGGCTTTTAAAATGAATAGCGCCTTTGCATTCCGGGAGAAAAGTTCAAAGGGTACAGGTTCAAAGATTGTCAACCTTATAATTGGATTGTCACCTTCAGTTTTTAATGGATTGCTGACTGTCGCGGAGGCTGGAAGGATATACCCTGCTGCGCGGCAGTATCTTCCGACAGGGTCCCGTTTTCTATATACCTGATCTGTACGCTTTTCGTAGTATCTTCCGAGCCTGGAATACCGGCAAAAAGAACCGTATATACTTTTCTTTCTTCGAGTGCAACAGTGCGGGATGCCTGTATGTTGCCATTGTTGCTGATGGCAATATCCGCATTCCCTGCATCAACCTCAACAAAATCCGAAACAGAAGCAAAAGTTGCCTGCTCATTGATCACGCTGCCGTTGCTGGTGCTTACTGTTACCAGGGGTTCTGACGGATCGGGTATCGCGTTGATATAACGGATATAAGCCTTCCCGGCGCTTGTGGCAAGACTATCCAGCGGATCGTTCACGATCACATTGCGGTAATCGTTTTCTGCTCCCACTACGAACAGGGAATAATAACCACCCTCGTTAAATGTGAAATCGGAACCTGTAAAAGATGCACCGCTGCCTGCATCATACGCTTCAACCGATCTTGTGCCGGGGTAGATACCGAGATATCCACCGGTATAATTGGTATAACCCAAAGCAGTATTGGTAAGGTTGTTACCTGAAAGTGTGATGCCTATGGAAGATTTATCCGGTGAAAGATTAAACGCCATCAACCCGGCAACCGGGGTGTCGGGATCATTGTTGTCATTCGTTTTCAGACAGGAAGTAAATAGAGCCATCGTAAATAATGCCCCTGCTGTCATAACCGTTTTGCGAATGGAATAATTTTTTTTCATAATGAAATCCTTTTCTTTAATTGTCATAAAACTTTTTCGGGAAATGATAGGATAGAAATATTTGAAAAAATGATGCCAGATGAGAAGGCTGGGGCTCATTCCTCCGGAACTTAAGTGCGCGTTAACATTTAATTGAAGGAATATTAACATATGGTTATTTAAAGCTGTATTTCATTACTCACGCGTCCGGCTTATTTTTGAAAGGCCGAAATTGTAGATTAGCATAGTGTTCCTGCATTCGTTGATCACTATTGAGTAATATATATGTTCAAAAAAAGAGCCTTCCTGTTATTTCTTCTGGCTGTGCTGCTAACGGCTACTTATTTTTGCGGACCTCATCCACCCATCCCCATGTATAGTATGGATATGCCTGCTGTTCCACAGGGGGCAACTGAGCTGGAGGCGTATATCAGCAGTAGTGAAGCCGCCCATAGGCTCAAACCTGATAACGAGGCAAGGATAGTATGGTATAATGATACGCTCAGGCAGAAAACGGATTATGCTTTTGTTTATCTCCATGGGTTTTCCGCTTCACAGCAGGAAGGCGCTCCCATTCATACTAATATTGCCAGGGCATTTGGATGTAATTTATATTTATCAAGGCTTGCAGCACATGGTATAGATACCACGGAGCCTATGAAAGATCTAACGCCTTCGGCCTATTGGGAAAGCGCCAAGCAGGCACTGGCTGTTGGAAAGCAAATAGGCAAAAAGGTGATCCTGATGGGTACCTCCACCGGGGGAACCCATGCCCTGCAACTGGCCGCTGCATTTCCTGATGATGTATATGCATTGATCCTGATGAGTCCCAATATCGCCATCTACAACAGCAATGCATGGCTGTTGAATAACCCCTGGGGATTGCAGATAGCCAGATGGGTTACCGGTAACAATTATGTTACCTCTTCCGATACTCGTCCTGTTTATAAACAGTACTGGTACCCGAAATATCCTCTTGAAGCTGCGGTTCAACTGGAAGAATATCTTGAGACCACCATGAAGCCTGAAACATTTGAAAAAGTAAGGCAACCTCTGTTGCTGCTGTATTATTACAAAGATGAGGAGCATCAGGATAACGTGGTAAGCGTGCCGGCAATGCTGAAAATGTTCGATGAACTGGGCACGCCAAAAGAAATTAAGGTAAAGCGGGCAATGCCCAATGCAGGTGACCATGTATTGGGAAGCCATATAAAATCCAAAGATCTGCTGGGCGTTCAGCAGGCTATTGAAGATTTTATGGAAAAGCAGTTGCATTTCACCAAAGTGCCCGGGAGCGCCATTACCTCTACCACATCGGATCTGAAAATTACCGTTGAAGACCAGCCTGAGTAAGATCGCACGCACATCAGGGTTCAAACATTTACAGTAAGTGTGGTAAGACGCCTGACGGCAGATAAGTATTCGGTGCTGTCATGTTCATTACACTCATCCTTTTCTTTTTCCGTTCATGTAGTTTGACCGTTCTGCCGTAACGTTCCTGTAAGGAATGCGGTCACTTATCCTGTTATCCAATCATTTATTAATTATTTAAAAAATCAAAAAAGTGAAAGGGGCTTATATTTTTTTACTTGCTGCTTTTACAGTGGCATGCGCTTCATGTGAAAAGGATACGGTTACCGGTAATGGCAGCATACAAACACAGGAGAGGGATGTAAGCGCTTTTACTAAAGTGGCTACGGAGGGCTCCACTGTTATTCATATTATACAGGGAACAGATTTTGAAGTAAAGGCAAAGGGCTATGCCAACCTGTTGCCCTATCTCAAAACAGTAGTAAACAGCGGCACTTTATCAGTCCATTATGAAGACACAAGGAATGTGCGGAACGATAACTCCGAAGTGTTCATCACCATGCCTGTATTAACAGGATTATCCTCGCAGGGAAGCGGCAATATATATGTTGACGGTACATTTAATGATAATAGCGACTTTGATGCAGCCATATCGGGATCGGCCGATATAACAGTTGAAAAGGGGGCCGCTGACCGCTTTATCCTGCAAAGCTCCGGCAGCGGCAATTTTAAAAGCTTCGGCTTTACCGCAACGACCGCCGATATTACTATAGCCGGTAGCGGCGATGCAGAGATAGGCATAGCGCAGCAGTTGAAAGCCAAAATAAGAGGCAGCGGCAATATCTATTATAAAGGCGATCCGGTTGCAGTGGAAATTGATATCAGCGGCAGCGGTAAAGTAATGAAACGATAAAAAACCGCGCTATAACAAGCGATGAAGCGTGAGTGGTTCCCCGGTTGTTTTTATACAGCCGGGGTTTTGTTTTTCCTGTGGTTTGTGGAATCTTTTTTGGTCCGCATCTTATTGCTGTTACAGGGACCCTGTTGTGAAACGCTGGAAGAATAAAGGTTTATCAATTTTTAATAGGTGCAGTTGCGGCATTTATCAAAGGATTTGTTAACTTGCCCACTTCCTTAAACTTACCTGATGTCAGTACAACAGAACTGGGATGATCAGAAGAGAAAAAGACATGCTTTTTTTCACTCCTTATATGATTATATAATGGGCGTGTTGTGGCTGGGCCTGGGATTGTTTTTTTTGTTCAACAAGAAATTGGGTATTGACTGGATGAAGAGCGATCCTGTTATAGATACGCTTTTCGGGTGTGTGGGAATAGCATACGGGTTATTCCGGCTGTACCGGGGATACCAGCGGAGATATTTAAAAAAATGAATTACATACAATACATTTATAATATGTTTCGCGTTGGAATGTATGTGATCGGGTTACTGGTAATGGTAAGCTGTCATAGTGGTAAGGGGAAAAAGATCGCGGGTAATGACGACCTCAGATCGGGTGTCATCCATATAAGCGTGGATGAATCGTTCAAGCCCATTATCGATTCCCAGATCAGGGTTTTTATGTCGCAGTTTCCCGATGCTACTGTCATTCCGCATTATAAAGCGGAGGCGGATTGTTTGAGAGATCTGCTCAATGACAGCATCCGGATGGTGATTGTTACCCGTGGCTTGAGTGAAGAAGAAGTTAAATCTCTGAAAGATACCCTCGGCTTTACACCTTCCTGGGGCAAAATTGCATCTGATGCTATAGCTGCCATTGTGAATAATAAGTCGGAAGATTCCCTTTTCACAATGGGAGAGATCAGGTCTTTGATGAATGGCACCAGTGGGTATAAGCTTCATCCCGTGCTGGATGGGAATGCTGCCACAAGCACGGTTCGTTTTATGATTGACTCGGTGCTGAAAGGAAAGTCCCTGGCGCAGGATGTTACGGCGGCAAAAACGAGCGAAGAGGTAATAGATTATGTTTCCCGGAATGAGCAAGCCATTGGCTTTATAGGGGTAAGCTGGATTGGCAACCCAGAAGATGAGCAGCAGTTGGCCTTCCTTACCAAAGTAAAGGTGGCTTCCATAGAGGCGAGAGATGATCCCGGGAAATTCATCAAACCTTACCAGGCAAATATCGCCACTAAGCGATATCCCATGGTACGCGGTTTGTATTATATTGTAAAAGAGAACTATAGCGGATTGGGACGGGGATTCACTAACTTTCTGAAGAATGAAAAAGGACAGTTGATCTTTCAACGGGCGTATCTTGTCCCTTCCAATATGAATTTCACCATACGCTCAGCCCAGATAAAAGAAGAGTAATTTTTACTATATTTATTATTTACCAAAACCAAAATTTCAATCGAAAATGATGAAGCACACAATCAGATTTATGGTA
>CAZREP010000159.1:5765-11729 GCA_964599035.1 uncultured Terrimonas sp. | reverse complement strand
ACGGTCCGGTACAATATTACCGCAAAACCATTTTTGACCTTACCTGCACCGGGGCCGGTGGCGAAGTTTTTATCATTGAGGTACAGAGGGCCGATCAAAAGTTCTTTACCGACAGGGCCGTTTTTTACACTGCGAGCAAACTATATGAACAGGGACAAAAAGGTAAAAGTAACTGGGACTTTGAGTTAAAAGAAGTGTACCTGATCGCTGTAATGGACTTTAATTTTGAAAATGTTCAGACCGGAAAATACCTGTACCGGGTGCGACTGGCAGAGGAGGAAACGGGGCAAACCTTTTACAACAAGCTGGGATTTATATTTTTAGAATTGCCCAACTTTAACAAGGGAGAAAAAGAGATAAAAACCGATCTGGAGCGATGGATGTATGTATTACGCAACATGGCGAAAATGGAAAAAATTCCGGTAATTTTACATAAGCGGATATTTCAGAAATTGTTTCATATCGCTGAGGTAGCCAATTTAAAAAAGGAGGAGTATATGCTGTACGAAAAAGCGCTTTTAGATAGATGGACGGAATATGCCGTAAGAAAGACTGCAAAAGAAAGAATGAAGACTGTGGAAGAAAGAGTAAAGACTGCAGAAAAAAAAGTCAAAACTGCAGAAGAAAAGGCTAAAAAGGCAATGAAGGACGGGATGGAGAAAGGTGCAGAACAAAAAACCCGGGAAGTAGTAAAAAAGCTTATCGGTAAACTAGAACTTACAGATGTCCAGATTTCAGATATTGCCGGAGTATCCGTCGATTATGTAAAAAAACTACGTTTTTCATTAAAAAAGAAAAAATAAGTTTTTCTAATAGTTACACTGCAGGTAAAGAGCTGAGCGTATTTGTTTTCAATTGTGAAAAGAAGAAATTTTATAAAGTCATTAAGTGTAAGCAGCAGTGCCATTATTGCTTCGCCGTCTTTCAGTGCGCCATTTATTGCTACTGGTCTCAATAACAATGAAGCGGCTTATGAAAAGGTGGCCGATATAGTGATAGCCGGTGGTGGTATGGGCGGCTGTGCAGCTGCTATAGCTGCCCTGCGCAATGGCTGTCGTGTGATCATGACGGAAGAAACAGACTGGATAGGGGGTCAGCTTACCCAGCAGGGAGTGAGTTGCCCGGATGAGCATCAATGGATCGAATCTTTTGGAGCAACACAATCGTATCGTGATTTGCGGATGGCTATCCGGGAATATTATATCCGTAATTACCCGCTTACAGATGCTGCTGAGGCAGCTAAAAATCTTAACCCCGGTTCGGGTGCTGTTTCAAGGTTATGCCATGAGCCGCGTGTGGCATTAACGGTGCTGACTAATTTATTAGCTCCTTACCTTAGTTCAGGTAAACTGGTGCTGCTATTGCAGTATAAAATAGTGAGTGCCGATGTTGATGGTGATAAAGTTAAAGCGTTGAAAGCGCGTTGCCTGCAAACAGGCAAAGAAGTTGTGCTCAACACTCCTTATTTCATTGATGCTACTGAGCTGGGAGATCTGTTGCCATTGACCCGAACGGAGTATGTGACCGGCGCAGAATCCCAACGGGACACACATGAGCTGCACGCATCCGAAAAAGCGGATCCCAACAATAACCAGGCCTTTACGTGCTGCTTTGCCATGGACTACTTACCGGGCGAAAATCACATCATTGATAAGCCCAAAGAATATGATTTTTGGCAGAAGCTCGTGCCGGCTATGACACCTCCATGGCCCGGCAAGTTGCTATCGTTGTATTATTCCAGTCCTTCCACGCTGCAGCCCAAAGCACTGGGCTTTGATCCTTCGGGTAACCCTACCGGTAAGGCGCTTAATTTGTGGAACTATCGCCGGATCATTGATAAGAATAATTTTAAAGCCGGACTATATAGTGGAGATATCACTATTGTAAACTGGCCGCAGAATGACTACTTCCTGCATAATATTATTGATGTAGGCGAAGGTGATTTTGATCGTTTTGTAGACCAGGGCAAACAATTAAGCTTATCCCTTCTTTACTGGCTGCAAACGGAAGCACCCCGCCCCGACGGTGGCCAGGGATGGTCCGGGCTTCGTTTAAGAGCAGACGTGTTGGGCACCAAAGATGGGTTGGCAAAATATCCTTATATACGCGAATCCCGGCGCATTAAAGCCGTGTTTACCGTGCTTGAAGAACATGTAGGGAAGGAAAACAGGGGACTGGTTGCCGGCAGGGAGAAAGGTAGTAAAGCCGCAGATTTTTTTGATAGTGTAGGAACAGGTTATTACCATATTGACCTTCATCCCGGAACCGGAGGCGGTAACTATATTGATTTTAGTTCTTTACCTTTCCAGATACCATTGGGCGCACTTTTACCGCAACGTGTGCAAAACCTCATACCGGCAAATAAAAATATCGGCACTACCCATATTACCAATGGCTGCTACCGGCTACATCCTGTTGAGTGGAACATCGGCGAATCTGCCGGAATGCTGATTGCCTATTCACTCGCTAAAAATCTCACACCCCATGCAGTGAGGGAGAAAAAAACGATACTGGAAGATTTCCAGCGGTTTATCCGATCGCAGGGTATCGCCACACAGTGGCCGGAAGAAATATACCGGCAGTAAAGCAGGATTGCTGCCGGCAACAAGCGATCATTTACCGGCATCCGTATAGTTTCCTTTCAGTTTATTCTTTAAAAATTACCGGCAGGATAAAAGGTATGGAGCAGGTTTAACGGCTTCACCCGTATGATGATCGTGTTTTTTTAATATACTTGTAAATAATTCTTATCTCCCTAAAATCATAAACCCGGTATGAATTGTATTAAACCTGTTATTACTATTGTTTTTTTTCTCACCACCTCCTTCTCTTATTCCCAGCATATCGATCTGTCCAAAGCCGTGATATGGGTAAGCAATGAAAAAAAAGTGCCGCTTGATAAGCCGGTGCAGGTGTTACGGGAAGAAATTGAAAAAAGAACACAACTGCAGCTTCCTGTTGCAGGGAAGGTGCCTGGTGAGGGGAAGCCTGTTATTTATATCCTTACCGATGACCGTATGTCTAAGCTGCCCAAGCCGGTGCGTGCCGTGCTGGATACTGTATCAGAGCCGGGCAATGAAGGCTTCAGGCTGGTGGCAATGGCGGAGCAAAATGCCGTGGTAATAGCTGCCAAAGATGCACGAAGCGTGCTGTATGGTGTGGGTCGTTTTTTGAGAAAAGCAGTGATGCGGCATGGCGAACTGGTATTACCAGGACATATATCCATTTCTACCGCGCCAAAATATTCCATTCGTGGTCACCAGTTGGGCTACCGGCCCAAAACCAACTCCTATGATGCTTTTTCTGTAAAGCAATTTGACCAGTATATCCGTGACCTGGCTTTGTTCGGATCCAACAGTATTGAAATTATGCCGCCCCGTACAGATGATGACGATAGCAGCGTGCATATGCAGCTCCCTTCTGCAAAAATGATGGTAGAGCAGTCGGGGATCGCTAAGTCGTACGGACTGGATGTATGGATGTGGTATCCCAATATGGGTCCGGATTATACCAATCGCGATTCGCTCAGAAAAGAAATGCAGGAGCGGATTGAAGTGTTTGCGGCATTACCGAAATTAGATCATTTGTTCGTACCCGGCGGCGACCCCGGTGATCTGGATCCGGATGTGCTTTTTGGCTGGCTGGGCAAAGTAGCGGTAGCATTGCATCAATTTCACCCGAATGCCAAAATATGGGTTTCGCCGCAGGTATTCCGCCCCGATCAGAAATGGTATAACGATTTTTTCAGGCATGTGAACAGCGGCTATTCCTGGTTTGGGGGAGTGGTTTTTGGTCCCTGGGTTAAAATACCGCTTCCGGAGCTCAGGAAGCAGGTAAATGAAAACATACCCATTCGGCGGTATCCCGATATCACCCATAGTTTAAGCTGCCAGTATCCCGTGCCCGACTGGGACCTGGCTTACGCCATGACCCTCGGCAGGGAGTGTGTGAATCCCCGGCCGGAAGATGAAAAGCATATCCATAACCTGCTTGCGCCCTACGCTTCGGGCAGCATCAGCTATTCGGAAGGAACAAACGATGATGTAAATAAGTTTATATGGAGCGACCAGGACTGGGACCCACAAACTCCCGTGATAGAAACGCTCAGGGACTATAGCCGACTGTTTATGGGAAATGATATTGCGGAAGTTGCGGCCCAGGGCATTACGGATCTTGAGGCAAATTTGCGGGGCGCCTTGCTTACCAATGAAAAAGTTGAGCAAACCCTTCGCCAATGGCAGCACATAGAAGAAGGGGCATCGCCGGAGCTGATGAAAAACTTCCGTTTCCAGATGTGCCTGCTCAGGGCTTATTACGACGCTTATATACAACGTCGACTGATACGCGAAAAAGCGCTGGAAGCCAGGGCCAGGGAGATACTGGAAGATGCCACTGCCGAGAGCTCACCACTGGCTATTCTGCAGGCCAGGATGGTGTTGGAGAAGGGTACGGAAGAGCCTGTGGCGCAGGCATGGAAGGAAAAATGTATGGTGCTTGCGGATTCGTTGTTCAGCAGCATCGGTGCGCAGCTCACTGTTGAAAAACATGGTGCTATGCCGGGAAGGGGGAATTTTATAGATAATATAGATATACCGCTCAACGATGCACCCTGGTTATTGGATCAGCTTGCGGTATTGGAAAAAATAGAAGATGATAATGAGCGGCTCACGAGGATAAAGGAAATGTTGCACCGCACTGACCCGGGGCCTGGTGGCTTTTATGATCACTTTGGATCGGTGCAAAGCAAATACAGGATAGTGGCTGATAAAACATGGCAGGAAGACCCCGGCAGCCTGCAGTCGCCGAGGATCAGCTTTGGGGTAGGGGTTATCGGGGAAGAATGGGTGCATGAAGTAAGATCGCAGGGTTTCTCCGGGCAAACCACGCCCGGCGTATGGATGAGCCAGATCAACACGTTGTACGACACACCGCTGAAGATCAGGTATGATAACCTGGATACAACCGCCACGTACAGGATGCGCATAACCTATACCGGCAGGTTCCGCTCGAAGCTGAAGCTGGTGGCTAATGATAATATTGTTATTCATGATCTGATGCGAACCGGTGAAAAGCCGGTGTATGAATTTGATATCCCGCGGGAAGCCACAGCCGGAGGTAAGGTAATCTTTACCTGGACCTGTGGCGAGGGACAAAGAGGATCCCAGGTAACAGAAATTTGGCTGATGCGGAAATGACAGGTTTCAGGTCTCAGCTTACAGGGTGTGACTTACCCCGAGCGGTCTGCGTTGAGCTATAAACATCAAACTTCAGATTTGCGCTCTTCTCCTTCGCTTTTCTCCGGGCGCATCTGCGGAAAGAAAAGCACGTCCTGTATAGAAGGCTGGTTGGTCAGCAGCATGCATAAGCGGTCAATGCCTATGCCGATGCCTGCTGTGGGCGGCATGCCGTACTCCAACGCTCTTAAAAAATCGTGATCAATAAACATGGCTTCCTCATCGCCGCGTTCCATCAGCTTTACCTGCTCTTCAAAACGTTCACGCTGGTCAATGGGATCATTCAGCTCGCTATACGCATTGGCGATCTCCTTCCCATTGATCATCAGCTCAAAACGTTCTACCAGTCCCGGCTTGCTGCGATGTTTTTTGGTAAGGGGGCTCATCTCTACGGGGTAGTCAATAATAAAGGTGGGCTGTATATAATGGCGCTCGCATTTTTCGCCGAAGATGCTGTCAATAAGCTTTCCACGACCCATGCCCGGTGTAATTTCTATATGCAGCTTATTACAGGTTTCTCTTAAAGCTGCTTCATCCATTTCACTGATATCAATACCCGTGTGTTCCTTTATCGCGTCGTAAATGGAAACCCGTTTAAAAGGGGCTTTAAAGTTTATGACTTTATCGCCCACAGTCACTTCCGTAGTATTATGTAAAGCAAGGGCAACCTGTTCCAGCAGGTTTTCCGTGGTGCTCATCATCCAGAAATAATCTTTGTAGGCCACATAAA
>CAZREP010000159.1:2198-5755 GCA_964599035.1 uncultured Terrimonas sp. | reverse complement strand
TATGGGTACGGTCCATCCCTTCATTACGGAAATTGCGGCTAAACTCATACACCCAATCAAAGCCGCCTACGATCAGTCTTTTGAGATACAGCTCATTGGCAATACGCAGGTACAGCGGAATATCCAGCGCGTTATGATGCGTAATAAAAGGCCGGGCGGCTGCGCCGCCGGGGATGCTCTGCAGCACAGGCGTATCCACTTCCAGCGCCCCGTGCTCATTTAAAAAATCCCGGATGGTATTGATCATCAGGGTGCGCTTAACAAAAGTATGCCGTACCTGCGGGTTGATGATCATATCGGCGTAGCGCTGGCGGTATTTGAATTCCGGGTCGGTAACAGCGTCGAAGCTATGCCCTTCCGCCTCCTTTACCACCGGCAAAGGCTTGAGCGATTTGGAAAGCAGGGCAAAGGACGTAACATGGATGGAGGTTTCGCCTGTTTTAGTAATAAAGCCGTATCCCTTTACGCCAATGATATCACCAATATCTAATAATTTCTTCCAAACCGTATTATATAGTGTTTTATCCTCCCCTGCGCATATATCATCACGCTTCACGTAGATTTGTATCCTGCCCGAATGATCCTGAAGCACAGCAAAAGAAGCTTTGCCCATATCCCGTATGCCCATAATACGTCCGGCAAAGCTGATATCGGCAAAATCGGCTTTATTTTCTTCTGAAAAGTTATTCCTGATCTCCGCCGCAGTATGGGTAACAGGGAAGGCTGCTGCAGGGTAAGGATCAATCCCCAGCTTTTCCAGCTCCTGCCTTTTTGTTCTCCTGATGATCTCCTGTTCGGACAAACGTGATGTGCTCATTGCAATTCATTTTCAAAAAAGTGCGGCAAAGGTACTGGTTACACCCAAGCCGGCAAAGATTTCAGCCCCGAAGCTCAGCCAGCAGGCGCTCCACCGCTTCCCGGGGAGTAACAGGCGTATAGGAAAAGCGGCGGTTGAATTTGCCGCTGTCAAAAAAATAATCACGGTCGTACTGGTAAGCCATTTCTTTGACCTCCTTTAGTACGGGTATAAATATCCCTAGGAGCCCGAGCATAAAAGGAGATAAAATACTATAGCGGGGGTTGGCATTGAGTGCACCGGCTACCAATTCGATCCATTGCTTTCCGGTGAGCTTGCTGCTGTCTGTTGGCAAATGCCATACCTGGTTAAAGGCGTCCGGCGTATTGCCTAAAATAGCAGTTCCTTTTGCCGCATCGGGCACAAAAGTGAAGCTGTGTATTTTGCCCGCATCTGATAGCCAGTTCGCTTTTTTGCCTTTTAGCAGGTTATCGGTAACCAATTGATGCAGTATACTGGATTTGCCACCGGAGAAATCTGCCGACCGGGCAATAAGCGCAGTAAGATTTCCCTGCTTCACCTCGCTCATCAGCATATCCGCGATCTGTTTGCGCACTGTTCCCTTTTTGCTGGTAGGGCGAACGGGCGTTTCTTCTGTCATATGCTGCAGGTGATCGCGGTCGTACATATACATATTGTCAAAAAAAACCAGCCGGGCATTATACCGCTTGCAGGCATCCATTACATTACGCATAGTAACCGGCCAGCGTTCTTCCCATATCTTTATGCGATAGGGAAATCCAACAGTAAGATACACTACTTCGGAGCCGCTCACCGCTTTATCTACGGCTGCCGCATCAGTTATATCGGCCGCAAATAATTCATCGCCTGCATTTACTTCCCGGGGTGCCCGGCTCACCAGGCGAATACGATCGGTGAAGGCAGGAAGCGCTTTGGCAAGCTCAACGCCTATAGAGCCGCCCGCACCTAAAATAGTTTGCATAATACGCTGTAATTAGAAAGATTAAAGTAGTGTTATGTTAACCGTAATATACCACATCATTTTGTGAATAGTGAATTTATTCACTATTGTTGTGTCAACCCTGGTTTGCGGTGTGGGCTGTCTCGCAGATCCCACAGATGATCATAGGAAGCACTCCCTATCTGCGAAAATCAGTGTTATCTGTGAGAGAATCTCTCTCGTTTTTTTATCATCTCTCACCTCTCACCATTCACGATTCACCACCAGTAACACGCCAGTAGCTTATTTTCATTTCATTCCCTGGTCAAGAAGCTGCCTGCCTTTCGGCGGTAGCCGCTTCAGATGCCAGGTCGGTCTTATGTTTTCCGTTGCTGTGATGCAGCTCATTGATCAGCTCGGCCACCAGCGATGTCCATCCGGTTTGATGCGAAGCGCCCAGCCCGCTGCCTTCGTCGCCATGGAAATATTCATAAAACAATACCAGGTCTTCATTGCCGGGTCTTTGATAAAACCAGCTGTGGCCCCCAAATAATTTCCGCTTCCCGGTATCGTCCTTCTTGAAAATGCTGATCACTCTTTTGGTAAGTTCGTCTGCCACCTCGCCCAACGGCATCAGCCTGCCCGACCCTGCCGGATATTCCGCCTTTACATCGTTTCCGTAAAAGGCGCCGTATTTGCGGATAGACTGTATGATCAGGTAATTAATAGGCATCCATACCGGTCCGCGCCAGTTAGAATTGCCTCCGTAGAAATCGGAAGTGGCATCTCCCGGATCATATTGCGCGGTATATTGAGTACCGTTGATGGTAACGCTGTAAGGATTTTTCTCATGATGTTTCGACAAGGCCCGGATACCTCCGTCAGACAGGAATTCATTTTCATTCAGCAAATGCTCCAGCAGGTAAACAAGCCGTTCCCTCGGCACGAGCGACAGCAACATGGCCTCCCCGTCGCTGCGTTCTTCATTGGGCCAGAATTTCCCGTTTTTTTTACGATAGTTTTCAAACCATCCGATCCGCTTTTTAAAATCGCTTAATTTATCAAACACCTTTTTCTCTATCGTAGAGACGGCAAATAAGGTGGTAAGTCCAACGATGGATTGTATACGTAGCTGCAATGGCCCGGAACCTGCAATGGACAATGTGTCGTAAAAGAATTTATCTTCTTCATTCCATAGCCCGTGCTCGTTAATGGCTTCGGCGATCAGCACAAACTGCTCAAAAAATTTGGTAGCGGTATCTTCAAAAGCAATATCATGCACAGCGATCTCTAACGCCATATCCAGCATGTTCAGCGCATACATGCCCATCCAGCTGGTGCCATCGGCCTGTTCCAACTGCATATTACTGCCCAACTGGGTGCTCCGGTTAAATACGCCTATATTATCCAGTCCCAGGAAGCCTCCCTCAAAAAGATTATTACCGCTCAGGTCTTTCCGGTTCATCCACCAGGTAAAATTGATCAGCAGCTTCTGAAAAACTTTCTTTAAAAACTCCACATCGCCTTTCCTGTCCTTTTTCTTTTCGATATAATATACCTGCATGGCAGCCCATGCCTGCACGGGAGGGTTAACGTCGCTGAAATTCCATTCATAGGCGGGCAACTGCCCGTCTGGCTTCATATACCATTCGCGCATGATCAGCAACAACTGATTTTTCGCAAAACAGGGGTCTGCCACTGCCATGGAAATGCAATGAAAGGCAAGATCCCAGGCTGCATACCAGGGATACTCCCATTTATCGGGCATGGAGATCACATCCTGGTTCTTGAGATGCTTCC
>CAZREP010000159.1:0-2188 GCA_964599035.1 uncultured Terrimonas sp. | reverse complement strand
GATTGCGGCCATTCTGCTTACCCTCGTTCACCGGTGTAATGCCATCGCTGGTAGTAAGCCACCGCTCCACATCAAAATGATAATACTGCTTGCTCCACAGCAGTCCTGCGAGTGCCTGGCGCTGTATCTTGGCCATTTCCTCGTCCATTTCATCGGGCAGGATCTCAGCATAGAAATCATCGGCTTCTTTTTTACGGGTCGCAAACACCTTCTCAAAACCCCTGTCAAAAGGCTTGTCTGTAAGCTGGTCGGTAAACCTGCAATACATCGTTTTTGTAGCGCCGGCAGGGATCTTTAACCGATATACCGGGGAAAATTTAGTTCCCGTTTTTTTATCACGTAATGCCTGCAGGTTCTTCCCTTCAATAATAGCATCATGAAAAGCATCTTTTACAAAAACCGTGGCATTGGATACCTGGTTGACCTTTTCCGTATTGGTCTCATTTTCCGTAAACAGGCAATCATCCGCATTCTGGAAATACAGGTAATAATTACCCAGCTTGTAATGGGAGGCCTGCACGGCATTTTTGTTCAACAGCTTTATCTCAGGCTTTACATCCAGCCCGGCGTAGGCCCACCGGTTGTAAAACCAAAGTGTGGGCAATACGGCTACAGGAGCCGACCTCGATGCCCGGTTCGTAACCTCAATTTTAATAAAGATATCTTTCGGGCTTTGCTTTGCATAGGTAACCTTCACATCAAAGTATTCATCATTGTCAAATACGCCGGTATCCAGGATCTCATATTCAGGCTCCTGCTTTGACCGTTTGCTGTTTTGCTGCAACAGATCTTCGTAAGGAAAAGCCTGCTGGGGATATTTGTACAGATACTCCATGTAGTAATGCGTGGGCACATTATCAAGATAATAATACAGCTCTTTTACATCTTCCCCATGATTGCCTTCGCTATTGCCGAGCCCAAACAACCGCTCTTTTAATATCCTGTCTTTGCCATTCCAGAGCGCAATGCCAAAACAAAGATTACCGAAGAAATCACAAATGCCTGCCAGCCCGTCTTCTCCCCAGCGGTAGGCACGGCAATGCGAATGACTAAAAGGAAAGTAATTCCATGCATCGCCGTTTGTACTGTAATCTTCCCGAACAGTTCCCCACTGGCGCTCGCTTAAATAGGGACCCCATTGTTCGAGCGGGATCGGCTTCTGCGCATTAACAGAAAGCCGTTGATGTTCTGCAGTCATAGCCTGTAATTATATATAAAGCACGAAATTAACTGTTAAGGGGGAAATGGTGAAAGGTAAAAGGAGGAAGGTAGAGGCAGAGGGGAGAAACGTGAGAAGAGAGACGGGAGGAGTGAATAGTTTATCGTTTCACCTTTGTCGTTTGTCGGGTGAATAGTGAATAGGCAATAGTGAGTGGCTGGCGGCTGATCGCCGATCTGACAGCCCCAGGGAGAGAGGAGAAAGATGAGAGGATAGACGTGAGAAATGAATCGTTTGTCATTTCTCGTTTGTCGTCTCACGATAAGAGTGAATTGGTAAATACCTTACAACCTTCTACCTTACTTCTCCTTAACAATAGTTTGGAAGTTTATCGTTTTTTATCAGACTTTTGATACCACTTAACCCTGTTAATCCAAGCATGAATGGTAACACTTTGTTTTGATTTCGGCAATACAAGGCTTAAATATGCCGTATTTAAAGAACGCGAGCTGCAGTCGGTAGAGGTACTGGATGATGCGGAACCGGAAACCATTGCCCGCATAGTGCAGGAAATCCGTCCCCAAAAAAGCATTCTATCTTCTGTGATCAGCCACAACGCCACAATTGAGCATGTTTTGGCAGCCCATTCAAAATTTCATTTGCTCTCCAGTTTTACCAGGTTGCCTTTCACTACGCCTGTCATAAAGCCCGAAACCATTGGCGCCGACCGGCTGGCCTTATCAGCAGGCGCTATCACCTTTTTCCCGGGAAAGCACAACCTGGTAATAGGTCTGGGTACCTGTATTACCTATAATTTCATTGATAAATATAACCGGTTCTTAGGCGGGGGCATCTCGCCGGGGATGGAAATGAGGCTCAAATCATTGAGGGACTACACTGCCAAACTGCCCCTCATAAAGGCAGACTGGAATTTCCCGTTACTCGGATATGATACAAAAACCAATATCACCAGCGGGGTAATACTGGGTATGGCAAAAGAAATTGACGGCATAATTGACGCATATTCAG
>CAZREP010000158.1:6125-11807 GCA_964599035.1 uncultured Terrimonas sp. | reverse complement strand
GGAAGAGAACAAAACGGCAGGAGTAATAGATATCAGGATTGATTCACCTGCAGGCAAAAAAATAGGCAGCATAATGCTACTCCCGTCAAGGTACGCAAAGAAGGTGACCTCAGCTATTGCGGCACACCATGAAGCGCACGACATATATTTTATTTTCAGCGGCTTTGGAACAGCAGGTAAAAATATAAAGATCAGGAATATAAAATTTGATCATCTCCCATGACCGGACTTTCGCCGTGAAAAGACATACTGGTAGCGCTATGCGTAGTCTCCGAACTATCGAATGTAAAACGACAACTCTTTACCTGCGGTATTGCGGAATATGATTTGAGTAGCGGAGGGGGTTACAATTTTCGTTATGGTTGCTGGAGAAAACGATTTTAACCGGGTCAGCGCCTGGTATAAAGGAGTGTCTTCGTTGGCTGTTCCGATGATGCCGCTAATTCCGGTCGTTTTAAAAAAGGTGGTCTGCTGCGCTTCACGCAATCCGAAAAGACACAACAGGAACCAGGCCGCGCCAAACCCCGTATTTTGCCTGGCATCAAAATTATTTACAGGCTCATGCCTTGTCTCTTCACTCCCATCGTGATTTTTTCTTTTTTTAAATGTAACCGGGGAAACAAAAACAGGTTTATCCGTAAACGACCGGATCGTCCGGATAATATCGGGAATGGTTTCAACATTCTCCAGCATGGTCTTCTCATCAAAGCTATGCACCTGGGGGTTCATACTGAAGCTGACAAAATCATACCAATCATATTGCGGTCTTTGCCGGTTTAATTCAGCAAAATAAATATCGGTACCATAGCCAACCATTACTTGAGGAAATGATTTTTTTATTAAGGGATAAAAATACGCCTGCAAAAACGGGGGTGTTACTTTGTGGCTTTTGTGTTGTGGCAATATGGATCTGATATTATCTTTTCTATAAGTGATCGCTGATAGGAAGCCCTTAGTCTCCCCGATATAATGGTCCGTAAAAAACAAGACCAGTTCAAGCGCCGCGCCGATCGCTTTTGCATTGGCGCAGTGGATGTCAAATATGGGTCGCCAGTCTTTTGTAAAGTCAAGCTCTGCCCGGTAATGCATCAATGGCAACGCCTTCAGCGCAGCAATTTCGGAAGTTGTAAACAACGCGGGCTCCTCTTCGGCCGCAATTCCTATTGCAGGCATATTCCCCGTTTCAATCACCGGCATCTCTGCCGCATTGGCCTCGTCTTCTTTTATACCTATGTGCAGACTTATTGTTTGTTTCAGGGTACTACCGGCGTTTACTTCAAAAGGAAATGGAAGGGCTAACGGACGCCCGTATATTTTATAAGAATGATCCATCCAGTTGCGCTGGTCTTCCGCTTCAAACACCTCGCCTGCAAAGCGGAGCCGTATGTCTGTGCTGTTTGCCGTTGTCCAATACAATTGTCCTATCTCACTGAAGGGCTGATGGGGGCTGATGTATTCGGGAAAACGGGTGATTGTGGGTGCCCCCTGCGAATGGGTAACGGTTACCGGCAGGCCTGCACATTCCTCTACCGGCAGATGCACACATAATCCTATACGGTTGCTTTTGAAACAGGATAATGCGTTTCCCTGCACATCAAATACGATCGTATCATCAGGTCTGCCTTCTATACGATATACCGCTTCATAGATGATATCATCCTGCCGGTAGTGTGCAGTGTAAGTGATGGAGAAACTATCCTCGTCCTGTTGAATCTGCTCATCTGTAATATTACAGGCCACTGTGCCCCAATCCGCATCCCGTACAGCGCCATAGATCATGCGGACCAGCTCCGTGTTACCCGCCCTGATATACCGCAGTCTGCCTTCTTCATAAAGGCAGGTAAGATTTTTAGTTCGCAACAATACCGGATACGTGAAGCTTAAATCGAAAGAAACGTCCATCAAATACGGGGATTGCTCAAATATATTTAAAGTATTTTATTCCTCAGCTCCGGTCGGCTTCGCTTACCTGATAAAATTATCTACATTATCCTTATCAATTTCTATAGAACCGGTGATCACGGTACTTGGAACAGGTATTACCCCTGCCCTCGCGTCATCTACGGATAACGGCAGTGTTTTATGCCGCATATCAAATAAAAACTGCGCACCCAGCCAGGTGAACAATTCTCTTTTTTGTCCTACCAGGTAATCAATCACGCCTTCTTTTACCAAAGCGAGGTGCTCGGGTTCCGCATCTACCGTGGTTATTTTTATTTTCCCCACCTTCCCCGCTTCTTTTACAGATAATGCTATCCCCGGGCCGGAGTTGGAATCAAATCCTCCTATACCCGACAAGTCGGGATGAGCCGTCAACAAATCGGCGGTGATCTTAGCCGCGGTTTCCACGTTCGCCTTATCATCGTATTTTCCAATGAACTCAATACCGGGATTTTTTTTCAACGCGTCCTGGAATCCTTTAAAACCGGCTTCCATATTTTCCATTCCCAATATCCCCATACAGGCAACCTTTCCTTTCCCCCCGATGATCTTTGCCATACGTTCTCCCTGCAGCCTTCCCATTTCATACCAGTCGCTGCCAATGAAACAATGCCGGCCGGAATTGGGAATATCCGAATCATATACCACCGTGGGGATGCCGGCATTCACCGCTTTTGTAATAGCCTGCGCCATCCCCGGATCGGTACCGTTTATTAAAAGTCCTGCCGGCTTTCCGGGTATCACCTGTTCTATTGTGGCTATTTGCGCGGGCACATCCCATTCGGAAGGTCCTAAAACTGAAGTGCGTACGCCATTCTTTTGCCCCCACGCCAAAAAGGCTTTCTGATCGTGGCTCATATATAACGGGAGGTTCACTGCCGTGGTGATCATCACATATTCTTCGTCAGGCGATACCTCATCTGCCGTAATAAATTTCCATACTCCTTTAACAGCATTACCTTCACTATTACCCGGACGCGGCGGCAATTCACAGGAGAAAAAAAATAATATGGATATACAAACGAATATTTTTTGCATGTACCGGTTATTTTTCCATTTTCTTAAGAATGAGTTGATCAACACCCACTGCCGCTATCAGAATGGCGCCCAGTATGATTTCCTGCCAGTACCCCGAAACACGGCTCAGGATGAGCAGGTTGTTGATCAGCGCCATAAATAATGCGCCTAAAAAAGCGCCCCATATTTTCCCATACCCTCCTGAAAGGCTGGCACCTCCTAATATAACGGCGGTGATCACCCGCATTTCCATGCCCCTGCCGGAAGTAGATAAAGCAGCGCCCAGGCGGGACGACAATAATATGCCTGCTATACCAGCCAGCGTTGCAGAAATTACAAAACCCCACACTTTCATTTTCTCAACGTTAATACCCGAAAGCCTGGCGGCTTTTTCATTGCTTCCTATGAAATAATACCGGCGGAAAAAAGAAGTGTGTTTGGCAAGATAGGCAAACAATACTACTATGAGCAACATATACCACACCGGCATTTGTAAACCCAGCAGCTTCGATTGCCCCATGGCGATGTAGCCATAAGGAAAATTTTGAATGCCGGCGCCGCTCAGCATGAGCGCAAATCCCCGCACAATACCCATCATGGCTAAGGTTTGTATCATGGGATTGATGCCGATGCGCGCCACCAGCCACCCGTTAACAAATCCGATCAATACCGAACCGGCGAGCCCGGCCGTAACCGCCCCGATAAAGTGTACCCCGTGGTAATACATCAGGTAGCCCGCCATACCGCCTGCAAAAGCCACCACGGATCCTACCGAAAGATCAAACATCCCGGCTATCATCAATACCATCATCCCCACCGCTACAATGGTATCAACAGACAGGTTGAGCATCAACTGGGAAAAATTATCAACCGTTGGGAATTTATCGGGGAAGATAATGGCCATTATCAGACACAGCAATACAATACTGCCGCTCAATGTAAATACCCGGTCTGTAAACCTGTCTTTTAACTTCATCATAGCAAATAGCATATTACTGAATACCTGAAGCCAGTGTGGCCAGCTTCTCTTCGGTGGCTTCGTGTTTGGATAATATTTTCATCAGTTTGCCCCGGTACATCACGGCAATCCTGTCTGCCAGCAATAACAGCTCAGGCAATTCGCTTGATATCATAATAATGCCTTTGCTCTTTGCTGTAAGTTTTTTCAGGATCTGGTAAATTTCTGCTTTAGCTCCCACATCCACGCCGTGGGTAGGTTCATTCACCACCAACAACTCCGGATCGGCCGATAACCATTTTGCCAGTACCGTTTTCTGCTGGTTGCCACCGCTCAACTTACGTACAGGCATAGCCGCTGCGGGAACACGTATGCGCAGTTGCCGGATATATTCGTTGGCTACCCTGGCATTCTTCCGCTTATCATAAATTGTTTCATCTAAGTGAACAGATGCAATATTATCTGTAACCGGCATTTCCAAAAACAGGCCTTCGTATTTCCTGTCGTCCGGCAGGTATGCGATGCGCGATGCTATGGCATCGGCCGGATGCCGCGGATCGAACGCTTTTCCTTTAATATACATTCGTCCCAGCCGGTGGGGTATTTCCCCAAAAATGGCTTTCGCCAACGCTGTTCTGCCCGACCCGGTTAAACCGGCAAAGCCCAGCACCTCTCCCGCATGCACCGTAAAAGAAACACCGGCAAATCCTCTCCCTGAAAGTTGTTGCACATCCAGCAACACTTCATCTGTTGCCCCGCTGCTGAATACAGAGGTGGCCAATGCTCTCCCAACCATCATCTGCACCATTTTATCCACAGGGATGGATGCGGGAACCGTTCCCTGGAGTACGCCGTCTTTTAAAACCGTTACCACATCGGCTATGGCGGTGATCTCTGCCATGCGATGGGAAATGTAAATGATGGCTGCGCCGGCTTGTTTCAGCTTCCTGACAATGCTGAAAAGCACTTCTGTTTCCTCGTGTGTAAGAGAAGCGGTGGGTTCATCTAATATCAACACCGAGGGCTTTTTTGCCAGCGCCTTTGCGATCTCAATCATCCCCTTTTGCGCTGCGGATAATTTGCTCACCACCGTACCGGGAGCAATTTCATGCAATTGCAATTCGGCAAGCAAAACGGTGGTATTATGGTACAGGAGTTTATGATCAATAATTCCCCAGGCTGTTTTAGGCTGGTTGACCGGGAAAATATTTTCGGCTACGGAAAGCGGGTCCGCCAGACTGCGCTCCTGGTAAACGATGGCAATACCCAGCATTTCCGCCTGCAGCACGTTTTCAATCACTACCGGTTGACCATTCAGCAGGATGGTTCCCGTATCCGGCTTCAGGTTACCCGAAATGATATTCATGAGCGTGGACTTGCCCGCGCCATTTTCACCACACAAAGCATGTATCTCCCCCTGCTTAAAATCAAGAGACACATCCTGCAAGGCCTTCACGCCCGGGAACGATTTTGATATGTTTTTTAAAACCAGCATTAAAAATGAACCGCCTTTCCTGTAGCGGCAGATCCATAGGCAGCCCACACCAATCGCACTGTTTCCAGGTTATCATCACCGGTAGTTTCTGCGGCGCCACCCTGCAGTCCCTGTAAAATATTACGGTTACAATCCACGATGCTGGAGTGCACTACCGCATACCCCGGATCAAGCCAGTTATACATAACCGGTTGCACAACCGAGGATGTGACGCCATGCGGCTTAATGGTCTTCAATTCAAAATCATGGGCAAGCTGTAAAGACCCCTCCT
>CAZREP010000158.1:0-6115 GCA_964599035.1 uncultured Terrimonas sp. | reverse complement strand
TTTTTCCATGATGGATGCATACGACATCTCCGCGTAACATTGTAAACCGCTTTGCATTTCCATCAGCACGTTGGCAACATCTTCTCCTTTTATTTCCGCATTTACCCGTTGTGTAACACAAAATAGTTTCTTTGCCTCTCCAAACAAGAACCGGCAAACGTCCAGCACATGAGAACCAATATCGGTGAGAATAAAATGATCGAGGGTTTTCAGGAACGGCTGGTTGTCGAAAACCGGGAAAGCGGAGCAGAACGATACCCGGGCCTTAAAAGGTCTGCCGATCACGCCTGCGTCCAGCGCTTCTTTTAGCCGGCGCATAGGCAATTGCCAGCGAAAATTTTCATGAATAAACAAGCGAACATTATTAGCCGCACATATCTGCACCATCTCTTCGGCCAGCGTTAATGACGACGCCATGGGTTTCTGGCAGATAGCATGTATGTTCCTTTCTGCCGCCAGCTTTGTAAAATACGCATGTGTATTCACATCGGTGATAATGTCCACAAAATCCGGGCGTTCTTTCTCCAGTAACGCTTCCGCGTTATCATATACACGGTCAATGCCAAACTTCCGCCCGATCGCTTCAGCCTTCTCCAAGGTTCGGTTATACAATGCCGTAATGGTAACGCCTTCCAGTTCCTGCCAGGCGGGTATCTGAAAATTTGACCAGAATCCGGTACCTATAATAACCCCTTTCAGCATAGCGATCGTTTTCTAATAAGCTGATTATTTCACAATATCTTTTATCTGCTGCCTGATATCGTCCATATCAAAGATCTTTTTCCAATCGTCTTTGAATAAAATAGGCTTTGCTCTTTTGCTTATTTTATAAGCAGCATCCGAAAACGTACCGTTCACTTCCCTGAACAACACGGCGATCTGTATGCGCATATGTCCCAATACAAAATCACGGGCCGCAGCCTCCGGAACACCTAATTCAACAATACGGTCGTATCCTTCTTTGATCACTTCCATCGCTGTCTGGGACAGGGTTTCCACCATGGCAGGCTCCAGTATGGCCATTTGCTCCAGTGTTATACGATGTGTGTTTTTTATCGGGGCATACATATCCTGCGCTATTTTTTCCCCCAGCCGGTAATGATCATCATTACCATGCATCAACGCCACCACTATGGATTGCTTTGCAGATATACCGCCATAGAAATCCCTGAATCCCCCCTCCGTAGGCTCCCAGTTAAAGATGCCCGGATGGCACGGATGCGCGATCACGTATCCCAGGTCATCGCGATGATGAATAATGCCATCCAGCGGCGCCGCAGGGTCCAGGGTCATTACCAAAGCATTTGTTTTCATCTTTGGGACGATCTCATCTGATATAGCGCCGATCGTTACATCAGGAACGCCGAGAATAACCACGTCGGCATCAGGGATGGACTCCTCCTGCGTGCTGATAGTAACGTTTTTCTGTTCCAATCTTGCAATACCCTGGTCACTTATCTCAAGATATCGCAAATGGTATTGAGCGTGCTTTAAAAAATTATCTGTCAGACGACAGCCCATTTTTCCACCGGCTCCTACAAGTGCAATCTTTATCATTGTTTTATTATTAAATTTTTTAGATATTTTATGCTCCTGTCTACCCAATCTATTTCTTTCTTAATCGTATCTTCCACCGTTTCTTCTTTTTCCATCCATAGCTCAAACGTGGCGGTTGTACAGCGGTTTGATTTGCTACATTCAGACAACAACTGCGGGATATCCAATATGCCTTCTCCTGCAGGGGCGCCTGAAATAACGAAACCCATTTTATGATCTTTCCGCCTGACAGTAAAATCTTTTATATGCAGGTTAAGCGCATAAGGCAACAATAGCGGCAGTATTTCATTTATGCTTTCTCCCGCTCCCAGTGAGTTGGCGGTATCCAGGCATATCCCCACAAGTGCAGGATCTGTATCTTCTATCATCCGGGCCAGTATTTGCGCTTTGAACCTGTCATGGTTTTCAATGGCCAATACAATTCCCTTATCTTTTAACAAAGGCAGCAGTTGTTTGATTATTTTAACACCGTCCGTCTCGGCGGGCTGATAATTGATATCATCTATTACGATCCGGAGAAATGGGGACTTCAGTATTTCCGCAATGTATAAATAACGTTTCACATGATCGAAGTCCAACTTTCTTGTACCTACCTGCAAATGGATATCCCTGGCTTCTGCATTGTTTTGGATAACAGATAGCTCTTCATCCTTAAAATGATGCAACGGGTAATTATCGCCAAACTGAAAATAGTTTATATGATATCCTGCAGTCATATCCAGCATATGCGTGTAAGAAAACAGGCGGATATCCTGCATTTTAACGCACCATGGAAATGAATATGTACTCAACCCTAAAAACATCCCTTTTTCGCCATGTTTATACGGGCAAAAATAGAGTTTGGGGGCTCAACTTACGGTTCTGATATTGCCCAATACTTCAATTATTTTATCATATATTGCTGACATAAGCATCTGCAATTAAAACGTAAATTGTTATGCCAATCCCTACCTTTCGTCTTATCCAACCTCAGATAGGACGCAGTTATGTGTTTAAGCTCGAACCTTTTGGCCTCCATACGCCCTGGCATTACCATCCGGAATTAGAATTGATTTACTTTATCGAAGGAAAAACTTCGGGGGTAATAGGCGAAAGAATGATGGAATTCAATGAAGGAGATTTAGTGTTGCTCGGCGCTAATTTTCCCCATGTTCTGCAGGAGCATCTCCGGTTTAAAAAATCACATCCCAACGTCAAGCCTTTCGGATTGATCATTCAGTTTACGGAAGAATTTCTCGGGCCCGGCTTTTTTGACATACCGGAAATGTCCGGGGTAAAACAGCTCCTTATAAAAGCAAAACACGGTATTATCTTCGATAACGATACGGTGAAAAAAGTGGCTCCCATACTTTCCGGGATGTACGAAATGAATAACCAGCAAATGCTGGTTCACTTGTTAAACACGCTGATCACGCTAACTCAGCAAAAGCGCTATCGTTATCTTACACCTATAGATTATTCATACAAATATTCGTTTGATGAAGAGCGAATGATCAGGATCAATACATTCATTTACGAAAATTTTAAAGAGCCAGTAACCGTTGCCGATGTAGCCGGGGTGGCTAATATGACGGTCACTTCATTTTGCCGTTACTTTAAGAGCAGGACCCTGAAGACCTTTGTGCAATTCCTGAATGAAGTCCGGATCTCATCCGCTTGCGGTTTGCTGAATAACGATAATTTTACTATTACGGACGTTTGTTTTGAAGTGGGATTTAATAGTTTGTCTTATTTTAACCGGCAGTTCAGATCAATAATGAAAATGTCGCCTATGCAGTATCGGAAATGGAAGAACAGGGCTACGAATAAACTTATTAACGGATAGCCGCATGATCAAATAAGGTTATTAAAAATAATAATAAGAGATAATACCAGTTAACCGGGGTGCATTCCAAGTTGTCACCGTCTGGTGGAGACACTATAGCCGCCAACTTAGTGCTTAATTGTTTGATAAGCAATTAAGAAGACGAAGTAAAAGGCAATTGAGCCATCAAAATATGGCTGTAAAATTGATGCGTTGATTGAAAAGATCACGAAGGTTCTATCAGAATCAGAGATTTTGAGAATAGCAAAAGAAACAGGTTTTGTTGTTCGGGAGTCAAAGAAAATACGCGCAGTTGGGTTTTTAAAAATGCTCCTGTATGATCAATTAGAGTATGATACACCGAGTTTACAGCAGCATGCATTTGGTTTAGACGCAGCCAATGCGGTAAAAGTGAGCAAGGAAGGGCTGAATAAACGTTTTGGTGATACAGCCGTACTCTTTGTTCAGAGGGTCTTTGAGTCTTATCTGCAATACAGTATTGACCATGATTGTATACCAACAGAACTAAAAGATAAATTTAAAGCGGTGAGGATACTGGATTCAACAGAATTCAAATTGTTCGATTCATTGGCAGCGGTGTTTCCGGGATACAATTCGGCAAGTGCAATGGCATGTGCCGCTATCCAGTTTGAGTATGATATTATCGGCAAGGAAGTATACAGCTTAACGCCTGGCAATGCAAAACAGTCAGATAAAACTTACGCCGATGAAGGAATGGATAATATCCATGAAGGAGAATTACTCCTGCGTGATTTGGGCTACTACAGCGTGGAGAGCTATAAAAAAATAGAAGACAGAAAAGCTTTTTATATAAGCCGGCTAAAATCACAGGTGAAAATTTATGAACAAACCAACGGTCAATATACAGAACTGGATTTAGCAAAACTGATAAAACGGATAAAGAAAAGTAAGCATGGATTTTTTAACCAGGCAGTTTATATTGGTACAAAGGAAAAGAAAGAAGTCAGGTTAATAGCATGGCTTTTAAAAGAGGATGCACAAAAGAACCGGCTGGCAAAGAAAAAAGGAAAGAAGGGAAAAATAAACAACAATGATATTTTATGGAGTATGCTCAATGTATTTGTTACAAATGTTCCTGCAGCGAATTTAACCGTACAGCAAGCATATGAATTGTATAAAATACGGTGGCAGGTAGAACTGATGTTTAAGACATGGAAAAGTATTCTGAAGCTGGATGCTGTCAGAAAAATGCTTGATTATTTTAGTATTTACGGATTAAAAGAAAACAAAAAGGGAAGAACAAATTGAGTGCCATGCAGCAATGCATGGCTGTGTCATTTTATGACCATAAAACAATTTTCTTAAGTTGACAGCTATGGTGGGGACACCGTGCATATGAAAAAATGGTATCCATACACAGGAAGTCCTAACAAAAATTTATACCACCATCATCGGGATACGGGTTACAGGGCTATGTTATGAGATGAGCCTCGGGCGAATGTAGAGTAGGCACCGGAGTCTGCATGGCTGCCCACAATGGCTTTCTATGAAGTCTGCCGGCGCCACTAATAACCTATTTTGTTGTATTGGTTAAAACAAGAAGCTGCGGGAAAGATGTTGTTCCTTTATCAATAAGCTTGCTTAACTCTCCTACCGTATGAAAATAAGAGCCTAATACAATGTCTGTATCACCATCATGGTCAAAATCTCCCGTTTCCATGGTCAGCCATTTCCCCGAAGCCGCTTCTATGGGAGAAGAAGGGTGAAAATTTAAATTTCCCTGGTTTGAAAAATAAACAAATCCATTCTCGGGATGCTCCAGGTCAGCATAAAACGCGATGGCTGCAATATCCAAATCACCGTCATTATCAAAATCGGCAGCTACGGCTTTAGACGTTCCGTACAATGGATAGAACCAGGCTTCTTTGAAATTATCTTTACCATCATTCAGGTATATCCGAAGGCCATGATAGTTCTTATTTATAGCCGAATAATCCCAGTTATCGCCATTGGTAAGTAAAATATCGGGATGCCCGTCTTTATTAAAATCTGCCAGTTCAAAATAGCTCGCCCCGAATACCGGTGAAAACTGCAGGAGCTTTTTTTCTTCGAATCCGCCATTCCCCAGATTATAAAACAGGGAAATACCTTCCCATGCCTGCGACATGAGCACCATAATATCAGGTTTGCCATCTCCGTTAAAATCTCTAACCTCTGCCTTCCTGGCGCCGGGAAGGCTTTTTATAATATTTTCTTTTGACGCCTGAAAATCATCGTACCAGGCCAGCTTCCCGGCATTATTTCCAAAATGGCAGATCACTGCATCTTCCTTGCCATCCATATTCAGATCAGCGCGCGCAAACTGAACCGGCCTGTATAAATGATCAATATTAATTTCAGGCAACGGCGTAGTAAAGCTCGTATCAAACGACAGCAGGCGTCCTAACGGCTGATCCGACGGACCAAAGCTCCCAATCGTAAGCAGTAAGGGTGCCGCCTCTTTCCTGAAGCTGATATCAACGGGAGCACTCTCCGTATTCCAGGCCGATTTAAAGTTAAAGTGGTTATCCAGTATATATAATTTATGCTGCCCGTCTCCTATATATATTTCATCTGATGCACTATTAAATTTCAACATGGTTGTTTTGGGAAGCGGCTTATCGTCAAAGCTGATCTGTTTTGATAAGAATAAAGTGCAGGTATCCGAAATGGGATCATGTTTCTTTTGTGGCAATGACGCTTCAGGCGCTTCCCTTTCAAAATATTTTACAA
>CAZREP010000157.1:11225-11841 GCA_964599035.1 uncultured Terrimonas sp. | reverse complement strand
CCACATTAATGTCATTGGCCTTGAGTTGCCCGCTCAATACCTCACTGTCTACCACGTTTTTACTGCATCCCAGGGTAATGATGTTCACTTTGTCTTTCCGGAGTGTTCTTGTCTTCATACAGGCGGCGAAATTACATAATATTGGCTGTAAGCAGGCGACGCAATCGTTCTTCGTATTTATCTATATATGCCCGTTTCTGCTCATCGGGTAAAAAAGAATTTTCTACCAGTGCAATTACTTCCGTTCTGCCGGTCAACATTTGTGTGAGCAGGCGTTGTACCCGTATGGGTTTTATGCCCAGTTTGCCGGCAAATGTCCTGAAATCAGGTTGCCCAAAATATCCATAGCTACCATAAAACCTGCTATTATAGCAATCTTTATAAAGATCAAGCGCCATGTCGCTTTCATCAGGTATATGCAGCAGCGTACACATTAGGTCGTAGGCAGGCGACAGCACATAGTCTCCCATAAGCGTTTCAATCAGTGAAAAATTTTTTAAATGTGCATCACCATTGGAAAAAACATAGTTGAACAGCACTAATTTAAATAACTGTTCCAGTGCAGGGGGGTATGCCGCAACAAATTGTTTTATGAGTGCGCCTATTTCTTCGTAAG
>CAZREP010000157.1:0-11215 GCA_964599035.1 uncultured Terrimonas sp. | reverse complement strand
CGTAAGCGCCATCATATTTAAAGTCTTCTCCGGGCTTTGCTGTATGCCGGCTTCGCCCGCTGAGCTGCGCCATGTCTTCCTGAAGGTACTTTTTACCATCCGGTTTAACGTCAAACCGGCGGGTGATGTAAGCAGGTTCTCCGTCTTTAAAATAAATGAGCGTATTAACGGCAGTCTTTATATCAAATACCTGTTCGGCAATTTGCATTGTAAGATGTTCATTTTCCGGAGCAATTTCCGGGTGTTGAAGCAATGTGCCCCGGGGTATTGGTTTTATAATATATTGTCCGCCGGTTTCAACCAGTTTTAGTTCTTTATCTTCCAATCGCAGGGAATATTTTAACTGCACTCCCGAAATGGACAACCGTTTGGTCTTTTGCTGGTATTCAGCCAGATTATTCACGGCAGGAGCATCAAAGGCTAATCGCACCGGCACTTTTGCACCATCGAACATTCTTTTACGGCATTGTAGGCAATACCCTTCCACATTCATTTTATAACAACCGTGACACATCGTTAATCATTCGTTTCTTTTACGGTTACAGCACCTATGGTATCGTCGCCCGCTGTTTTTAACAGCCTGGTAAAATCATCTTCTTCATCAATTTTAAGCAGCCGGCACTGTATCTCTTTATTAATCCCTTCAGATAACAGCCCGGCAAAAAAGGGAAACAATATGTGACTTTGATGCTCCTGCCTCTTTTTGGACAACGTGAGGCTAATTGAAGGTAATGCAGGATCATTGAAATAGGTATCTATATAAGTAAAACGGTAATCTTCAGGCTTCAGCTTTTTAAGGTACCCTGCTAATACGCCATTATAATATACCGCTCCCTGCACCATAGTCGTTATTCAGCTTTTTTGACCTGTATCAATATTTCCAGCCCCAGTATCAACGCCAGCTTTTCCAGTGTTTTAACAGAAGGATTACCTGTGCCCCCTTCCACTATATTAATAGTACGGGTGGTAATGCCGCTCATTTCCGCAAGATCTTCCTGTTTAAGATGGAGAAATTCGCGCCTTGTTTTAAATAGCCTACCTATTTCTGCTATATTCACCTGAATTATACTTCTTATTTAAATCAAAAATACAAGATTTTTTAATATAAAACTGAATTATATTTCTTATTTTGACAAATGCTCGTTAAAATTGGGCTTCACTACTTAATATCAGAATTATAATTCCGATACAACAGTCAAAAGAATTGGCTATTCACCAGTTGAACGTTTCTATGGTGCAGAGAAAATAAAACAGGTTTTGGAGTAACCAGATATAAGAAGACCCTAAACTTTTTATGAAGCTAAATAAAGCGGCTGATTCATTATGCTATATGTGCAATGGCATATAAAATCTCTTCAATATCCGCCTTGTTATTTTCGCTAAGCATATACAGCCTGTTGTAAAATACACTCTTTGTAATGCGGCTTTAAAGAAGTCGGATTGGCTAAATCCACATTTTTGCCAAAAAATTTCTTCAGGTGCCGGCGTAAAAACTCTTTGTTTTTTTCTGTAAATACCCGGCGGTGCATCTATCTCTACCAAAAAAATCAATATCACTATTATTGTGGGACGAGGAAAAAGAGCTTTGGTATATTTCAGTCATTACAACGAAGCGGCGCAACGGTGGTGGGCTGGAATGATACTTCTATCTTTTCGTAGCAAAAACTTTCATCTTTCGATTTTGACACAGTTTTTTTCCACCACTGATGATCCTCACTCCAATAATTAGTTCGTTTGGAAATGAACCATGGCATGAACGAAGACAAATGCTCTATTTATAATTCAAAATCTGCAAGTACGGGAAGATGGTCGCTCAAAGCAAAGCCTTTCGGATCTTCATTGTTCATGCGAAAATTCCCCTGAAATAAAGGCATACAATCTTTTATCTTCCCCGAAAGCGCCCCAATGGCATAAATGAAGTCAATCCTTTTAGATGGTTTGATCGAATTAATAGTATTACCATCTCCGCTGCCTGCTGCAGTAAACGCATCTATTAAACCGGCGCTCTTTAAACTTTTATACTCCTCCGTGTCGGGCGTATGATTCAGGTCTCCCTGAAGCAACACCGAATCGGAGCTGTTTGCCAGGTCATATTTTATGGAAGCCACGAGCTCTTTTATCTCATTTAGCCTGATACGGGTATCATTCTCTTCCTTTCTGAAGGGCCATAAATGTGCCGAATGAACAATCATATTTTTTCCGTTGGGCAGCCGAAGCTTCGCCTTGCCCCAGTGCCGGGTAAATAACTCCTGCGGATCATTGCGGCTCTTATTTATAAATGGCCTGGTCTCTGAACTTACAATTTCATAAGTAGTCAGAACGCTACCGGGAAAATGCCCCTCCCCATTTTTTGCACCGGGAAAAAAAGCATAGTTCAGGTTAAGCATCTTCGCCATTTCCGCTACCACCCCTTCATTGGGAGATTCAGAAAAATTAATGATATTGGGTTGATATAATGCCAGCTCCAGCATGATCCGTTTGGGGACCTGTCCCATATCCCTGGCAGTCTTCACCAGTACGCTGTCTTCACCCGGGGGCAATTCCCGGCCATTAATATCCTTATAGCCAATGCAACCGTTAAAGACATTATATGTAATTGATCGCAATCTTTTTTCATTGCTGCCATCGCTATTCCTACCGAAATGGCCGGACAGGTTATCATTGACGCTCAGGGAAGACGCACCAAAAGGAAGCAAGCCCAAGCCGAGGAGGGACAAAGAAGATTGTTTCAAAAATGTTTTTCTTGTAACTGCAACCTCAGACTTAACCCGGGTAGTATTTTTATTAACAGGTATCATGTTTAATAATTTAGAAATGATATAACTGCCTGACGCAAACGATTTGCACAGACTTTATATCACAATATATCATAAGAAACAGATAATACCTTTTAAAAGGTCCATTTTAGGGGAGAATAATAATCAGCAGGTTGTTGTATGCTTTTTATTTCCAAAGCGTTTTAACAGGACGCCTGGTATATTCTTCAGGATGAGTTTCCCATCTTCCGGTATCCTTGGCCGGTTTACCATATATATTTGATCTCCATAAGCCTTTCGTATAGAACCCTGTTCCATCCCATTCCAATTGCTGTCCATATTTCTTTAATAAAGAAGTCAACTCGTTACGGTTAATATCCTGAACGGCTTTATTACTTTTTATCGCTAATGAAGCTGCGATTCCGGCAGATTCTCCCAATACCATATATGTGCCTTCCATCCGAATGCTTGAATAAGCCACATGGGTTGCAGACATCATCATAGGCACCAAAAGATTGGTGATTTCATTTCTTTTGGGAATGATAGCGCCATACGGAATTTGATAAGGCCCCGGAGAAACCAACTCAAAAACATTTCCCTCCTGTACAAGAACTCCATTATTATTAACACCCAGCCTTGTCGGATATATATCCACTTTGTAATATCCCATCCCCACCGGGGTAGGTACATCTGTTTGCAGTTGTAAATCCTGTTGGGTCATTACATACTCTCCTATCATCCTTCTACCTCCCCGCATATATAAAAAGGGCCAACCGCTCGTTTCCTTTCTATAGTCTGACAATAACCGTACATCCTTTCCGGTAAAATCAGTTAATGTTTTTACATGATCAATAAATGCCTGCCATATCCTCGAACGAGTGGCCCAACTTCCGTCAGGGTAATCTGTTTGCATACCCGGAATAGCACCGGTCATCAATTCATGTCTATTAAAATTAGATTCCGGCCAGGTTGTTTTATACCCCGCTTCTTTATATCTTTTCAGTAATTCATATACATCAGGGTCTTTTTGCAAAGGAGGATCAATGGGTACTCCCGGATATTTTTCAGTTGGATGCTCTTCCCATGCGAGCTTAAAATTCCACCCCATAAAAAACCTGCTGGAATCACCTTCACCTCCAATCAGATCAGGATAGATGGGAGAAAGCAGCCCGCTCTTAGGATCGCCTTTTATCTTATACGGATCCACCCCGGGGTAGGTTTTACTTATTACAACGCCTGCCAATGATTCTCCATATTCCTCTTTAGACTCCCTGCTCACTCTATAAGACACGCCCGACATCGCCATCAGATCCCCTTCATAACTTGCATCTATAAAAACCTTAGCGCTTACGCGGGTAAGATCGTTAGAAGACCGGTAAGGGGCCGGCACTCCATTTTCATTATCCAGGGCATATTCAAAAACAGCATTTTTAATAATCCCCTTATCAACTTCAACGGCCGCTACTCTATGACTAACTATAACGGTAATCAGATCTTTATACCTATCAATATATTCTTTTAAGAAAGCTATATTATCTTCGCCGGCTCCCTGATAATGCCTTAAAGTTTTGGCATATATCCCCACATGAAGAGATATATCTTTATTATAAAAATCTTTCGTAAGCCCGCCCAAATGCTGAGCATCCGGGACATCCTGCTGCATTCTAAAGCCGGATGCCAATAAACCTCCTATCGTATAGGTAGGCTCTATTATTACAACAGATAAACCTTCTCTCGCCGATGCCACTGCGGCCAATACACCAGATGCACTTGCTCCATATACCAGCACATCCGTTTTAATCTCTGTTTTTATTACACATCCCTTAAGATTTCCGCTCAAAAGAGATTTTGACCTGTTATTTGTGCTACAGGACGCAACAATAATGCAAAGCGCTAAAAAGGTGTATTTGATGTTCATGCGTGACGTTGAGATTTTATTTCATTTTTATCCTATATAAACATTCTGCCTGTTTACACACTATTCAAATTCAACATTTAATCATCGCTTCCAAAACAGGCGTTGCCCAATACGCTCTAAGTTTTTTAAATATTTTTCCATATTGATATCCTGAACCGGAACATTTTCTTCTATAGCGTGAACAGCAGCTATTCCGGCGGATTCTCCAACGATCATAAAAGTAGGCTCCATCCTCGCTGATGCATAGCCTAAATGAGAGGCGGAAAACAATACGGATACGAGTAAATTAGTACATTCATGCTTTTGCGGAACGATCGCCCGGTATGGAACAGGATAAGGTACGTTAGTTGGTCCCTCCCCCCCTCCAACAAACATATTGCCTTCAATAGCCACAAATACAGAATCATTGCGCTTAAACCATATCCTCCGGGAAGGATAAGTATCAATCCCATATTGTGCCAAACCAATCGGATCTGCTATATGGGGCTTATTATATACATCGTGTTCTGTAATAGTATATAGACCAATCAAACGACGGCTCACACGCACATATAGCTGGTGCGGCCATCCATTTGTTTCGGGATGATAAAACTTATCGAGTCCTAAACTCGCCGTTTTTTTTCTGAAATCTTCAGGAACTCTTTTATCTGTAGATAAGAAATGATGGAGACCTCTGAGGTATTCCTGGTATGATTTCCAAATACGGGCCTTTGTTGCGTAATCCCCGTCGGCATATAAATGATTGATCCCAAGAGGGGCCATTGTTATCAGGGAACGTCTTTGGTAATTATAATCCCTTGAATTCAACCATCCCGGAAAGATCCAACTTAGCCTTTCATTTAGTTCAGAACGATCTTTCGAATCTTTCTTTAAATACTCTACATATCTGCCTACCAGTTCAAAATCCAGGGGGTTATAGTTGTCCGGCGGGGTTATCGGTGCACGCCTTTTGGGATCTGAGGTAACATAAAACCGGTAATTATACGCCTGGGTATACTGATCACCGGCGCCTAATGGCTTACCATGATCATTTTCAACCAAAGGCAGCAATCCGCTATTGGCATCCCCCGGCACCACAAACGGACTGATTGGCGTAATATTATCAAGAGGACGCACTCCGGCAAGGTGCTCATCATAATCAACAACAGATTCTCTTCCTATCCGATTGGAAACACCAGATCTTGCCATCAATTCACCATCATAGCTTGCATCAATGAAAATCCTGGACTCAATTCGTAAATTATCATGAACTTTTGCTTCACCAACAGGACAGCCTAAATTATCAAAGGGCGCTAAATCGAAATATGCGCCTTCTATTTTATTGCCTGTTTTTACTGTCCGGCTAATCCTATGGTCATAAATTACAGGAATACCATATGTCTGAAGCAGTTTTAAAAAATCCTCTCTGATATATTCAGGAGTGACTTTATCCCTGCTTAATCGCAGAACTTCTTCGATAGTCAAAGAATCCTTATCCGTTCTGATCCCGAGGCTCAGCATTAATTTTCGGGTAGTTCCGCCTACAGCTTCATAATTAGGCATATCCTGAACCGGTTTTAACCCGGCACCCAGGATCCCACCTACCCATCTGCTCGGTTCTACAAGAATTACTGAATGCCCGGCTTTCTTTACCGTAATGGCAGCCATAATTCCGGAAGGCGTGGCGCCATATACAAGCACATCCGTTTTACGGTTAATGCTTTGCCCGGATAAAAAATTAAAGACAAATAATACAATGGTAGTCAGGATCAAATTTTTCATATGCTTATTTCCAGATCGTTTAGAATAACTCTTCTTGATTATTTCGGGATAAAATGCTCACGATGCTATTTCTTTTTCCAGTGAATGAATATGGAAATATCATACCCTCATTTTATGTTGTCCACAACATCAATACCCCGGGTTTTGAGTAAGATTCGGATTAACGTCCCTTTCCGTCTGAGGAATGGGCCACAGGTAGTCTATATTTTCACGAAAATTGGTCTCTTCACAGAAATAATATCCTTTTGAATCTACTTTAACAGTACTATAATTTGCAGCTTGTGAGGCCGGACAAACTTTCATTCCCGTAAATGTACCCTTCAATTTAACATGGGCAATACGCCATCTGAACAGGTCATATAGCCGTAACCCTTCCCAGGCCAGTTCCACTCTTCGCTCCCGTCTCAGTATGGTAGTTAATTTAGTAACATCTGTTTCGGTTACCGGCGGCATTTGAATTTCCTCACGCCCACGCACTTTATTGATCGTTTCATTCAACAAATCCTGTGTAACAGGATATCCGCTTTCTATGCAGGACTCCAGGTAGCTCAATAGCACTTCAGCATAGCGGATCATTGGGAAATCACCACCATACTGTACGATGTTTCCTTCATAATCCGCATCGCTGAACTTATGAAGCAGATAGCCGCTCCACGGACGACGCGTTACCTGATCCTGGTATTTGACAGCAGACGAATCCGGATGAGAAACATACATTTTGCCCTTAAAAACAGTAAGCCCATTGATCCCTATCGTTTTGTACAGCCTTGGGTCCCTGTTTGCATATGGATTTTCGGAATCATATAGAGGTGATTCTGTGATGGGCTTACCATCGGAGCATTCAAAATCTTCCACCAGCTCATTATAAGGGCTGAACCAATGCCAGCCGCCAAAGTCAAATCCATGACAACCCCGAAGCATGGGAGTTCCATATACATCCGGCATGCGAACACTTACTAAAATATGCTCCTTACTGGCTTCGCCCTTTTCCTCAAAAATGGACTTAAAATGCGGGTCAATAACATAAACGCCCATATCCATGATCTGTTTATAGGCATCTCTCGCTTTATCCCACTGCTTCTCAGCCATCATTACACGCCCTAAAATAGCCAGGGCTGCCCCTTTTGTGATCCGCCCGCGTTCGCTATCCGGCCGGGTAACGGGCAGCAAGGGAATAGCTTCCTGTAATTCCTTAATTACAAAATCAGCCACTTCAGCTTTCGAACTACGAGGAATATTATTTGCCTCGTTCACAGTTAGTACATGGGTTGTTAAAGGCACATCTCCCCAAAAAAAGTAAAGATTAAAATAATCATAGGCCCTGATCACTTTCACTTCCGCTTTCATTCCGGCCATCTTATCCGGATTCATCTGTACACCATCAACATTATCGATAAAATTATTGCACCTGGAAATGTGTGTGTAAGTATTAGCCCACAATGCTCTGACAGGATCGTAGGTAGACGCCAGCGAGCCATTGTTGAAATCGGTAACCTGGTTGTCTTTTTCAAATCCGTTATCTGTGGTGGCCTCAAAAAGATATAAACAGGCAAGCTGGCTCCAAAGATCAAAATTGCTTTGCTGTACACCACCGGCAACTCTGTAAACCCCTGTCAGTCCCAGCATTGCATCATTCTCCGTTTTCCAAAAGGTACCGGTCGACAAGCTGTCCAACGGGTCCTTATTCAGGCTGACACATCCTTCCAATATATTTATCACACACAATACGAAAAATAGAAGAATCGTCTTCGAACTATATGATGAAATTTGCAACCTCATATTTTTAATATTATAGTTTAGAAATTAACATTTATACCTCCGCCAACATACCTGGCAGGGGGATACCCGGTTCCGGTTTCCGGATCCCAGCCTAACCTGAAATGATCGAAAATGAAAGGATTCTTTATGTTTATATAAACATGAAGTTTTGAAACCTGAATCCTGCTTAACAGCTTCTGAGGAATAGTATATCCCAGTTGAATATTACTGATCCTTAAAAAAGAGGCATTCTGCATTACAAAAGTGGAAGTGTAAAACTGTTGCTCGCCTCCGCCCACCACTAAAAACCTGGGGTAGGATGCCTTCGGATTTGGATTCTCCTTTGTCCATCGATCCATCATCCATTCCTGGGGATTGGAGCCCTGATAAAAGGCATTATCTGCAAAGCCTCCCAATATTTTATCCAGACCGGCAATACCGTATAAATTAATAAAAAGATCCAGTCCCTTGTAACGGGGATTAAATGTTAATCCATAAGTATACTTCGGGAATCGGTTGCCAATAATTTTCCGGTCGTAGTCGGCATTTACTTTCCCGTCCGGAACGCCATCAGGACCACTGATATCTAACAGCTTAATATCTCCCGGTGCAGCTACCCTGGGTTGAGTGGGAGACTTATCAACATCCTGCTGATCAATAAATAGCCCATCTGCCACATACCCATAGATAGACTGTAACGGATACCCTACAAAAAGGCCGGAGTTTACATCCTGTAGAACATTTGCTAATTTTTTCACTTTATTTTTCACATATGAAAAATTACCGGAGATATTATAGAAAACATTACCTATGTGACTTCTATGCTGAAGGGTGAGATCAATTCCTCTGTTAGACACCATTCCCGCATTTTGCACGGAAGGAGTCATCCCTAACACTGTTGAGGCTGTAACGTTATATAAAATATCGGAAGTCAGTTTATCGTAAAGGTCTAATGAAACATTTATTTTATTATTTAGCAATCCTATGTCCAACCCTACATCGATAACACGGGTTGACTCCCACGTAATATCGGTGCTGGGAACCCTGGTAGCTGCAGCACCTGAGTACATTTTTTCAGCAATTCCAAAAGGTGCATCCAACCCCAGCGATAATATCTGTTGAAAAGGGTAATTTCCGATATTCTGGTTTCCAAGCTTCCCCCATGATCCTCTTATTTTCAAATGATTTACAGGGTCGAAATGAAAAAAAGATTCCTGGGAAATAATCTAGCCGGCGGACACAGAAGGGAAAACACCCCATCGGTTTTGGGTAGGGAACCTTGAAGATCCGTCGTATCGTGTATTTGCTTCGAATAAGTATTTCCCATCGTAAATATAGTTGAGGCGACCAAAGAAAGACTGCAATGCCCATTCATAACCAGAGCCGCCGTTTTGCTGATTCGACGGCGCTCCGGCGCTTATTTCATACAAAGTGTTACTGGGAAAATTATCCCTGGAAGATTGCAGCCAACTGTTTGTATTGCTCTCCTGAGAGAAACCGCCAAGTGCATGAAATTCATGCTTTTTAATCGTCTTATCATAATTGAGAAGCGCCTGCAAAGTAAGCAGCGAATTCTCTGTTCGTGTCTCGGTTAATTCAGACGGACCTTCCGTATAAGTTTGATCTACCACCAATAAAGGCCAAAACCGTTTGTATTTAATATTATCGTAATTATATCCTGCCAGACCGGTCAACCTCAGGGATTTAACTATATCCCATTCGAAACCTGCGCTTACATTCATCCTGTTAGTCGCGTCTTTAATAAAGGATTCACTATCCATCCAACCTTCAATGGTAAAACCTGTTTGCTGCCCATAATAACCGTCAGATTTTTTTCCTGCTATTGTATTTGGGATCTTCAACGCATCACCAAGAAGCCCGTTCACTCCATCAGGCCTTCTAATGGTAGTAGGTTCTGTTGTTTTTCCCACTCTTCCCTGAAAACTTGTATTCAGTCTGAATCTATCCGATAACCTGCTGTTTGAATTGAACAGTATGTTGTAGCGTTTATGTCCGGACTCCTTAACAAAGCCGCTCTGGTCTAAGTAACCCACCGAAAACAAATAAGCATTATTAGCTTTTCCGCCGCTAAAACTCAGGTAATGCTCTGTTTGTAACCCGCTACCGGATTTAACCAAATCATCGTAATGCCGTTTGTTTGGATAATTATCCGGGTCTTCGCCCGTTTTGAATTTTTGTATCTCTGCTTCCGTATACTGTTGGTTACTGCCGGCATTTTGTAATGCTTCATTAATCATTTCGGCGTATACCCAGGAGTCAACGATCTTGGGTATTTGAGAGGGACTTTGAAAACCGAGGCTGCCCTGATAAGTAACCTTAGTAACTCCTTCCTTTCCTTTTTTGGTTTCAATGAGTATAACACCATTAGCCGCCCTGGTTCCGTAAATCGAGGCAGAGGCAGCATCTTTCAATACAGAGATATTCTCAATATCATTTACATTGATCTGATCCAGGTCGCTGGAAACCCCATCAATCAGCACAAGTGGGGAAGTCCCCGCCGAACTGAACGTTCCTAAGCCACGTATCCGCAAAGTAGCGTTATCCTTACCTGGCTGTCCCGAACCCTGAATAGCCGTAACGCCGCTTGCAAGACCCGCAAACAACTGGGATGGCTGAGTTACATTTAGCTTCTCAATTTCGGCACTATTGACGGAGGATATCGCCCCGGTTAAATTCACCTTTTTCGTTTTTCCATAACCCACCACTACTACCTGCTCCAACGCCTGGGTAGAGGATATCATGATAACTTCTACATTCGATCTTCCCGCCACCTTTACTTCCTGCGTTTCAAATCCTACATAAGAAAACGCCAGCACCGCATTCGCATCAATATCGTTCAAAGCAAAATGCCCCTTGCCATCGGTTGTCGTTGCCTTTCCGTTACCTTTTACCTGCACCGTAACCCCAAGCAAAGGTTCTCCTTCCTGGTTGGTTACCGTACCTTCCACCGAGAAAGCAACGCGGGGAATAGTTTTGAGTATAGGCTGGGTGGGAAGCCGGG
>CAZREP010000156.1:2895-11903 GCA_964599035.1 uncultured Terrimonas sp. | reverse complement strand
CTACTGCAAGCCCTTCCTGTCCCGGTACCCAGTAATCTTTCAAATCCCGGATATCATTATTAGGAGATACTGCATAGGCCCATTGTAAAGGATTGGCACCTCTTTCGCCGGCAGGGCGATTATTGGACCTATTCCTGCTGAAGTCCATATTGGTACTCAGCCGGAAATTTTTACTTACTTTAAGTGAAGAATTAAAATTCAATGTATTACGGAAAAGATCCGAATTGGGTACGATCCCCCTGTTGCGCATATCCGACAGGGAAACTCGGTAATTTATCTTTTCCGTACTATTGGCAACAGATACGCCATTGGTTGTAGTTACTCCCGTTTGAACAAAGTTCTTTACATTGTTAGGGTGAGAAACCAACGGAAGCGGAATGGGTTTACCGTTCTCATCCAGGGGACTGTTCCACTGGATCGCCATATATCCTCTGTCTAATTCCGGGCCACCGGAGCCTCCCGATTCATCTATAATTACATAATCCGGGTTAAAACGCGGATCAGATACCCCGAGAGGATCAGTAAACAGGTTACCCGATATGCCTACCGGAATAGCGGGAAAAATGCCACTTGCATATTTCGTTTGCCATTTTAAAAACTTATAAGGCTTTTCAAATACGGTATTGGAAATAAAATTTACTGTTGTTCTATCAAGCCCCTTACCGGTTTTCGTAGTAATCAGCACCACGCCATTGCCTGCCCGTGAGCCATACAGTGCAGCGGCACTGGGCCCTTTAAGAACAGATACACTTTCAATATCATCCGGATTAAGTCCGCCAATAGCATTACCATAATCTACCCGGTTATCATTACCCACCTGGCTTACATTATTAAGCGTATTGGCAATAGGTACGCCATCTACCACGAACAAAGGCTGATTATCATTGCTCAGCGAAGTAGCTCCACGGATCACCATACTTACAGATGAACCGGCCGCGCCGGTTTGGTTGATCGTAACACCGGCCACCTTGCCCGACATGGCATTCAGCACATTTTCCTGTGCCACCCGGTTCATTTCTTTGCCGGCTACTTCTTCAACGGAATAACCCAGTGATTTCTTTTCACGGGTAATGCCCAGCGCCGTTACCACTACACCGGAAAGTTCCTGGGCTGCACTTTCAATAGTGGCATTCACCATTGAGCGGCCTGATACGGCTACTTCCACCGTTTTATACCCCACAAAAGTAAATACCAGCACACTGTTCGCATTTTTAACGGTAATGGAATAATTACCGTTATTGTCGGTAGTAGTGGCATTGGATGTGCCTTTTTCGGTAACTGTTACTCCCGCAACAGCCCCGTTTTCATCCGTTACCGAACCACGCACCGGGAAGTCGGCTGCAACAGCAGCCACATTTAAAAATAATAGCAGGCTAAAAAAGAATAACCTGGTCATTAAGCAGCAATTCCTCATAACAATTGATTGGTTTAATAAAAAGAATTTGTTTTCAAAGTTAGAATTAGCATCTCCTTTATTACTTTTCAAGTATTAGCTTCATGGGAACATCACCCAGACCAGGGAGCGTTACAGAAATGGCAAGATTTAACCGGGTTGCCGTAATGCTATTGATCCAGTGTGGGTCTCTCTGATCCTTCTCAGGGAATAAGGCCAGCACAGAACTGTACACTTCCGTATCCCAGGTGCCAGATCCACCGGCCAACACTTTAGCACCACCGCCAAAATCTACAACCCCGTCTACCTTATAACTCCCATCACCATTGAAGCTATATTTATTATTACGGGTAAAGGCAAATGGATTTGCCCCGACGGCGCCTGTTAAAAGCGCATTAATGGTAGGATCATCCAGCATGCTCATACCTTCTTTCAGTGGCACTTTTCCAACACCGGGAACATTTACGCTTGTAGACACCCCGAGCTGAATGTCTTTCTGATTCCAGGTGCCCGTTACCCATTCTTTTTTGGCAGCGGCAAGGTCTGTTTTGGGAGCCTCATCCTTTTTGCAGGAAGCAATGAAAAAAAAGGAAACAATAAGCAGTGGCAGGACATACGCCTTTAAAGTTCTTTTCATGAGCAAACGGTTAATGTGATGAATGGTATTGATTGTTTTGGTTTAGAAAATGATTACATGGCATATATAAACTATATACAATGATAATAAATTGTGTTGTTTATTAATTTGTTATACACAGATCAAAGCAAAGCACTCCTTGAATAAAGTCCCAATTTTATCAAATTCCACAGACTAACAAATGTTAATTATTATCAAAAAAATAGCTTAAATTATGATACCCATCTTCTCGCAAGCCCGACATTGCCGAAGCCAGCGGATAAATACCCTAAAAAAATAAGAAAGAGACCCCGGAAGCACTCCGATACCCGTGAAGACGAAAAAAATTAACACATTTGTTTGCGGAGGCTGAGCATTGCCCGGAAGGCAAGATTATTTACCGACTGGTAGTTCATGCTTAACTTCACAGCGATCTGCTCATAGGTGAGTCCTTCAAAAAAGCGAAGGCGGACTACCTGTTTTTGTCGGGAAGTGAGCTGCGCCAGAGCCATATTTAAACGGCTTTTTTGTTCACTGACCCGCTCAGAGGAAACAATGATCTCCTCAATATTCGCATCTTCCTGCAAAAGCTGCTGGTTATCGTGCAGTTCATTTACAACAACCTTGCGCTTGATCTTTTTAAGAATAATGCTTTTCAGCACTTTTACAAGATAGCTGTAAGAATGATTGACCACCCCGATACTGGCCCTGTAATGCCATATTTCTACGAAGATCTCCTGCAACGCATCTTTTGCCAGTTCCCTGTTGTCCGTGATCTTTAAGGCCGCATGAAACAGCCTGTCGATATAGGTATCATATAAATACCCCAGGGCCTCTGCATTGCCCTCTTTCAACTGTCGCCAGCAGGCAGCATCATTCTGGTAAATATTTTCAGGCATAAGCAATTAATATAAGCGGTCAAATTAAAAATAACAACACCCGTTCGGGCATGTTCGTAAAAGACGCTTTTTCAGGGTTCAATTTTATCTCTATTTTAAAAAACGGGCAATGTTAATTCTTATAAAAAAAATAGCAGAAATTATGATGGGATGCGAATGTGAGAAATGTGAAAATGTGAGAAATGTGGAAATGAAGCGGCCGATACGCGATGGAAGGAGCGTCAGACCGCTGGTCAATTTGAAAATTTGAAAGTGTGGAAATTTGATAATGTGGAAGTGTGATAATGTAAAAACAACAACTATTCTGCACTGCGTCTTTGCTCCGTTGCGAGCGCTGCGTGAAACTGTATATGTGAAAATGCAAGCGGCCGATACGCGATGGAAGGAGCGTCAGACCGGGGATTAATTTGAAAATTTGAAAGTGTGGAAATGTGGAAATAGAATCTCAAATTCCAGACGTATGCAACAATAAACTTCAAACCATAAACTTCAAGACATACACTCCTGATACCTTACGCCTTCCACCCTATACCTTCTTCTCAGTTATACCGTCGGGCATAAAATTCGCCATCTGTAATATTGAGCTTCTGGGTGTATCCTTCATCATACAATACCCCGGAAAAAACACCTTTCATATGGTCTGTTGTTGCTTCCGTAATTTTTATGCCTGCTTTCGTCTCCGTTCCGGAAGGCAGGGCAGGCGCAAATTCTTCCATCCAGGAAAGATAATTCTTTCCGTTTTCATCAATATACACCAGGTTAACAAGCTTGGCCTTTTGCATGCCTGAGGTTCCGGTAGTATAGCTTGTATAAGTAAGCCCCGTTTGGGTTTCATTTTCTGTGGCCAGCAGGAGGGTCATATTATTTTTAGTGGCTACCAGCGGATCTTTCAGTCCTGCAAGCGATGTATTATGCTGCAGTGCCGTTGCTTTATCAAAAGTGCCTTCTATCTGCCCCTTATATTCTACCTGTGTTCCGTTAATTTTAAAGCGCATGTAATAACCAGACCCCGGAGTTTCAGAACCATTGTCTTTTTTACAGGCATAAGCCGTGATCATAATAACCGGCAACAAAAGGTACAGGAAAAGCCTGGAAAGGAACTGCTGTTTCATATATGCTATTATTAATAGTAAGTAAATTACTCAAATTTATCCTCCATGTTATACAATGCAATAATTTTTTTTGACTGAATTTTTCAGGGTAAAGATGAGCACAATGTTTCTTTCTCCCTTTTCACTCTTTACACAGCACTGCTTTATCCATGGTTTATATTCTGTCTAAAGTAGCAGGGTTTATCTGACACACCAACTCCTACTTATTATTTGCCGGCATTTACTTATTATTTGTAGCCGGCTGTTGTATTTTTGACTTTTACAACTATGATCCATTTTAGAGAAGCCGGCATTGCCGATATACCCCTGATCAGAAAACTTGCCTATGCTGTTTGGCCGCAGACCTATTCCGGCATTCTCTCCGGAAAACAAACAGCCTATATGCTGGAAATGATGTACAGCGAATCTTCATTGCAACACCAGATCAATATACAACATCACCGGTTTATTATTGCCACTGAACATAACGATCCGGTTGCTTTTGCTTCCTGGTCAATTACCCCCCAAAAAGACATATACAGGTTGCATAAAATTTATGTTTTGCAAAATCAGCAGGGGAAAGGTACAGGAAGAAAATTAATAGATCATATCATTGCGACAATCCGTCCGGCCGGCACAGCGATCCTGGAATTAAACGTGAACCGGCATAACAAAGCAAAAGACTTTTATATCCGCCAGGGCTTCTACGTGGTGCGGGAAGAAGATATAGCCATCGGGAATGGTTATTTCATGAACGATTACGTCATGCAAAGAGTTATAGGTGATGATGACCAGTACAGTTACATTATAACTTAAACGCTTTCATTAAACCCTTTACCTTTTTTTTGTATTCTTTTAGTTCCGCCTGCTGCATCGCAATGAAGCTGTTGTCTTCCAGCCTGCCCCAAACTTTAGCCATCTCTTCCTTCGTGTCAAACACCATGGTCCGGAAAGGGTTGGTATAGTCTTTGGCTCTCGATTCATATATGCCTTCCGTGAGCCAGGTTTTGGTTTGTACCGACTGCCGCAAAACATCCCTGAAGACTTCCCGGGTAAATGCAGCAGCGGTAATGCCAAGCACTTCAAGTAACGCGGCAAAAGCATGCTCAAACTTATCGGTATCATATGCCTGCGCCTGCATAGCATAAAATGCATGCACATCATCCCAGCTTTTTATTTTGCCTGTGTGCACATGCTTTCTGAATTTTTCCACTTCCCGCTCAGGGATCAGCTGTCCACCCACATTGATCCATTGATTCCTTTTGGGTGAAGAAGGCAACTGCTTAGTAAAAGCCGAAAAGGTTTTTAAATTATTTTCCAGGAACTGCGTTATGCATTGTGTTGCCCCGTAATATATCACCAGTTCCTTAAACAGGGTATATGCCTGCTGTACCTTAATGATAACGGTTTTCCTTTCGCTGTTCTCCAGCCCTTCAGCTCCGATTTCCAGTTCGTCAACTATCCTGTTTTTTGTTTCGAGGAGCTGCCGGCCGGCTTTGATATATGCTTTATCAGACGAAGATTTACCCTGATCTTTTCCTGCCAGGAAGGCCTTTCCGGTATAGAGGGCCAACAACCTGATCGCGTTCATCAGTTCATTAACCGTATCGGGCGCCAGGGCATTGAATTCTATCCGTTGCTCCTTTTCAATACGGGCATCGCGGTCGTTGTATTTCCATTCGTTGCGTGCAATAGCATACAGGTTATACATGAACCAGTAAGCCGGCATAACCACCAGCCGGTCGTTGGCAAGATCATTGCTGATGAGGGCAAATGGAAAGGGAATATTCAATTCATACGGATAATCACCTTTGGCAAGGATATTAAAAGAGGCAAATTTCGAATTGTGCTTGAGGCTTACGCAAAGCCCCGGCCAAAAACCACGGCCGGCAATCAGTTCACCGTCGGGGCTGCGTGAATTATGATTAGAGCCGATCGTTGCTCCTGCAGCCATATTGCTTTGTCCCATCACCGTAGCGGCGCACAGAAAAGAGTTGTTATGATGCTGCTCATGCGACGGGAAAATAAGCGAGTTGAGTACTTCGCAGCAGGAAATGGTGGAATTATTGCCGAGATAAGAATTGATCAGCCGTGCCCCGTATTTTAACTGGGAATGGGAAGCCATAATAAAACGAATGGCCTTCACCCCGTAAAACGCTTTGCAGCCCAGCCCTATGATGCCATTGACCATCTCACACCCCTCTCCTATCTGCGACGGCGCTTCCGCAGAAGAATTAACAGTGAGGTTTTTCAACTTGTTGGCGCCTTTGATATAGGCATCCGACCCTATCCACGCATCTTTGATAATACTGGTGTTTTTAATGATCGTACGGTCGCCTATCTTTCCGTAATATCCTCTTTGTACATCATATTCTTTTTGCGTAAACCATTTGAATTGCTCCAGCATCACTTCATCATCACGATATTTAGACCATAGCCAGGCATCGCCGGGTAACATGCGTGTAAACGGTATAACTTTTCTGCCCCCATTCTCATTGCATATTTCCAGCCATATGCGGATGCTTTCACTTTCCCCCTCCTTAATAATGCCATTCCCAAATTTAGCCGCGCTGGTAGTGGCCAGCTCATGAATATTCACCAGGATCACCTCGCTGCCGATGATATAGTGCGAAAGATAATTCACATTGTCTACCACCACGTTATCACCGAAGTCGCAGCTGATGATCGTGCTGTTATACAAACCTACGGGCATGCGCAGGTTGTGATATTCGAGATAATAAGCTTCCAGCTTGCCGATCCGAACCAGCCCGAAAAACTTGCAATTCTTCACGAGTTCCGGGTTAAAAGCGTCCGATACCAGTATCCTGTTCCAGTTATCAGAGGTATTCCGGTTACGTACCAGCACTTCAATCTCCCATGCTGTCAGCTCCCTGTACTGAATGCCGTTCCTGTTTTGAATATTACGCAGGTGATATTCATCTTTGCCCTGCGGCAGGAACTCCGGAGCGATAAAATTATACCCGAGGGAATCTATGGCTTTCTTATTGATGTGGTTCATGAGGAGATTTGAAATTTGAGATTTGAGATTTGAGAACATTCCCTGAAACCTGCCCCCTGTAACTTGCCTATACCTAATACCTTCCACCTTACACCCTATACCTCCCGCCTCATTCCACTGTTACGCTCTTGGCGAGGTTACGCGGCTTGTCTACATCATAGCCCCGGGCTACACCAATGTAATAGGAAAGCAACTGTAGCGGAATGGTGCTGATAATGGGTGCTACCAGTTCATCCGCTTCGGGGATGGGCAATACATCATCAGCCATCTCCCTAACGATTTCATCTCCCTCCGTAATTACTGCAACTACCTTGCCTTTACGTGCTTTGATCTCCTGTATATTGCTGATGATCTTTTCGTGATAGGCGTCTTTGGTGGCTACAAATACAACGGGCAGGGATTCATCCACCAGTGCTATAGGGCCGTGCTTCATTTCTGCGGCAGGGTATCCTTCGGCATGTATATAAGATATTTCTTTGAGCTTTAATGCACCTTCCAGTGCGATAGGAAAATTATATCCCCGCCCCAGGAAAAGAGCATCCGATACCTCTTTATATTTTAAAGCCACCGATTTGATATGCTCCGCACTTTCCAGAGTCTGCTTCACTTTTTCGGGTACTTCGTTCAATTCATTAAGCAGATGTATATAACGGTCTTTGCTGATGGTTTCTCTTTCTTTGGCGATCAGGAGCGCAACCATAATAAGCACGGTAAGCTGCGCGGTAAACGCCTTTGTGCTGGCCACCCCAATTTCCGGGCCCGCATGGGTATAAGCCCCCGCATGCGATATACGGGAGATGGACGACCCCACTACATTTACGATCCCAAGAATTACGGCACCCTGCTCTTTTGCCCTTTCTATAGCCACGAGCGTATCTGCCGTTTCACCGCTCTGGGAGATGGCAATGATCATATCCCCTTTATGAACGACCGGGTTCCTGTACCTGAATTCGGAAGCATATTCCACTTCAACCGGGATGCGGCACAATTCCTCGATCACATATTCCGCTACCAGCCCTGCATGCCACGAAGTACCGCAGGCAATAATAAGTATGCGGCTGGCATTTTTGATCTGCTCTATATTATTCTGAATACCCGACATGGTGATCGTTCCCTGTGCTGCATCAAGCCTGCCTCTTAAGCAATCATAAATAGTATGGGGCTGCTCAAAGATCTCCTTAAGCATGAAATGGGCATATCCTCCCTTTTCTATGGCTGCCAGCTCAAGATCCAGCTTTTGAATAAAAGGTGTTTGCCTTTCATTGCCCAGGTTTTTCAGGATCAACTCATCAGGCTTAATGATGGCTATCTCGTAATCATTCACATATACCACTTCCTTGGTATACTCAATGATAGGGGAAGCATCACTGGCCAAAAAATGCTCTCCTTTTCCGATGCCTATTACCAGCGGACTGCCTTTTCGGGCTGCAATAAGCGTATCCGGGTTATCCTGGTCAATCAGCACAATAACATAAGCACCCACCACGCGTTTCAACGCAATGCGCAATGCCTCTTCCAGGGTACTGCTGTTGTTCTTCTGTATATCTTCAATAAAGTAAAGCAGCACCTCTGTATCTGTATCGCTATGGAACCGGTATCCTTTTTTAACCAGTTCCTGCTTAAGGAGGGCGTAATTTTCAATGATGCCGTTATGTATCATGGCCAATTTACCATTGGCAGAGCGATGCGGATGGGCATTCCTGTCGCTGGGTTCTCCATGCGTGGCCCAGCGGGTATGACCAATGCCTGCATGTCCCTCCAGGTCTTGTCCCAACACCATTTCTTCAAGATTTGCCACCTTGCCTTTCTTCTTATACAATTTAACGCCATGATTCAGCAGTGCAACGCCCGCGCTGTCGTAACCGCGGTATTCCAGTCTTTTTAATCCTTTAATGATCACCGGATAAGCCTGCCGGTGCCCGATATAAGCAACAATCCCACACATTTAAAATGATTTATATATTTTATTTAGCTGATAACGATATTATTG
>CAZREP010000156.1:0-2885 GCA_964599035.1 uncultured Terrimonas sp. | reverse complement strand
TTGCGCAATATTATAAAAAAAGAGTTTTTCGATCCGTGATTTTTTTATCAGAGCAAAACACCCCTGAGGAAAATATAGGCCATTGAAAAATAAATGATCAGCCCGGTAACATCTACCAGCGTAGCCACAAAAGGCGCTGATGAGGCGGCAGGATCGGCGCCGAGCTTTTTAAGCAATAGCGGCAGCATGGAACCACTGAGCGTTCCCCACAGCACCACCCCGATCAAAGAAAAACCTACGGTAAGTGCAATAAAAAATGAATGAGCCCCGTATACCTCAGGGAAAACATACGACCATATTTCCACACGCATAAAGCCAATAAGCCCCAATACCGTGCCTAGCATAAGCCCTGATAAGATCTCACGCTTCAATACCCGCAGCCAGTCGGATATATATACTTCTCCCATGGCCATGGCCTGTATAATTAAGGTGGAAGCCTGGGAGCCGCTGTTGCCCCCGCTTGAAATGATGAGCGGCACGAACAGGGCCAACACAATAGCCTTAGTGATCTCATCCTCAAAATAGCTCATGGCTGTGGCGGTCAGCATCTCGCCTAAAAAAAGGATCACCAGCCATCCTGCCCTTTTGCGGAACAGCCTGAACAGCGGCATCTCAAGATAGGGCTCATCCAATGCCTGAGTACCCCCTATTTTCTGGATGTTTTCCGTAAACTCTTCGTTGGCCACCCAAAGCACATCATCTATGGTTACAATACCCAGCAATATATTATTGTCGTCCACAACGGGAAGGGCTACCCTGTTATTCATTTTAAAAACATTATTGGCCTCTTCCTGGCTGTCGTGGACATTCAACGCAATAAAGCGGCGGTCTATGATGTCCGACACCACTTTGTCGGGATTGGACAGGATCACATCGCGAATGCGCATGTCGTCTATGAACTCACCCTTTTCATTGATCACATAAATAACGTCAATCGTTTCTATCTGCGTCCCCACCGCCCGTATTTCATCAAGCACCTCCTGCACGGTCCAGTCTTCATGCACAGCAATATAGTCAGGCAGCATCAGGCGCCCCACCGTTCCTTCGGGATAGCCCAGCAGCGAAAGGGTGATCTTTCTTTCTTCAGGATCCAGCAGCTTGATCAATTCCCTTACCGCTCCCGTAGGCAGCTCTTCCAGGAAAGCAGTACGGTCATCCGCAGGCAGTTCGTTAAGCAATTCAGCGGTCTTGAGAGGAGGTAAGGACCGGATGATCCTTTTTTGCTCGGGCACATCCAGTATTTTAAAGGTGCTTGCTGCCCTGTGCGGAGAAAGAATGGATATGATCTGCGTTTCATAATCTTCATTGTCGCTGATCAACTGCGCCACATCACTGATATTCTGGTTGTTCAGAAAATCATGTATGATCAATTTATCATTAGAAGCAATGGCTTCATCGAACTGATCCTGCAAAGAAGCCGCTTCCTGCTCGAAGGACATAATTTTTTATTTTGGTGTTGCAAAATTAGAAATAGCTTTGACCATTACCTGTTGCGGCATAATACCAAACCCCTTTCTTTGCATGATATGCTTTCTGAATACCTGTATATAGATCACACCAAAGATAAAGGACGGGGCGTTTTCACCCGCAAAAAAATACCAGGCGGAACGGTCATCGAGATATCGCCTGTTATTGTAATGAACAGTGATGAAAGGAAGCTCCTGGATCAAACCCTGCTGCATGATTATATTTTTGTATGGGGAGAAAATAGCGACCGGTGCTGCATGGCACTCGGCTACATTGCAATATACAATCACTCTTACCGGTCGAACAGCGAATATTTTATGGACTATGATAACAACACCATTTATATTAAAACCATGAGAACCATTTTGCCGGGAGAGGAACTGACCATCAACTACAACGGCCCTTGGGACAGCGACAAAAAAGTATGGTTTGATGTAAGGGAGTGAGAAGTGGATAGTTTGGGGTTTGGGAGTTTATGGTTTTTCCAACACCCCTAAACCTTACACCTTATACCCTGAGACCTGAAATCTGATACCTTACTTGTATTGATCGATCGTTTCAATTACTCTCACCCTGTAGTGTCCGCCAAACAACAGCAAATGTACCAATAGTGGGTACAACTGGCACAGCCCTGTACGCTGCTGCCAGCCAGACTGCAGTGGAAAATGATGGTGATATGCTTCGTAAAACGCACGGTCAAATCCGCCAAAGAGCAGGCTCATGGCTATATCCATTTCCCGGTGCCCGAAGTATACGGCAGGATCGAACAAAACGGCTTTCCCGTCAGTGCCGGCAATAAAATTCCCGTTCCACAGGTCGCCATGCAAAAGACAGGGAGGTTCTTCCGGAAAAATAGCAGGCAGTTTACTGCAGATCCGCTCTACCACCGCCACATGCCCCGGCTCAAGCATGCCGCTTTCATGGGCTTTGCGAACAAGAGGCAGTATTCTTTCTTCCCCGTAAAAGTCTGCCCACCGGCCATGCTGCCTGTTGGATTGGAACATCTTACCAATATAATTGTCATATCCCAGTCCGAACTGCCCGTTGCCGGTACGATGGAGCCGTGACAATCCGGTACCAAAATCCTCCCAAAAACCGGGAGCAGGCTGCCCCGGCTGCATATATTCCATTACCAGGTAGATCTGCTGGTGAAACTTTCCATCAAAAAGCGGCCGTGGTATTTTAAGGCTTCCCGTATCGGCAAGCTGTATCAATCCCGCGGCTTCCTTTTCAAACATATCCAGCCCAAAGAGGGAAGCATTGACCTTCATAAAGAAATTACCTTTATCCGTTTCCAGCATAAAACACCTGTTCATATCTCCGCCATAAACTGCCGTGTATTGACGTATGGAAGTGGAAGAAGAAAAAAGGGGCTGTCTCAAAAGGGCAGCCTCTTTTTTTATAGGGAAAACAAAATG
>CAZREP010000155.1:6153-12205 GCA_964599035.1 uncultured Terrimonas sp. | reverse complement strand
AAATAAAAAAATTGGGGCTGTCTTAAAGTTTTACTTTTGAGACAGCCCCTTTTTTCATGTACCAGCCTTCGATAGGATTGTACGCTATGCCACCAAAGGGTTCAGCGCGGAAGCCGCTTTGCTGCCGGGCGCCGCTCCACATAACCACCGCTGCCGGTCGGCTTCCTGGTTTTCATTTTTAGGACTAATTACTTCTGCCCCATCAGCAAAATAGATAATGGTCATCACTTCTCTTGTGGTAGCAGAGGCATTGCCTGGTGCACAATGCAGCGTCCATCCATAATGCCAGGTGGCATCGCCGGCATTCATGGTTTGCGGCCGGGTAACAGCGAAGCCGTTTTGTTTTACATATGCATCCAGTATTTTTTCCGATTCATCTGAAATAGCCACATCGCCTACAAAGCCTTTTTCATGGGTACCCGAGGCAAAAGTGAGCATGCCCATTTCCTCTGTAATATCAATCAGGGGCATCCACATCGTAACCGTATTAGACGTATCGATGGGCCAATAATACTGGTCCTGGTGCCACGGTGTTAAGCCACCACCGGCTTCCTTATAAAGCGCCTGGTCGTGGTATATCCGCACCTGTTCCACACCCAGCAGGTCGGCCGCAATTTTTGCGAACCGTTTGGCCAGGGTAAATCTTTTTACCGTCTTGTCTACCTCCCACAAATTCATGATCTGCAGGAATGCCTTGCCATACGTGTCGCGCTCTTCTATAGCCCGGGTTTCCGTATTGTATTTATACGCCGCATCTTTAATTATATCCCGATACGCCTTAACCTCTTCCCTGTTAAGGATGCCGGGAATAAGCACATGCCCGTTCTCCCTGAAAGAACGAATCGTCGCGATATTCAGGGCTTTAGTGTCATCCAGTGACGGCAGTTTCTCTATTTCCATATTACTTGTTTTGAGTGAATAACAAAATAAGCCATTATCATACGTCGAAAAAATGGCTAACTTGGCTATTTAATGGGTTATTTTATCCAGGCTTATCATATTAAACAATAAAACAACCAAAATATGCCATGTTGAAGCCTACATTTGAGTCGCTGCTCACGCTGGCGGGGCACTCCTTCCTGGCACGGCAGTTTAATGAGAAAGCTTTTTTGGCGCCTTATCATTATCATCCTGAACTGGAGCTCACCCTCATTCTCAAAGGGGAAGGGAGAAGGTATGTAGGGAATAACATGTCGCTGTTTACAGAGGGAGACCTTATATTGTTAGGCGCCGGCCTGCCACATTGCTGGAAACTAGAGGAAGAGGTAACACATAAAAAAACTGCCTCTACCGTGGTGCTGCAATTCCGGGAAGACTGCTTTGGTAAAGGTTTTTTCCAGCGAAACGAGATGCGCTCCGTGCGCACGCTGTTGCAAAAAAGCGGGGCCGGCATTCAATTTTACGGGCATACGGCCGCAGCGGCCGCAAACCGGCTACAATATATAGAAAGAGAAAATCATCCCTTTAAAAAAATGATCGCCTTCCTTGAACTACTGCAACTGCTGTCGGAGGCGAACGAATTGATATTGCTCAATAAAGAAGGAGAAGCGCTTCTCCATTCACTTGATGATCAGTCAAGAATAAATAAAATAATGGCCTATATAGTAGACCATTTCAGGCAACAGATCACACTTGAAAACGCGGCTGCCATTGCGAGCATGACCACTACGGCTTTCTGCAAATATTTTAAACGGGCCACCCGGAAAACATTTGTGGAAACCGTTACGGAATTCCGTATCAGCTATGCTATGCAGCAACTGGTGAATACGGATCACCCCGTGTCGCATATCTGTTTTGAAAGCGGTTTCGGGGACCTGTCTTTTTTTTATAAAACCTTCCGGCAAAGGATAAAGATGAGCCCGCTGCAATACCGGAAAAAATTCAGGAGAGAAGCCGTTTTTACCGGTGCAGGGGAGACTTCTTGGGAATCAGAACTGAAGGCGCCCCTGCAGGAACAGCGCTTGTTGTTAAAACCGGGTTAAGTCCGCGGTAATTTTATAATTTGGCGGAACAACCAATTAAAATTGTAACTTTGTTTGCTCAACATTTAAATACTGTATACGATGCTTTTACTGAACTACAATTCTTTATTGATATCAATGCCGGGCGGTACCGAGTGGATACTGATCATTCTTGCTGTGCTGATCCTTTTCGGAGGACGTAAGATCCCCGAATTCATGCGCGGGCTGGGACGGGGTATCCGTGAATTCAACGATGCCAAAAGCAACGTTAAGAAAGAGATTGAGGAGGGCATGAACGAAAAAGATACTACCGCGGCCAGTAATTCCGCAAAATAAATAACGGACTTTTATTCCGTTTGATTATTCCTGCCGGTATGATGAAGGTGAGCTTTATCGTACCGGCAGTTTGGTTTGTACTGGATGGGGCTGTGAGCCACCAATATGGATCAGGGTCTGTCAATCCCTTTTTTCTTTTATCCGGGCGTGGGAGGGTGTAGGTATCCGCTACCAGTCGGTGAGACGCCGACCGCAAAAGAAGTCTTCTTCTTTTTTTCTGTTACTTTTTTGCGGAAAAAAGTAACGCAAAAAGCCGCCCGAACGTTCGGGAGCCCTGATTAATCTTTTGCACTACTGTAAACTCAGCGACAGAACTCTGATCACTTAGCTGACTTAAGATACTTACAAATCTGAAGGTTGCGCCTGATAAATGTACTATGGCGGCATAGTATTTTGCTTCCGGGCGACGCTTTTGAACAATTCACTATTGCCATTGATATTTGTTAACGCTTCTTCTTTCTTTTCCTGAAAATAAGGCTTTTTAATACGACTACCTGCGACGAATGAATGCAAAATGACGATAAGATCAGTTCACCCTTCAAAAACAGGCTGCAGGCGAAAACAGGGGTTGCCTGCGTCATACAACAACGCTTTCCGCGTTTATAGGTGAAATATATTTTTATGAGATCAATATTCGCTTTTATTATACTGGTTGCTTCTGCTGGCATGGCAAAGGCTCAGACCGGCAGCTACCATTTCATTTCCAACCAGCAGCAGCAGGTGAAATACGATTCTGCAAATAAGGTATATTTTATTGACGGCGAAATCAATAAGGCTTCAAGCATCAGTATTGAAGACAATATCATTTCTTTCGTAACTGCCGATAATAAAAAGAGCAGTGTATTTATTAATGATATGAGCCTGGCGCCATTAGCCGATAAAGTAAGTTTCACTTTAAACGGCCGGGATACCAAGAGTGGCAAGCAGGTAAAGCTTGGCTTTTGGTTCATTGCCGGTGTACTGGAAGAAGTGAGCTATACCAATGAATCTATCCAACACAGCATTGCGTATAAAGACCTTTCGGATATAAATGAAATGTCAGGCGAATCCATTGCCATTGCACATCGAACCAAAAAGTAAAAAACTCATTCCCGACCCGTACCCTTTATTTTCAATTCACCCTGAGCGTCTATACCATAGATGCTCTTTTTGTTTGCCGTAAAGACCCGGGAGCCTGTATTTCAACTAAAGGTCAGCGTTCTGCATTTTTAACGAACTGCATTTCGTGCAACCTGGCATAGAACCCTTCCTGCTCCAGTAATTCGGTATGTGTTCCGGCTTCTTTGATCTCCCCTTTGTCCAGCACAATAATTTTGTTGGCTTTCCGGATAGTCGATAACCGGTGGGCGATAATAATGGATGTGCGTCCTTCCACCAATGTATCAATGGCGTGTTGTATCAATTGCTCACTTTCCGTATCTACCGAAGAAGTGGCCTCATCCAGAATAAGAATAGAAGGATTATACAGCAAGGCGCGGATAAAAGACAGGAGCTGGCGCTGACCTAACGATAAAGTGCTGCCTCTTTCCATTACATTGTAATCGTAGCCGCCGGGGAGCTGCATGATAAAATCGTGCATGCCTATCAATTTTGCTGCCCGTATTACCGCCTCTCTGCTGATCGCGTCATTGCGCAGCGTTACATTATCGTGTATAGAGCCCGAAAATAAAAATACGTCCTGCAATACTACCCCTGTTTTACTGCGAAGCGCATCCAGCCGGTATTGATCTATGTTAGCATCATCAATAAAGATCTCTCCTTTCTGGACATGATACAGCCTGTTGATCAGGCTGATAACAGAGGTTTTTCCGCTACCGGTATGCCCTACAATAGCAAGCGTTTCTCCCGGCTGAATAGTAAAAGAGATATTTTTTAAAACATAGTTGTCTTCGTTATAAGCAAACCAAACCGACTTAAACTCCACTTTCCCTTTGATAGCTGCAGGTGCGTAATCCCCTTCACGGATAATATAATCCGGGTTATCCAGTACGGTAAAAATCCTTTCGCTGGCCACCATGCCCATCTGCAATACATTGAACTTATCTGCTATCATTCTTAACGGGCGAAACAGCAGGTTGAGGTACAGCATAAAGGCGATCATTATACCTAAAGTAGCTTCTCCCTGTATGGCATCCTTTGCGCTCCACCAGATCATTAACCCCATAGATACCGCCATTATAATTTCCACGAAAGGGAAAAAAACGGAATAAGCGAAAATAGCCCTGATATTGGCGTTGCGATGCTCCCTGTTGATCTTTTTGAACTTGGCAAACTCCCGGTCTTCGGCGGCAAAAGCCTGTACTACAGGCATGCCTGTTATATGCTCCTGCACAAAAGCATTGAGGCGGGCAACGGCATTCCTGACCTTTTGAAAAGATACATTCACGCTTTCTTTAAACCACCAGGTTACAACAAATAAAACAGGTAATATGGCCATACACACCAGCGTAAGTTTCCAGTCGGTAAAAAACATAACACCCAGAATAGCGATAATGGAAAGAAGATCGGCGATAATAGAAATAAGCCCTTCTGAAAAAATATCATTCACCGCTTCTATATCATTTATCGTTCGTGTGGTAAGGGTTCCAATCGGTGTTCTGTCGAATTGGGAAAGGTTAAGATGAATCACTTTTTTATATACTGTAATACGGAGATCTTTTACAACCGTTTGACCGAGCCACGATGTAATAAAAGAAAAATAAAACCGGAGAGCGGTTTCTGCCAAAAGCAAACCGATCTGTATGATGGTAATAATAATTACCGCTTTAGCCAGTCCGCTCCTGATATATTGATCCACGGTTACCTGTATCAGCCAGGGGCGCAGGGGTGACAGCACCGCCAGCACAATGGCCAATGTTATAGAAATAAAGAATTGTTTTTTATACGGCGACGCATAGCTGAATACACGCTTAAGCAGGTTAAAATCGAATATCTTTTTTGAGGCTGAACGTATGAGCATAATTCAACAACAAACCTACGTAAAATTTAACTGGCCGGATTTCAGGATTATTCATGCGAATGTATTTAAATGTGATGGCCTAATAATATGCAGAAATATAATGCAACAACCACATGTAGAAACAGTCATAAAGACAAATTTTTCTCGCGGCGATAGCAGCGCCGCTTTAGCCATATATCCATTATCGTTTCCTTTGCGATCACCGCTCCTTTGCGTTCGCTGCGTGAAACTCTTCTCAATAAAGTTTAGGGAAATTGCCTGAATGCTGTCAGCCGGAGCAGGAGCTCTGCCAGAACAAAGGCGATAGCCATTAATGCCAGCGGGTGAAACCGCTCTGTATATTGCCGGGTAGTGGTGATATTGATCTTTGTTTTTTCAAGCCGGTCGATCTCGCGGTAGATCGCTTCAAGCCCGTGATCCGCTTTGGCACGGAAATACTGCCCTCCGGTTTCCGTGGCGATCTCTTTCAGGAGAGCCTCATCAATATTCACTTTTTCCTGTTGCATAATAACCTGTCCTCCCGGCCCCGGAACCGGAGTGCTGGCATATCCCTCCGAGCCCATGCCGATTGTGTATACTTTTATATTCAGCGACCTCGCGATCTCCTTGGCTGTTTTGGGATCGATCAACCCCCCGTTGTTCTCGCCATCGGTAAGCAGTATCACCACTTTGCTCCTGGCATCGCTGCTCCGCAGCCGGTCTGCGCTGGTCGCTAACCCCGATCCTATGGCTGTACCATCTGTCAAAAAGCTGCCGTCTACCTGGCTGATCTGGGCTTCCAGCACCGCATGATCGC
>CAZREP010000155.1:0-6143 GCA_964599035.1 uncultured Terrimonas sp. | reverse complement strand
TCAGGCCATCGGCCAGCATTTTCGCCAGCGAGGCGTCGGACGGCGCCTCGAGCGTGGTTCCCGAACCGCCCGGCCAGCCTTTGACCAGGGCGGCGAGTGCATTCGCCTGCTTCGGCGCCACGCCGATGTACTTGTCCCGCCGCAGGTCCAGCAGCACCGCATGATCGCCGGTAACCGGGCATTGTGTAAAGCTCTCTCCCGCAAAGATCACAAGCCCGATCCTGTCGGTAGGGCGGTTGCGCACAAAATCTACTGCTACTTTTTTAGCCGCCTCAAGCCGGTTGGGATGAAAATCCTGTGCCAGCATACTGCCGCTTACGTCGAGGCACAATACAATATCTATTCCTTCGCCTTCCACATTTTTTTCGTCTTTATGGGCTTGAGGCCTTGCCAGCGCCAGTATGATACAGGTAAGGGCTAACAGCCGCAATACAAAAGGAAAATGCCTCAGCCTGCTCTTGAGGGATTGGGTGTTGCGAAAACTTTTAAGCGACGATACCATCATCGTGCCACGCAGCCTGTTGGCATAGCTGATGTACCAGCCTGCAAGTACCGGTATGAGCAGCAACAGGAACAATACCCCCGGATTCGCGAATTCAATATGTTCAAAATAATCTCTGAGCAACACTATTGTTTTAAATGATCCAGTTCCTTAATAGTTTTTTCAATAGCATGCAGCGAAAGGGCCGACTGTTCCCCTGGCGGACAATACCTTGCAAATTTCACGGCGTCGGATATACGCAGGGCTTCCGCAGCCCCATTTACCATCAGTTTTCCACCCCGGCTGTTAAGGAACAGCAATACTTCATCCGTTGTTTTCTGCAGGGCCGGAATGTTGAACTTTCTTTCTATATAGGTTTTAAATATGTCGGTAAGCGTAGTGTAATAATTTTTCCATTCTTCTTTAGCTATATGCCGTTCTGTTTCCAAATGCCTGAGCCTGGCCAGCGCTTCTTCCAGCGGGGAAAGCCCATGGGCATACCCGGGAGTGGTTTGGGATCTGCCGGCATTGCGCTTTAGCCACAGCCACACTAAAGCACCTAATGCGATAAGGGATACTATGCCCGCTAAATAATACCACCAGGGTGTTTTTGCATCCGGCACATCAATGATCTCCCTGATATCATGGTAAGCACTGTCTTTTAATGCTACGGGAACAATGGTTACAGGCAGGGAATCTGTATATACCACTTTTTTGTTTATAGTGATATGCAGAGCAGGGATCATCCAGGCGCCCGGGTCGAAACCCGTAATGGTAAAAGATTGGCGGTAAATTGTGCCACTTGCTGCCGTAACAGAGTCCACCGGCGAGCGGCTCAACACTTCAAGATGATTGAAGCTGTCGGGCAGGTTAACCCATTTTGTTACCGGAAGGGAGGAGCCCGTTTTTATCTCAACCTTCAGCTCCATCGGCTCCCCCATCAGTACATGATCGCGATTCAGTGAGGCTTTTATAGTTACAGGAGGCGCCTGGGCACAGGCAATATCCATAAAAAAAATACAATGAGCCAGCAGCACAAGCAAAAATTCCGGTAACCGGTTATGCAAACTTATGCCGAAGATGCTCTTCGTTAGAATGTTGTTTCTTTTTGTATATATACATTTCTTTATCACAGGTTACGGTCAACTGTTTTATTTGGCTGATCTTTTTCTCTTTAAAAAAAACTGCTGCAACACTTTTACGTAATCCTCATCTGTTCGCAGGTAAAGCAGGTCGGCGCCCGATTTTAAAAACGAGAGCCTGCAGGCTTCCTCATTGAGCATAAATTGTTCGTGGTAATTGTATTGCACCATTTTATCGTTGGTATCAATCCACTGGGTCCGGCCTGTTTCTGCGTCTTGCACCTGTGTCATGCCGATCTCGGGCAGATCCATATCCATTTTGTCGTATACCTTAATGCCGATCACATCGTGACGGTTGCCTGCCACCCGCAGGGTATCGTCGTATTGCTCCACCATAAAATCGCTGAGAATAAAAGCGATACTTTTTTGTTTAACCGCCGTATTAAAAAATCGCATCGCTTCATTAAGGTTTGTGCCTTTACTTTTAGGTGCAACCGTCAGCAATTCTCTCACAATATACAGTACATGCTCTTTACCCTTTTTAGGAGGGATGTAAAATTCAATTTTGTCGCTGAAAAAAATAACACCCACCTTATCGTTATTATTAACGGCGGAAAAAGCCAGTACAGCACATACTTCCGTGATCAGGTCCTTTTTGCGCTGCCGTACAGTGCCAAACAAAGAGCTGGCGCTGATATCTACCAGCAGCATCATGGTGAGCTCTCTTTCTTCTTCAAACAATTTGCTGAAAGGAGTGCCCATACGGGCAGATACATTCCAGTCAATGAACCGTACATCATCCCCCTCAGCGTATTCCCTCACTTCCTTAAATGCCATACCCCTGCCCTTGAATGCTGTATGGTATTCACCGGTAAAGAGGTTGGTGGTGAGCTTCCGGCTCCTTATTTCCAGCTCTTTTACTTTCTTTAATATGTCTGCCACGCTTAAAGCGGTATCTCCGCTTCGGGCGCTGCTTCGTTTTTTTGTTTTCATATCAGCCATCAGGAATTCACTGTCTCCTATTTCCACATTTCCATATTAGCACATTTTCACATTCTTTAAGGCACATTCACCGCTCCCAATATTTCTTCCACTACAATTTCGGCATTGATATTTTCTGCCTCTGCTTCATAGGTCAATCCTATGCGGTGCCGGATCACATCTTTAGCAATGCTCCTTACATCTTCCGGTATAACATAGCCACGTTTGCTCAAAAAGGCATGGGCTTTGGCTGCCAGGGCCAGGTTAATGGAAGCACGGGGTGATCCGCCATAGGCAATCAACGGCTTAAGCTTCTCCAACCGGTACTGCGATGGATTGCGGGTTGCAAAAACAATATCCAGTATATAGTGCTCTATCTTTTCATCCATGTATATTTCCTTTACCAGGTCTCTCGCCTGTAAAACCTCCGTTGTGCTTACCACCTGTTTTACTGCAGGTATTTTAACCCGGTTGAGGTTCTGGCGGATAATAAGCAATTCTTCTTCCCTGCCGGGGTAGTCTATGAGCACTTTCAGCATAAAACGGTCTACCTGTGCTTCAGGCAGCGGGTAGGTGCCTTCCTGGTCAATAGGATTCTGCGTGGCAAGCACCAGAAAAGGCTCATCGAGCTTATAGGTGGTTTCGCCGATGGTTACCTGCCGTTCCTGCATAGCTTCCAACAGGGCACTCTGCACTTTAGCTGGCGCACGGTTAATTTCATCGGCAAGAATAAAATTGGCAAAGATGGGCCCCTTGCGTACCACGAGCTCATGCTTTTGCTGGTGGTAGATCATGGTCCCTATTACATCTGCCGGCAGCAGGTCGGGCGTAAACTGTATACGGCTGAATTTGGTATTCACCGCCTGTGCCAGCGATTTGATGGAAAGGGTTTTAGCCAGTCCGGGAACACCTTCCAAAAGAACATGGCCGTTACTCAGCAACCCGATCAAAAGACGGCTCACCATATGCTGCTGGCCAATGATAATTTTACCGATCTCACTTTCCAGGCGGTCCACAAAGGAGCCGGCCTCCTGTATCTTCTCATTTAATCGTTGAATATCTTCTGCAGTTTGTAACATTATTCTTTATTTTTAGAGTCCATCACAATAGTAACCGGTCCTTCATTGACCAATGCCACTTTCATATCCGCCCCAAAAATGCCGGTTTGAATTTTTTTACCCAGCTCACTTTCCAGCTGAGCTATCATTTTATGGTACAGCGGTATGGCCAGGTCTCCCTTGCTGGCGCGGCTATAGGAAGGCCGGTTGCCCTTTTTGGTGGAAGCATGTAAAGTAAACTGGCTTATCAGCAAAATATTGCCCCCGGTATCTTTTATGCTTTTATTCATAACTCCCTGCTCGTCATTAAAAATACGCATATTCACGATCTTCGCACTTAACCATTCCGGGTCTGCTTCGGTATCGGCATCTTCTACACCTATAAAAACCAGTAAGCCGTTGTGTATAGCACCTGTTATTTCCCCTTCTACTGTAACAGAGGCTTCTGCAACCCGTTGTATCACCGCACGCATGATTATTGTTTTACATTCCGCGCAAGTTATGAAACCGCCACGATAAAAATTTTTATCCCTAACGGTCATACCCGGGCAAATAATAAACCAAAATAAACAGATGAAAAAATTGGCGGGAAAAAAGTAATTTTCCTGTGTTCCGGCACATGCAAATCAATAAACCGCACGAAGCTTGTGATGAGTAAAGTGAACGTCCATAAAGAAATTATATTCAAAACCGCACGAAGCGGTGGTAAAGGAGGTCAAAATGTAAACAAGGTGGAGACCATGGTGGAAGGATATTTTGATATTGACCGCTCTGCACTACTGGATGAAGATCAAAAGCAATTAGTGAAGCAAAGGCTCCGCAACAAGATCAATGCAGAAGGGTTGCTGCTGGTAAAAGCACAGACGGAACGCACCCAACTGGGCAATAAGCAGTTAGTAGTGAAAAAGATGAACGAATTGATCAGCCGGTCGCTGGTAATACCCAGGAAAAGGATTGCCAGCACGCCTACCAGCGCTTCGCGGCAGAAAAGACTGGAAGAAAAAAAGCTCAAGGCACAGGTAAAAGCAGGAAGAAGAAAAGTACGGCCTGAAGATTAGGGATGGATGTGATTTCCGGGGCAGGAAGCACCGGGTATGGGTAATTAAAAGAACTGTTCCGGCAACGGGAATAGTATACATTCTCCTTTTTTTAGCAGTATCTTTAAGCTGCCATTGTGAACCAGGGGCGGGATGGCTTTATTTGCACTACTTGTGCCACTAAAACGGGCATACGCTGTCCGCCCATTTTAAAACAAAAATATGCGGAGGAAAGCGGGCGTCGGTTATATTGTATTTGCCTTTCCACTCCTGCTGGGCGGGTGCCAGAAATCATTAAATGGAGATGGTGACGCCGGGAGATCTTATGCAATACAGGTTATATTCCGGCCTGTGGTAAAGGGGGAACCTTTAGTTTTTGGACAGCCATATACTAATGTTTTCGGAGAGGATTACAACATTACCAGCTTCCGGTTTTACGCAAGCCCTTTATCACTGCCAGGCAGCTATACTGTGTTGCCGGTAGCCGGAGACACTAAATACCGGCTGATCGATGCATCCACAAACAATAACAATACGCTTTCCTTTACTGTGGCCGCCCAAAAAAATAGACTTACCCGTTTCTCCTTTCAGATAGGCGTGGATAGCATTGATAATGTAAGCGGTGCCCAGGCGGGCGACCTGGACCCGGCAAAAGGCATGTTCTGGACCTGGAACAGCGGCTATATCATGGCCAAGCTGGAAGGGCTCTCTTCTTATTCGGAAGTTCCTGATAAAAGATTCACTTATCATATCGGCGGGTTCAGCGGAGAACACAATACCATCCGGCAGGTAACGCTGTCTGTTCCGGAAAACCGGCAGATAACACTGCAGGACCAACGCACCACCACTATTATTGTTGATGCTGACATAGATAAGTGGTTTAACACAGCCCATGCTTTACGCATAGCCGACAATGCATTTGTACACAGCCCCGGACCACTGGCAGCGTTATATGCAGATAACTACGCCACCGTATTCAGCATTACCTCCACATCCGTAGAATGATACACCGTGCCCTCATATTGCTCATGAGCTTATTGCTTGGCTGCTTATTCTTTTTAGAAGCATGTAAGAAGCAGGAAGGAGGCACAGAACCGCTGCTCCCTATGCAGTTTATCGTTCCGGCAGGCTTTCCTGAGCCGGCATATACATTTGAAAATAATCCGCTCACCACTCAGGGCTTTGAATTAGGGAAGAAGCTGTTTTATGATGGTCGCCTGTCGCAGGATGGTAATTTCCCCTGCGCCTCCTGCCACCAGCAGTTTGCCGCATTTGCCACTTTCGATCATCCTTTCAGTCATGGGTTCAACAACCAGTTCACTGCCCGCAACGCCCCCGGCTTGTTTAATGTGGCCTGGATGAAGGAAATGCACTGGGACGGGGGTATTAATCATATTGAGGTACAGCCCCTGGCCCCTATTACTGCCAGCAATGAAATGGCAGAAACTATAGATAATGTAGTTGCCAAGTTAAGGGAGGACGCTGTTTACCGCCAGATGTTCAA
>CAZREP010000154.1:0-12305 GCA_964599035.1 uncultured Terrimonas sp. | reverse complement strand
GTGAGGCTTACTTTGAAGTAGCACATAATGCCGCAATGCCCTTCAGGGTGCAGCATGGTGATGTAACGATAAGCGTGCTGGGCACTCATTTCAATGTGAATACCTATGAAGACGAAGCTGCCGAACGGATCACCCTGCTGGAAGGTTCCGTGCTGATCAACAAAAAAAGTATTTCAAGGTTATTAAAACCCAGACAGCAGGCAAGCATCACCCATGAGGAACCCAATAATATTAACATATCCGGGGAAGTAAATTTAGACGAGGTGATGGCATGGAGGGACGGTAAATTCCGGTTCAGCGAGCGAATGGATATAGGCGATATTATGCGCCAGATCTCCCGCTGGTATAATGTAAACATAGAATATAAGGGGATGGTAAACCAACGCTTCCTGGGTTCTATATCAAAAGATGTAAATGTATCACAGGTATTGAAAATACTGGAAGCTACCGGGGGCGTTAAATTTAATCTTGAAGGCAATAAGATCGTGGTGATGCCGGCTACGCCCTGAGGAGGCCAACGCTGATTAGGTGAATCGGCAATAGTGAATAGTGAATTCACCATTCACCATTCACTGATATTATAAAGAGTTTTTAAGTTAACTGCACAAAAAACCGGGAAGTGTTTGCACCACAACCCGGCTGAACGTTCAGGTTAACCTTATAATAAATCGCTAAAGACTACTATTACTTAACCTAAACTAAACAAAGTTATGGATTTAAAAATTCATATTTGTCGCCGTCGCCGGCTTCTTTTGCCGGAAATCCCAAAACCAACCCTGAAAATCATGAAGCTGACTGCAATTATATTATTAGCAGCATGCGTGCAGGTACATGCAACCGGGTACTCTCAGATTACCCTTTCCGAACACAATACTCCCTTACAGAAGGTATTCCAGAAAATCCAGCGGCAAAGTGGTTACGACTTCGTATCTACCTATGAAGTCATAAAGGAAGCAGGTAATGTTACCGTAGATGTCCGGAACGTAACGCTCCAGCAAGCCCTGAAGGAATGCCTGAAAGGCAAACCGCTCACCTATACGATCATTGAAAAGACAGTAGTGATCCAACTCAAAAAGAAGGATATCCATAATACGGGCGCCGGAATTATTGCTGAAACATTGGAGCTTCCACCAATTGAGATACGCGGAAGGGTGATCAACCAGCAGGGAGAACCCTTGCAAAATGCTTCGGTGTTAATTGTAGGTACCAAAACAGGGACTACCACAAATAACGATGGATATTTTATACTTACGTCGGCAAATGATAAAAATGTAGTACTTGAAATTTCGAGTGTGGGATACCAGACAAAAAAGGTGAGTATTGGAACACAAACTGAAATCAATGTTACGCTGGAACAGGAAGTTTCAGACCTAAGCGATGTGGTGGTAGTTGGCTATGGAACGCAGAGTAAAAGGAAAGTTACCGGTTCGGTTGTAGAGGTGGACATGTCTAAAACAGAAGCGCTACCCAATACCAACCTGACGCAGGCAATGAGAGGAAGCGTGCCGGGGTTACAATTTACAGCCTCGGGAAGGCCGGGCCAGGATGGCGCCATACTGATACGCGGACAAAATTCCCTAAGCGCTTCAAACAATCCTTTAATCGTATTGGATGGCATTATTTTCAATGGAAGCTTATCAGATATAAGTCCGGACGACATCCAGTTTATAAACATATTGAAAGATGCAAGCGCCGCGTCGATTTACGGATCAAGGGCTGCCAATGGCGTAATCCTTGTCACTTCCAAGAAAGGTACCTCCGAAAAACCGATTATAAAGTTTAGTACCTTGTATGGGATCTCTGATGATCCCCACCAGGTAAAATTATTAAGTCCCGAGAGATATTTGCAAAGGGCAATAGATTATCGCATCCAGGCAGGAATGACCGCCGACCCCGCAGATGTGGCAAGCTATATACAAACTTCAGAAGCTGAAAATTATCAGAAAGGGATTGTGCACAATCCCTGGAAGATGGCATCCCAGGATGCAGCACTTTCTTCTTCTCATTTAAGTATTTCCGGAAGGTCCAAGTTTACCAATTATTATATTTCAGCAGACCTGACAAACGAAAAGGGTATCATTTTCAATGACAATCAGAAACGAACAGCTTTTCGTTTAAATGTGAATAATAAAATTACCCGATGGCTGGATATGGGAGTGAGCGCCATGTTTACTCAGCGGGATCTTTCCGGTGTAAATGCCAGTCTTTACGATGCTTACCGGAACAGCCCTTTTGGTACCTGGTATTATGACGATGGAGAGCCTACACAATACCCGGTGGCAGAAGAACAGGCAAGCATAAACCCACTTAGAGCGGCCATGCTCACCAAAAACGAAGAGATCATCAATAACCTATTCAGTAACCTATATGTTGAAGTAAAAGCTCCGTTCCTCAAAGGGCTGGAGTACAGACTGAATCTTTCACCCAATTATATCTGGCAACACAATTATAATTTCTTCAGACAGGACAAGCACATGCCTGCCACTAATACTACCTGGGCGAGCAAGTTCAATAGACAGGATTTTGACTGGACTATAGAGAATATTCTCACTTATAAGAAAACGATTAACCTGGATAATGCCTTCGATTTAACGCTACTATATGGTCGTCACCATTATGAATTTGAATCTACAACGGCCATGGCGGATAAGCTGAATTCTGATGTATTGGGGTATCATAATCTTGGCTTGGGCTCTATTCTTACTAATATCTCGGAGGCCCAGGCGTCAGAAGGGATATCTACTATGGCAAGGCTGAATTATCAATTCAAGCAAAAATATTTTTTAACGCTTACTGCCCGCAGAGATGGCAGCTCTGTGTTTGCAGCAAATAATAAGCATGCCACCTTCCCTTCGGTAGCCCTGGCCTGGATGGTTTCTGATGAGAACTTTTTAAAGAAAGCCAGGTTTCTCGACATGCTAAAGTTCCGGGTTTCCTACGGCACCGTAGGGAACCAGGCGATAAAGCCTTATCAATCCCTCAGCCTTTCCACCGAAACCAGGTATGTATTTGGAGATGGTGGGCCGACTTCTTTGGGTATCTATCCTTCAGTGATGGGGAATGATAACCTGAAATGGGAAACTTCCTATACCTCCAACATAGCAGCGGACTTTAGTTTGCTTAAAGCTCGTTTGACAGGCACTATTGAGTTATATAATACCAACACTAAAAATCTACTGGTTCAACGGTCTATTCCCACAACTGCGGGCTTCAGCAGCATACTCACCAATATCGGTCAGACCAATAACAGGGGAATTGAGCTTTCACTCAATACGGTGAATATAAAGACCAGTAAGTTTGAATGGACAAGCTTCATTGGCCTCTCCTACAACCAGAATAAAATCGTTCATCTCTATGAATCAGATCTGGATGGAGATGGAAAAGAGGATGATGATATTGCAAACAGCTGGTTCATCGGAAAGCCCATCGTTTCCTTTTTTGATTATGTTTTCGATGGGATCTACCAGGAAGGAGATACTGACATACCCACAGGATATGCCCCCGGATGGGTCCGGTTCAGGGACATGAACAAAGATGGAAAGATCGATGCTGCAGACCGTGCCGTTATCGGTTCAGGCGGAAGCCCAAAATACCAGATTGGATTTAGAAATAATTTTAGCTATAAAAACTTTTCCCTGTCTCTCTTTGTTAACTCCATGATAGGTTGGGAAGCCCCGTTCAGCCTGCTGAATCCATTAGCAGCCAACGGAAGATCTATTAATCAATTGGATGCCGGATGGTGGACCAAAGAAAATAAATCCAATACACGAGCCTCATTGGTATATACCAACCCCCTTCGCTATGGATGGCATGTAAGCAGGGACTTTGTAAGACTTCAGGATGTTGCCCTCTCTTATAAGGTACCTCAACGTGTGCTTGATAAATTAAAAGTGTCAGGACTGAATGTGTATGTTAGCGCTAAAAACGTACTTATTCTTACCGACTGGCTTGGTTCGGATCCTGAAAGCGGTGGAGCATACTCAGTTGGGCAGCAATCAAGCGACGATATATTTCCCATGCCACGAACAATCACGGTTGGTTTCAACCTTACTTTCTGATTGCATATTAATTAATTCAGCTTAATAAAGTTTTTGTTATGTTCAATCCCAATCTAAATACTTACACCTTAAAAATTGCTCCCGGAATACTTATTTTTTCGGCTATCTTATTTTTCAGTTCATGTAAGAAGAACATACTTACAGAAAGACCTTTATCATCTCTGAGCTCAGATCTGGCGCTGACTTCCAAATCTGGGTTTAATGCGTATCTCATTGCGTTGCACGCAGCGGCAAGAGAAGAGCTTACGCAGGATAACGCAACCTTCTGGACGAATTTTAATGGAACAGACATGTATTCTTCTGCCGGAGCGGAATATTCTACTTATGCAAACTGGGTAACCTGGCTAACCCCCACACGGGCAGAAGTAGTTACTTACTGGAATTGGGCATATTCCAAGATGATTGTTTTGGCAAATACCATCATCGTATATGCCAATAAGCCTGAGCTCGGTAACGTATGGCAAAATGAAGCAGAAAAAAATGCCGTCATCGCTGAGGCAAAATTTTTCAGGGCATATACTTACAATATTCTGGCAAATCTGTATGGGGGTGTGCCCATAGTGGATACCATTTTTGCTATCCCGAAATTTGATTTTGTAAGAAGCCCCCGGGAAGAGGTATATTCTTTTGCAGCCACCGACCTTGAATTTGCATCAAAGTGGCTGCCTGTCACTGTAAGCAGCAGTAATGAAGGAAGGATCGTAAAGGCTGCCGCTGATCACCTGTTATCGGAAGTGTATCTTAGCCTGGGTCAGTACGACAAAGCCATTGTAAGCGCATCCGATGTGATCGGGTCTGGCTTGTATAAATTAATGGATACCCGTTTTGGTGTAAACAAAGACAAACCCGGCGATCCTTTTTCTGACTTATTCTTAGAAGGGAATATGAACAGAAGTGCCGGCAATCTTGAGTCCATATATGTATGGCAAATTGAAGAATATACAGACGGAGGATCAGGTACATCGGGCAACAGGATGTTAGGTAATTTTGGCCCCTTTTTAGTAAACATCAAAGATCCCGCAGGCTTTAACCTCGTAGTAACGGATAGTATGGGCAGAGGTGTGGGCCGCTCAAGACCGTCTAACTATACCACTTATGATATTTGGAAAGACAATTGGGATAATGATATGCGCAATTCCCCTTACAATATCAGGCGTGTGTTTTATTATACCAATTCCGCCTCTCCTTATTTCGGACAGGTTGTGAACAGGGCTATCCTGGGTAAGGAAGATACTTTAAGACGCTTATATGATTATTCAAGAAAAGTAGAGGGAAGACCATGGGATAATAACAATACTTCCGGCAGAACTTCTAAAGACGTGTATGTTTACAGGTTAGCTGAAACCTATTTACTGAGAGCAGAAGCTTACCTCAAGAAAGGCGACCTGCCGAATGCCGCTATTGATATCAATACAGTACGTGCAAGGGCCAATGCAAAGCCAGTAACTGCATCAGATGTTTCTATTGATTACATTTTAGACGAAAGGGCAAGGGAACTGATGACCGAAGAGCCAAGACGCCGCACGCTTATAAGAATGGGGACGCTGGTAGAGAGGATCCGTAAATATGACATTGTTGAAAGCTCCAGAACAAGTGTACAAGACTATCACAATCTTTATCCCATTCCGCAAACTGCTATAGATGCGAATACAGGAGCGGTACTGGAACAAAATCCGGGCTATTAGCATTCATTATTGTAAAAGCAGGTTATGAAGGCTTTACGTTTTTGCCTGAAGAATAAATTACTTATCAGTTGTTGTATGCTGTGGTTCCGGTTCATTCCTGTGACCAACGGGCAGGTTGCGGATAAGCCCAACATCGTTTTTATATTGATTGATGACATGGGATATGGTGACGTAGGTTGTTATGGCAATATGGAAAACCATACCCCCAATATTGATGAATTGGCCAGAAAAGGAATGCGCTTTACAGACTATCATACCAACGGACCGATGTGCTCACCTACCAGGGCCTCCTTTTTAACAGGGAAATATCAGTACCGCTTTGGACCTGAATTTGAAACTGCATTGGATGGCTCCATGCACGGCCCTGATAACGGACTACCCTTGAGTGCCTATACCATAGCCGAAGCGTTGAAAAATTCGGGCTATGCTACGGCACTTTACGGCAAATGGCATCTGGGGTACAAGCCCCCGTTACTTCCGCCCAGCCAGGGTTTTGATGAATACATAGGCTCTGCTTACGGGGACGGAGATCACTTTACGCATGTGGACAGGTTGGGAAATGCAGACTGGTGGCACAATAACGCTTTGAGTCCTGAAAAAGGATATAGCGTAGATATCATAACCGATCACAGTGTAAATTTTATTCGGCAAAACAGCCACCATCCTTTCTTTCTTTTTGTTTCGCACCTGGCCATCCATTTTCCCTGGCAGGGGCCTGAAAATCTGCCTCAAAGGATAGCAGGAAAAGATTACCGTGAGGACAAATGGGGGATTATTCCCGACAGGCACAATGTTAAAAAACACATCAGGGCAATGGTGGAAAGTGTGGATAAAAGTGTAGGGAAAATTATTGCAGTGCTCAGGGATGCCGGAATAGAAAAAAACACCTTGGTGATCTTCAGCTCTGATAATGGAGGTTATATAGAATATAAATCAGGAGGATTTCGTAATATTTCCAGCAACGGACCATTCAGGGGGCAGAAGGGAGACGTATACGAAGGAGGACACCGCGTACCATTCATAGCATATTGGCCTGACAGGATCGATGGTGGAACTGTAAACAACAGCTTGATAATGACAATGGACATGTTTCCCTCTTTCTTAATGCTGGCTAACAACCGGGTGCCTGATTCATTGGAACTGGACGGAAGAAATATTTTACCGATACTATTTGATAATAAAAACATAGTCCGGCGAACAGTTTGCTGGAAGATACATAACAATAAAGCAATCCGTAAGGGTAAATGGAAACTGGATGTTATACAGGGTAACGGAACAGAATTATTTGACCTGGATTCGGATCCCGGTGAAGCTAAAAATATTGCACTGCAATATCCCCGGATGGTAAAGAAGTTGATGGCTGAATACGCAACCTGGGAAAAGGAAGTTACCTCAAACTACGGAACAGCAAAAGTGAAGAATTAAAAGCTGATCGCTGTGAGTAGTATTTTATTAATAAAATTAGTTAAAATGAATAAAACAAAGATCGTAGTGCTGGCGATATTTATGGCTGCTTCCCCTTTTGTTACAAAAGCGGGGGAGATCATACAGATTACAGAAGCCACCAGACATCTTGTTCCCAACGGGAAATCGCACGATGCAATTGACGGCGATTGGATCATGAAAAATGATAAGGTGGTCGCTGTGATCGGAAATGCGATTATAGGAAGAGAAGCGAATATGAGGGCGCAATCTGTTCAGGGTGCTGTAATCGACTTTACCAGCCTTGCGGACAACAATGATTATTTAGTCGCTTACTATCCTCATGGATCCCCGGCGCCGGATAGCAGAAGCAACCCGGTTATGTTTGCGGATAAAATTGTAGTGGTAAAAGAAAAAGGAAATGAAATAATCCTGCAGTCCATACGGTATGCAACAAAGGCATATCCCTATCAGTCTGTAACAGAATACGTACTTAAAGACGGAGAAGATTTTTTGAGAGTGCATACTACTCTTTCCAATCCCGGGAACAAAAAAGTTTTGGTTCCTGTTGAGGATGTGATCCGTCTTGATCAGGATATTACAGAAGCCTCTGCAATTGGCAGACATCGCCTCGCATTCATGTATAACAAGTGGTATGATGCTGCTTATGGGTTGTATCATCCTGCAGGTGTGTATGTGCCCGGTGCACCGAAAACCGGACATGATCCAGGAGTGGGCTTACCGGTATTGACTTATCGCCGAAACGGAGCCGTGGATACTTCAAAAACGGTTATTTTAAATCCAAAACAAAATATCCGCCTGACCCGATACCTTGTGTACGGAAAAGATGTAGCAACAATTCAGAAAAGCATCTCCATGCTTGAAAATAAAAGAGAAACGGCTACAGGTACGATTATCAATATACAGGATAGCAATAAAAAACCGGTGGAAAAAGTATTCCTCGAAATTTTAAATGACCAAAAGGAACTGATCTCCTTTGGCATAACTGACCGGCAGGGTAATATAGAAGTTCCTCTTGAACCGGGGTCGTATAAGCTGAATGCCACCAAAATAGGGCATGACACCATCAGCTCTGATCTGGTGGTGGTCAATAAGCCCGGGCGGCTTCAGCTTACCCTGCAACCCTTAACAAGTATATTGTTTGAAGTCAAAGAATCAGTATCCGGTAGACAAATACCGTACAGAATTGAGTTCAAGGGGATAGGAGAAACACGCGATCCTTATTTGGGAACTTCTAAAAGAGCGCAGGGAACGAATAATTTTTATTATGCGCTTAACAAAGGAGAAACACGTGTGCCGGTTTCGCCCGGCAGGTACCTGGTAGCCATTTCACGAGGTCCCGAATACAAGACGGAATATCGCGAGGTCAATATCCAACGTGGAGAGAGCGGACTGGTAAAAGCCGATCTTCAAAGATTGTATTCTTCCCCGCAATGGGTAATTGCCGATTTTCACAACCACACAACGAGAAGTGGGGACAATGATTCAGATACAAAAGACAGGGTAATCAATTTTTCGGCAGCGGGGATTGAGTTTGCCCCTGCAACTGAGCACAACCGTATAAGCAGCTTTACTAATGAAATAAAAATGCTTGGCATTGAAGCATACATTTCATCCGCTGCAGGTATTGAACTGACCGGACCTCCCGGCAAATCGCCCAACCATGAGAATGCCTTTCCCCTGCATATCCGGGAAGGCGAGCAGGGAGGCGGCGCACCGGGCATAGATCCCGATCCCTATGTTCAACTGGAAAGACTATATAACTATGATGGGGAGAAATTTAAATTTATTCAACACAATCATCCGTTTATCCCGCAACTGTACTATGACAAAAACAGTGATGGAATCCCGGATAGCGGATATGGTACCCGGAAATTTACCCAGGCAATAGAGATACAGGATCTTATGTACGAAATTTTAAGCTCCACCAATGAGCGTGCAACCACCAAAGAAAAAAACAATAGAGCATTTCAGTGGTTACAAATGCTCAATCAGGGCGATAAGATATTCGGCACTGCCACATCAGATTGCCATATGGTAGGCCCCGCCAGCGGAGAAAGATTTGTATATGTGCATGCAACGCAGGATGCACCGGATAGAATAGATGCGACAGAAATAGCAAGGAGTGCAAAAAGAGGGCATATGATTATGACGAACGGACCCTTTTTGAAGGTTGATGTAAACGGCTATCTGCCAGGCGAGGAGCTGAAAAGCAATGGGAATCTTAGTATGAATATTGAAGTTTATACAAACAATGAAGTGGAAATAGATAGAATACAGGTATTGATAAACGGCAGACAGGATAAGAACCTGAATTTTACGCGTAAATCACATCCTTCATTGTTCAGTGCATTTCCCCTGCAGTTTAAGCACACTTTTCCGCTGATGCTGGAAAAAGACGCTAATGTCATTGTGGTAGCTACAGGCAGCAGAAGTCCGGCACAACACAAGCTGAACAATCCTTCAAAAGAAAAACCCCCGGTTGCCATTTCAAATCCTTTTTTTGTAGATGTGGACTGGAACGGATTTGTTCCCAATAAGGATACACTTGGAGAGCCTTTACCTGTGGTTCATCCAGCTCCTCCAAAAGCAGAAAATTAACTTTCTAAATAATTAAATCTATTACTGCATGAAGCTATTATTCAAGATTGCCAGGGCCCTCATGGCTTTTGCGATCATTACAACAAACTCCTGTAATTTTTCAGAAAACAGACAGACAGGAAACGAAAATCAATCGGCGGCTAATGATTCACTTAGGAGAGGATTCCTTTTTGAGGAACAACCTTACCCTGAATGCCATGCATCAACCCTGCTTCAGTTAAAAGACGGAAGGTTTATTGCCGCCTGGTTCGGGGGCACCAAAGAAAAGCACGATGATGTGGGGATATGGATTACAAAAGGCAGACCGGGCAGTTGGGAAAAAACCGTCGAAATAGCAAAAATCAATAACGACGCACACTGGAACCCGGTTTTGTTTAGGGCTTCTGATGGAAAAATTTATCTTTTTTTTAAAGTAGGTAAACAAATTCCCTATTGGGAAACATGGGTAAAAACATCCGATGACGAAGGTGAAACATGGACCGAAGCCAGGGAGCTTGTTAAAGATGATCGCGGGGGTCGTGGGCCTGTGCGTTGCAAACCCATTATATTATCTAACGGGGTATGGCTTGCCGGAGCCTCCAATGAGAAAGGAGAATGGAATGCCTTTTTTGACCTGAGCGAGGATGGTGGCCAAAGCTGGCAGGCTACGCCTTACCTCATCTTAAACCGCAAAGAGTTCACAGGAAAGGGCATTATTCAGCCAACCCTTTGGGAGTCTTCGCCGGGGGTAGTGCATGCATTACTACGCAGTACTTCAGGCGTAATTTGCCGTAGTGATTCCAAAGACTATGGAAAAACATGGTCTCCTGTTTATAAAACTTCTTTACCTAATCCGAACAGTGGGATCGATGTAACGAAATTGTCTGACGGAACGCTTGTGTTGGCCTATAATCCTACAGACCAGAACTGGGGTTCCCGCGGTAAACTGGCTTTGGCCCTTTCTTTTGATAACGGACAAAGCTGGCCTCAAAAAGTAGACCTGGAAGATGCTGACATAAAAGATGAATTTTCTTACCCGGCTATTATCAGCCATGGGGATACAGTAGCGCTGACCTATACCTGGAACAGAAAAAAAATTGCTTTCTGGACCGCTTCGAAAGACTGGATATTAAAAAATGCAAAACCAATCGAATAAAAATCAATCCTGCCGAGGAGTATCCTAAATAAGGATTGGACGTGCAGAAAATTTCTATAATAACCAAAGAGCAGAAAAGCAGCTCTCAACTAATGAAGTGGCGCAGGGCAATACCCTACACCATCTAAACAAAAATTCTGAAATGAAAGAGAGAAGAGAAAGAGAATTCGTCCCTGTTATGCTAACTCCATTCAAGGAAAAAAGTGATATTGACTTTGAAGGACTTAGTAAGCTTACTGAATTGTATATAGAAGCAGGAGCCAGTGGACTATTCGCGAATTGCCAATCCAGTGAAATGTACAACCTGAGTAATGAAGAAAAGCTTCTCATTGTAAAGCAAGTGCTAAAAACAGTAGCGGGAAGAATACCGGTAGTTGCTGTCGGTAATTTTGGTAAAAGCATTGAACAGCAAGCAGATTTTGTTCATAAAATATACAATACCGGGGTGAAGGCCGTGATCATAGTAACAAGCTTGATCGCAGACGAAAATGAATCCAATGAAGTCTTTGAACAAAAAGTGTTGCAGCTATTTGATCTGACTGGAGAAATCCCTATGGGATTTTATGAATGTCCCAAGCCCTATAAAAGGATATTGACAGCATCCCAGTTAAAAAAATTCGTAGTCACCGACAGAATCATTTACCATAAAGATACCTGTTTGGATATAGATATGATCAGGCAAAAGCTGGCTGCAACGAAAGCATATCCCTCTTTTGGGTTATATGACGCATATGCGGTAAATGCTGTCGATTCCCTAAAATCAGGAGCAGCAGGGCTTTCCTGCATCCAGGGTAATTTCTTCCCAGAGTTGATTTCGTGGTTATGTAAAAATTTTGATACAGATGAAGATAAAGTAGCAAAAGTGCAACAATTTTTGTCAGACCATATGGAGGTTGTACACTACGCTTATCCGGTAGTTGCAAAGTATTGTCTTCAAAAGTGTGGATTGAATATTTCTACTTTCACCCGCACAAAAACTGATCTTTTTTCGCAAGCAGTGAAAAATAAAATAGACAGGCTACTTGACGAATATATTTTTTTAAAAAATGAAATAGAGATTTGAAGTCGCCACACTTTATCACATACATAACCGATCTGCATTAAGGCCAAGAGTCTGCGCTGCGATTCTTTCTTCCATAAACTGACTGCATATATATTTATACATAATATCCGGAATCCGAACGAAAAAACCCTATAGCTTCACCTGCAAGGCTATCGCCCACGGCAGTTTAATAGCAAAGCGTAGGGAGGAATCTCCTATGCAGGGGGTTTTTAAAAGTTTATTTCCCGACTGGGTCTTCACCCGCTTAGGCACTATTTTAAAAGTGTCTTGTTCATCTCTTTTTCTTTCCCAACGGGGTCTTCCCACTCCGGGGATTCTGT
>CAZREP010000153.1:7691-12465 GCA_964599035.1 uncultured Terrimonas sp. | reverse complement strand
TGTGGAAGATCGTATCTCAAAAGGGGTTCACCAGGTGGTAAAGCGGGTACGTAAACGATAATGTAAATAGCGACAGTAAAAATGTGAAATAATGAATAATAAAATAACCACTTGTTAAGATTAAAAATGATGGGCATTACTATATTGCAGGAAAAGAAAAATCACTTCTTATTGTTCATTTGTTTTATCTCCCTATGCTGTATGATCCTGCCCGGCTGCAACCCGTCTGCGCCTTCACCATTCAGCGCATCCGCTATGGAAGACCTTTCTACTTTTGAAGTGGCAGAGGGTTTTAAAATAGAATTAATAGCCAGCGAGCCGCTGGTGCATGACCCGGTAGATATGGTAATAGATGAATACGGTAGGATGTATGTGGTAGAGATGGCGGGAGTGCCGTTCAATAAATCCGGTGTGGGAAAGATCATGTTGCTTTCCGACCGCAATGGAGATGGTAAGATGGATTCGGCCGTTGTATTTGCGGATTCCCTCATCCTGCCTTCGGGGATCATGCGCTGGAAAAAGGGAGTGCTGGTAACAGATCCTCCCAACCTTTACTATATGGAAGACACCGATAATGACGGTAAAGCGGATATAAAAACAGTAATGCTCACCGGCTTCGATACCTCCAACCTGGAAGCCAACGTGAACAACCCCGAATACGGACCCGACAACTGGATATACCTCGCCGATCTCCCGGTGGCAAAAGGCAATATTTATTTTCCGGATGATTCCCAAAGTGTCCGTTTAACGGAAAGCAGTCTCCGCTTCGAGCCCGTCAGCCGCCGGCTGGAAGCCCTATCGGGACAAACGCAGTTCGGACAAACCTTTGACGGCTGGGGACGCCACCTTATGGTAAACAACAGCAATCATATTTTCATGGACGTGATCCCCTCCCGCTACCTGCAGCGCAATCCCGGTATGGTGATAACAAGCACCATTGAAACACTTGCAGATCACAGGGAAGTTTTCCCCACCACAAAAAACCCCGAATACCAGATGCTCACCAACATTGGCTCGTTTACCTCTGCCTGTGGGATCACGGCTTATCTCGGGGGCGCCTTTCCGAAGGAATATAACGACAATGTGACTTTTGTTTGTGAGCCGGTAAGCAACCTCGTTCATGCAGACCGTCTCCTGCCTGGCGGTATCACTCCCAAAGCAGAGCGCATATGGGAGCGAAAAGACTTCCTGACTTCCACGGATCCCCATGCCAGACCGGTAAATGCTTACATCGGACCCGACGGCGCACTGTATGTAGTGGATTTTTACCGGCAGGTGATAGAAGGTCCTGAATTTATGGCAAAGGAAGTGCTGGATACCATCGATCTTTATAACGGCGCCAATAAGGGACGGATCTACCGCATCAGCGCTAAAGATGCCGGTGCTCCTGATTGGACCAAAGGACTGCAGCTCGGAGAAGCCACCACGGGTCAATTAGTGGAAAAGCTGGCAGACAGGAACATCTGGTGGCGGCTGAATGCGCAGCGTTTGCTGGTAGACAGAAATGATAAAGCGGCAGTGCCTGCCCTGGAAAAAATGATAAGGGATCAGTCGTCTTCGACGGGGAGACTACACGCTTTGTGGACACTGGAAGGCATGAAAAGCCTTTCCGGCGGTGTGATTAAAGATGCATTGAACGATCCTGAAGCCGGCATCAGGGAAAATGCCATCCGGCTTGCCGAGCTTCATATAAACGCAGACCCGGAACTTATCCCGGAATTGCTGCAACTGCAAAACGACGGCGATATCAGGGTAAGGTTCCAGCTATTGCTTACGCTGGGATATATACATACAGCTGAAGCAGATAAAGTGCGGCAATCATTGCTGTTTAAAGATATTGATGACAAGTGGATGCAGGTTGCAGCATTAAGCGCATCTTCCTCCCAGGCGATGGCGTTGTTAGACGCCGTACTGGCTGATTTTGAACCGGGCAATGCAGCGCATGCTTCACTGGTGCAGCGGCTGGGCAGTATCGTGGGTGCCAGCTACCCGTCCGACACCATCGTACAATGTATTCAGCGGGCTTCCGGTGCTACCCTGCAACAGGATAAGTGGCAGGCAGCCCTGCTGGAGGGGCTGTCGCAAGGCTTAAAAAGCCGCACATCATTGCCTGCGGGGATACAGCAAAGCCGGGCTGCAGTTTTACAAAACTGCCTGGAAAGTCCTTCTATAGCCATAAGGAAAGCCTCCCTGCAACTGTTGCAGTCCATTGGGCTTGGGCAGGGACAGCAAAAAAGCAAGGCCATGCAAAAAGCCCTTCAACTGGCAAAAGACCCGCATGTGCCCGAAGAGCAGAGAGCCTGCGCTATCGACCTGCTTGCCCTGCAAAACCCGCTTCCTTATCTTTCGTTTCTTAAAGGACTGGTTGACCCCCGTGAGTCAACGCAGATACAATTATCTTCAATAAATGCATTGAAGCAGATCCCCGGCACCGGGATAGCTGAGTTTTTTCTTTCCAGGTGGAACGGCCTGTCCCCGGGGGTAAGAAGCGCTGCCATTACGGCCTGCATGATGACAGACGAAAGAACAAAGCTGCTGCTGGATGCCATTGAAACAGGCAGGGTGAACCGCAGTGATGTTAACTGGACTCAAAGCGTGCGGTTGCGTTCGCTGAAAAACATGGACCTCCGCATGCGGGCCAGGGAGCTTTTCACACAAAAAGATGATAAGCTCAAAACGATCATGCAGGATTACCAGGCTGCTCTTACCCTGCAGGGAGAAGCATCAAAAGGCAAAGCCATATTTCTGGCAAACTGCGCTGTGTGCCACCAGGTAGGAGGAAAAATGGGCAGGTCATACGGGCCCGATCTTGGAACAGTGCATGCCTGGGCGCCTGCCGACATCATGAGCAATATCCTGGATCCTAACCGCTCCATAGCGCATGGCTATGACAGTTGGGAAGTAATGACCAATAATGAAGAAACCATGCAGGGTATTATTACCAATGAAACGCCCACAGCCATTACCATAACGGATGCCAACGGCAAAATAACCAATATTGCCAGGCAGGATATAAAATCTTTAAAGGCACTGGGTATTTCAGCAATGCCTGCAGAATGGGAAGAAAAGATCAATAAGCAGCAAATGGCCGACCTGCTGGTATTTTTAAAGCAGGGAGAATGAGGGAAGCGTGAACAGGCAATAGTAAATAGTAAAAACAATAAACGTGAGATCTGAGCCCTGGAACCTGAACCCTGCAACCTATCTTCTTTACACCAAACAGATTATTTAATAAACCATATGAGCATGAAGTCAGCATTAATGATCATTTCAGCCCGCAAAAGCGTTTACCCGCTATGTATTGCATTCGCACTGGCAGCCCTTTTTCTGCCGGCAAAATTTTCCTTTGCCCAGCAAAAAGCAAATAAGCCCTCACTGGTGGATGCGGGCGTAGCCAGTATAGACATCACACCAACATTTCCCATTCGCATGGCGGGATATGCAGCCAGGCTAAGCACCGAAGCAGATAGCGTACTACAACCTATAGCTGCGAAAGCGCTTGCGCTGGGCAGTGACGGGCAGCACCCTTCCATACTGATCACCGTAGACCTGGTGGGTATACCCTGGCATATTACAAAAGCAGTTGCTGATTTTCTTTCAAAAGAGAAGGGAATAGATCCTGCGCAAATGGCCATTTGCGCTTCCCATACACACGGCGGACCGGAAGTAGGCAACCTGATCAATATCTTACAATATCGGAATGGCCAGTTTACAGATTCTCTGCTGTCGCTTGAGCAGCTTACCCATATTGCACAGTATACAGAGCTGCTTACCCAAAAGCTGAAAGACGTGGCGGTGGCTGCTTTAAACAACCGCAAACCGGCGCTTGTAGCCTGGGGACAGGGGCAGGCGCTCTTTGCCGCCAACCGCCGTACAAAAGGAGGCCCGGTAGATGTGGCCCTGCCTATCCTTAAAATTGCCGATCCGGATGGTACGTTAAGAGGTGTTTTTGTTAATTATGCCTGTCACGGCACAACGCTTGGCGGCGACGTGCATAAGATCCATGGCGACTGGATCGCTGAAGCACACCGGCTCATTGAAGCCAGGCATCCCGGTGCAACAGCTTTGATCGCACTGGGCTGCGCGGGCGACGCCAATCCCTCGCCAAGAGGCGTTATAGAAAATGTGCAGCAGCATGGTAAAGAAATTGCAGACAATGTAGACAAATTATTGACGGCTCAGCTGCAGCCACTGAATGCGCCCCCTGTGGGAAAGATGAAATGGATCAGGCTGCCGTTCTCAAAAGTACCGGATGTAAATGAACTGATCGCCCAGACAAAAGAAGCGTCTGTAAAAGGATATTATGCCCGTCTTGCACTGGAAAGGCTGCAAAGAGGAGAAACGATCCCTTCAACGCTCGACTATCCCGTTCAGGTATGGAACTTCGACAATAAAATGGCGATGGTGAACCTGGCCGGTGAAGTGGTAGTGGATTATTCCATCCGGCTTAAAGATGAATATGGCGCCGAGCAGCTTTGGGTGAACGGTTATTCCAACGATGTGCCCTGTTATATTGCTTCCCGCAGGGTTATAGGAGAAGGCGGATACGAAGGTGAAACCAGCATGTACTGGTACAATAAGCCATCGCCTTTCGCCCCTGAAGTGGAAGACATCATTGTGCATGCTGCAGGAGAGCTGATGCCTGCTCCGTTCAAAGAAGCCAGGCCCGCTGTCAATCGCCAGCAAACCATTCAACAGGAAGCCGACGGATCGTATCGCCTGGTGTCATGGCTGGCCGGCACGGCGGGAAACCACATCAAATATATGCCGGAAT
>CAZREP010000153.1:0-7681 GCA_964599035.1 uncultured Terrimonas sp. | reverse complement strand
CTTCTTTAATGTAGAAGACCGGGTGATATGGAAAGCCGATATAGCAAAGGCAGGAAAGTATGACGTATATATTGAATATTCCGTATCGGATAAGGAAGCCGGCAAGACCTTCATACTGCAGGCCGGCTCTAAAAAATTAAAGGGAAAATTTGAAAAGACGGGATCATGGTTTACCTATAAAACAAAGAAAGCCGGTAGCCTTCGTTTACCCGCAGGAACACTGGATCTTACTGTGGGAGGGGACGCTGTAAAGGAAAAGGGGCCCATGTTTGATTTGAGAGAAGTAACACTGGTGCCTGTAAAGTAATACATTCAATTGCTTAAAAAAGATGAATGCCCTATAGAATGAAAAAGGATCGCCCAAATATGGATCTCCGGTCGTTCATTGAAACAACAGGCACTGTGGCGGCCGGCTGGACCCTTCTGCCGGGCATTTCTTTTATTAAGGAATCTGAAAATGTGCTCACTGATCAGCCGAACACCAACAAAACCAGAGCATTACCGGGAGAACGGTGGTGGGAAAAAGCGCCGTTGAGGATTGTTGAATTCGAAGAAGGATATGAATTTGAAGAAAAGGCAGCATTATTAAACAGCCTGGGCGTCAACATGGAGCATCTTACCACGTTCACCGACACTTCGCCGGGAACTTCTTTTTTATCTAACCATGATCTTTTTACCGGAAAAGAAGTCAATTTTGATTCGCTGAAAGATTATCTCCGGGAGATGCATAAAAAAAACATTAAAGTAATCATTTACTACAATGTGCATGCCATCGCATCTTCTTATGCACACCAGCACCCGGAGTGGCAGCAGATCCAGGACAATGGAGATCCTGTTGAGCATGTTTATGGCATAGATTCCTCTTTTTGTATCAACAGTCCCTGGCGGAAAGAAGTGTTCAGTACCTTAAGAAGGCTGGCCTCATATAACATTGACGGAGTTTTCTTCGACGGCCCCATATTTTTTTCCAACACCTGTTATTGTAATCACTGCAAAAGATTGTTCAGGGAAAAATATAAAAAGGAGATCGGCCCCAAAACAAAATTGTCTTCCCTTCGTACCGGGGCCGACTGGAAAGACCTCGTTGAATTTCAGTCAGACAGCATCGTGCGTTTCTTAAAAGATTCGGATAGCATTTTGAAGGAAGCCAATCCTCAGCTTCTTTTTTATATGAACGGAAGCACACTTGGCGCCACCTGGCCTACGGGAAGAGATAACCGGAAAATTATTAAGACGAGCGATATACTGGGAGCAGAGGGCGGATTCCTATACGGAGCATTAACAGAGCCCATATATAAGCCGGGAGCAGTGGCCAGGTTGATCGAAACCCAGGCGGGAGGAAAACCAACAGTTATATTTAACGCGGCAAAACAGGGACCCTGGGCACGGTCAACCCTTGCCGCAGGAGAGATCAGCATATTGTACAGCCAGACGATCACTCACCAAGCAAACGTATGGCTTGCCGTATGCGATGAGCCTCGTTTTCATCCGCAAGAGATGGGTATAATCAGGAGGTACAACACTTTTATCCAAAAAAATCCCAGCCCTTTTTTCAAAACAACATCAATGGCAAGGATTGCGCTCCTTTGGCCACAGGAAGCAAGTAATTATTATAAAGGCTCATCTGTTCCGCTCACCGATTTTACGAAAGCGATGAGCGCGGAAAGAGGAGGGAACCTCTCAGAAGAATTTTATGGATTCTACGACGGGCTTTCCAGGAATCACTTCCCTTTTGATGTGCTTGATGAAGCTTCTCTTACAAATGATCTCCATAAATATGACCTGATCATTTTCCCCAATGTCCCCTGTCTTACAAAAGAAGAAACGGATAAAATAAGAGATTTCGTAAGCAACGGAGGAAATATCATTGCTACTTTTGAAACATCCCTGTATGATGAAAACGGGGAAAAGCTTGACGACTTCCAGCTCAAAGATGTTTTGGGGATAGAAAATACAGGAGCTGTTTTTGGGCCGCTTAACTACGATTATGTTGCCCTGGAAGATGTTAAACACTTTTCGCTTACAACAATCAGCCAAAAATTTACCTATGCTCCCACCTATGGACTGAAATTAAAAGCACAGGAAAAGGCAAAAACACCTGTTTTTTTCTGCAAACCCCTGGCAGGAAGCTACGCCGGCAAACCGGAAACAACAACTTTTCCTTTTATCATTGAAAATAATTACGGGAAAGGAAGATCAGTATATTTTGCTGGCACATTCGGCGGCGCTTTAGATAAATTTCATTTTCCCGAATATTACCGCATCATTTTCAATCTTGTTGCCGGGTTAAGCAGGCCTATGGTGAGGTTAGAAAACGCCCCTTCTTCCATAGAAGTGAACATCAGAAGCAAAGGAAATACGGTTTTCCTTTATTTGATCAATTTTACTTCGGGCATGGTACGGCCTATACAGAAAATTACTCCCTGTAACAATGTAAAGATCAATTTATCGGTGGAGCAAAAAGTAAAAAGCATAAAAGCCCTCTGGCTTGAAAAGAATGTATCGTTCAGCCGGGAAGGAAATGCCGTTTCCTTCGTTTTGCCGGTTATTGAAGATTACGAGGTAATAGAAGTTAAAATTTAATTTTCCAAAAACATGAGCAGAAGCAATTTTAACAGGCGGGTCCTTAATATTATGCTGATAGGCTCATTGGGCGCGATACTATTAATGCCTGCTTTATCACTTGGAAATACCAGAGAGAAAGCAGACAGCTTGCCGGGAGCCGCTTTGCTTTCTTACACTACCAAAAGTGGTAAAATAAAGCCGGTACATACTTTAAACAAATGGCAGGTAAAGCGTCGCCAGGTACTGGACAGCATGCAGGCAGCCATGGGTAAATTGCCTGCAGGAAAACATTTGTCTCCCCTAAATATACAGATCCTCGATAGCCTGAAAACAAGAAGTTATATACGTTACAATATACGGTTTACGGTAGCGGCTAATGAAACGTTGCCTGCTTTTTTATATGTTCCTGCGCAGAAAGGCGAGAAGAAAAAACTGCCCGCCATGCTTGCCCTGCATCCCACAGGGGATCTCGGCAAAAAAATAACAGACGGGCAGGGACCCTTGTCGAACAGGGCGTATGCCAAAGAGCTTGCTGAAAGAGGTTATGTGGTGATAGCGCCGGATTATCCAGGCTTCGGCGACCTGAAAGATTATGATTTCAAGACCGATCGTTATCAATCGGGTACAATGAAAAGCATATTTGATAATATGCGCTGCGTTGATCTGCTTCAGTCGAGGCCGGATGTTAACCCCGATAAGATCGGCGTGATCGGTCATTCCCTGGGAGGCCATAATGCGATATTTACAGGTGCTTTTGACAGCCGCTTAAAAGTGATCGTATCCAGTTGCGGATGGACTTTAATGCATGATTATTTTAATGGAAATGCTGCCGCTGCTCAACAGTACGGAGGAAAATTGTGGCCCTGGGCACAGGAAAGGTATATGCCGCTGATACGGGATAAATATGGTCTTGACCCCGATAAAGTCCCTTTTGATTTTGATGAAGTGATAGCATCCCTTGCCCCACGTGCGTTCTTTTCCAATTCACCCGTAAATGATGCCAACTTCAATGTATCTGGCGTAAAAAAAGGAATAGCCAATATAGCAGGCGTGTACAGTTTCATGAAAGTGCCGGGCAATCTCCAGGTACGTTACCCCAACAGCGGGCATGATTTTCCCCTCCGGGTCAGGCGGCAGGCTTATCATTTTATTGACAGCGTATTTGGATTGGCTCCAAAGGCAACAACGGGTTATTCCTATGCCAATAATCTGCATTATTTCAAAAGGATGGAGCTGTTCGCCACGCAAAAAGAGCAAAAAAATATTGTGATGCTGGGCAACTCACTCACAGAGGGAGGCCATTGGGATACCATACTCGGAAGAAGTGATGTGGCAAACAGAGGCATAGGAAGCGATGTTACGGAAGGCTATATCAACCGGATCAATGACGTTTTTGATCTGAAGCCGAAAATTTGTTTTATGGAAGGAGGTGTGAATGATCTGGCCCGTAATATTGCACCTGATGTTATTATCAAAAACCTGGCTATCCTGATAGATACCTTACGCAGTGAAAGCATAGTACCGGTATTACATATGGTAACCTATGTTGCCGACAATTACAAGTCGATTGATCCGAAAACATTCAACAACAGCATTAAAAATCTGAATCATGCCATTGAAGCTTTGGCAAAAGAGAAAAAAGTAAATCTGATCGATTTAAATGCAAAGATCACTGACGGGGCATACCTTTTAAAGCAGTATGCCATTGGCGACGGTATCCATTATACGGCAGAAACCTATTTATTATGGGAAAAAGAAATTGTGAAAATATTAAACGATCTTAATTTGAATAAATAACGTAAATGCAGATTTCACTATTCACCACCACATAAACCTGATTGTTCATTTAAAAATCAATACATGAGTAAAGTATTACATGGTAATTCCAGGCGCAGGTTCCTCGCACAGGCTGGGGCTCTTGCCTTCGGGACTGCCATGCCCGCCGGTCTTGTTGCCGGTGTTGCTGAAAGAAAAAAGGATCCGATCATTGATATTCATCAGCATATTCACTATCATGCACGCACAGACGAACAAATGGTGGCTCACCAGGAAGCAATGGGAGTTACTACCACCATCCTGCTTCCCGCGGGCAGACCCGCCAATACCCCTTCCACCCACCAGGGCGTATCGAATGGGTTACAAGTGCAGGCCGGAGGGAATGCAGAATGTTATTTGTTTGCCAAAGAGCATAAAAAACATTTCAGGTTTGGCGCCTGTGCGGTACCTGATGCCAAAGATGCCGTTTACGAAATCGAAAAATATCTCAAATTAGGAGCACTGATGATCGGGGAATTAAAATTTGGCGTGGAATGCGATTCTGCGGAGATGCATAAAATATACCAGTTGGCGCAGCAATATGAGGTTCCCGTGTTAATGCACTGGCAGCACGGAATGTACAATTATGGCTTCGAGCGTTTCTACAAAATACTGGAACAATATCCCAGGGTGAATTTTATCGGTCATGCTCAAACCTGGTGGGCCAATATCGATAAAAATCATACCGATCAATCGGTATTATATCCCAAAGGCAGGGTTGTAGCCGGTGGCCTTACCGATCGCTACCTCAGCGATTATCCCAATATATATGGTGATCTTTCGGCCGGTTCCGGACTGCAGGCGCTTATCCGCGATGAAGCACATGCCAGGACTTTTCTGGAAAAGCACCAGGATAAATTATTATACGGCAGCGATTGTGCAGATGTGTCCGGCACTACAGCATCCGGTGAGTGCTCCGGCGCCGACGATATACAGGCAGTCAGAACCTTCTCTAACAACAAACAGATAGAACGAAAACTTTTATACGAAAACGCAAAAAAACTACTTAAACTTTAATACGATGACGATGATCAATTCCCACAGAAACTTACTGAAGAAACCTTGGTTTGTAACCATTGCAGCGGCGCTGATTATTTTTATTTCATCCTGTGAACAGAAGTCAAGATATCCAGGACCTTTATCTCCGGAAGAGTCCATGAAAACCTTCCAGTTTGCAGAAGATTTTAAGGCCGAGATCTATGCTGCAGAGCCCCTTGTGATCGATCCGGTTGATCTGGAATTCGACGAGGAAGGGAATGCCTACGTGGTGAGCATGCTGGATGCCTATAAGCCGGATTCGGTAAAAGGAAAGGATAAAATACTGCTGCTGAAGGATCTTAATAACGACGGTCGTGCGGATACCGCCATCGTTTTTGCAGATAATCTCAGAGAAGCCACAAGCGTTCTTCCCTGGAAAGGCGGACTGCTGGTTGCCGCCGCTCCGAATATCATGTATTTTAAAGATACAGACGGAGATGGTAAGGCAGATCAGAAAGATATCCTTTTTACAGGCTTTTTCACCGGCAATGAAGAAGCACAGATCACCAACCTGCGCTTTGGCATCGACAACTGGATCTATGCCAATAATAACGGGCAGGCAGGAGAAGTAAGCTTTACGAAAGAACCCGACGCACCGAAGCTAAAAATGAGCGGGGCCGACTTCCGGTTCCGGCTCGACCGCAACCAGTTTGAGCTGGCTACGGGCCCGGGGCAGTTCGGCTTGGCCATAGACGACTGGGGCCACCGCTACTTTACCAATAATACCATCCATATCCGGCAGGTAGTGGCCCCAAGAAGATACCTCGCAAGGAACCCTTACCTGGCCCCCGCTCTTAAGACTGCAATATTTAACATCTCAGACCATGACCTGCTGATGTATCAAAAATCTGAAACACCTCACTGGAGGCAGGTGCGTACAGACCGCAGAAATAAAGAATACCAGGAAAATAAACTCGACAGGGTGGAATATGCAAGAGACCATTTCACCGGAGCTTCCGGCGGTACATTCTACGGCGGCGACGCCCTCCCTGAACAATATTATGGAAATATTTTTACGGGAGATGTTTCCGGCAACCTGGTACACAGGGACATCCTTACCGAATCAGGCGATGCCCCGCACATGATAGCAAAGCGTGGAGCACAGGAAAAGGACAGGGAATTCCTGGCTTCAACCGATACCTGGTTCCGCCCGGCCGGACTTTCCGTAGGTCCGGATGGTCATTTATATGTTATTGATATGTACCGCCAGCATATAGAAACACCGCTCTCTATTCCTGCCGATCTTCAAACCGATATGGATTTCGATGCAGGCAATACCATGGGACGTATCTATAGAATCGTGCCTCAAAGCAGCACCGGAGTAAAATGGGAGAAACCCAATTTAAAAGATGCCACTACAGAGCAACTGGTGAATACCCTCTCGCATAAAAACAAATGGTGGCGTACCACCGCACAGCGGCTGCTGCTCGAACGCCAGGATAAAACAGTGATACCTCAGGTAAAGCAATTATTTGCCCAAAGCAATGACCCGCGTACCAGGTTACATGCATTGTATGTGCTGGAAGGAATGGATGCATTGGATGCTGCCACAGTGAAGGCTGCCCTTAAAGACCCGGCTGCCGGCGTGAGAGAAAATGCGGCTATTCTTGCAGAACGGTTTCCCGCCTGCCTTAGTGACCTGCAACGGCTTACAGAAGACAGCTCATTAAGAGTGTCTTACCAGGCCACTTTGAGCCTGGGAGAATTTAAAGACAAAAATATCATCCCCTGGCTGGCAAAAACCATTCTGGTGCATGGTCAAAGCAAATGGTTCAGGGCCGCCGTGCTAAGCTCAGAACTGGGATCGTCTGTTGACTTGTTAGATGCATTGGCAAAAGGTGGTTTTGCAGATAAGGAGGAAGACTGGAAAAAGGATTTTTATAAAGAGCTCGCTGAAACCATAGGAGCACGGAATCAACAATCACAGCTTAAGGATCTGTTACAGCGTGCATCCCAGGCTGCCGTAACCAAAATACCGGGTGCGCAGGCTGCCCTGCTAAAAGGAATAAGCTCTGGCTTGCAGAATGCTGAAGGCACCGACAAGGAAACAAAGGAAAAGTTAAAAGCCATCGGTGCTGCTGCTGATAAGGATACTGCAAAAGCCCTGGAAGACTTAAATGCATTATATTCAGCCATAACAAAAAATTAAGATCAAAATGAAAGAAAAAGAATATTCGAGAAGAAGGTTTATTAATCAATGCGCCGGGCAGAGCGCCGCGCTGTTGGGAGCGATGTTGCTGCTCAATAGCTGCGGAGGCAATAA
>CAZREP010000152.1:0-12606 GCA_964599035.1 uncultured Terrimonas sp. | reverse complement strand
TTTCGGCAAGGCGCGGCGGGAAGAGGTGGAGGAGCGCAAGACCGTCGAGCGCATTATCGATTTCTTCGAGCTGTACCGCTATCGCGACACGCCGACCGGTTCGCTGCCTTACGGCGCGCAGAAACTGGTCGGCGTCGCGCGCGCGCTGGCGCTCGATCCCAAGCTGCTGCTGCTGGACGAGCCATCGACCGGCCTGATGCGCGAAGAGAAGGAGAACTTCGCCCCCAGCTTAAGCCAGCCTTTCACGCTCTCCCCGATCATCGCCCCGCCCAAACCCGCTCGAGGAAATTGCGGAAGATAACGGCGGCCACGGAAGGATCGAAAAGCTCCGTGGCCCGGGCGCGGTTGAGCGCGGGGAAGCCCGGGTTATCCTTCAGCCGCTTGTCGAGGCTCTCGTTGCCTTTCTCCAAGCCGCGCTCCGGGTGGAACTGCAAGCCGTAGATCACATTCCCTGCGGCACTGTTCTTTTTAAAAGCGGCTACCGGTATGCTATCAGTCACGCCCAGCACTTCAAAGCCCTCAGGCAGCTGCAATATGGTGTCGCCGTGACTCATCCATACCTGTGAGCTTTCCGCGATCCCTTCCCACAGTGTATCGCTCTTTTTCACTTTAAACTGGGCTCTCCCATATTCTCTTTTTTCAGATCGTTCCACTTTGCCACCATATACGTTGGCTGTAAGCTGCGCTCCATAGCAAACGCCTAATACAGGGAGCTGCCTGCTGAGGGATTCAATATCCACAACCGGAGCATTAGCATCGTTTACCGAAAAAGGGGAGCCTGATAAAATAATTCCTTTTAATTCGGGTGAAAAACTGATTGGCTTATTAAACGGGACGATTTCACAATACACATTGGCTTCACGAACAGCACGGGCTATCAACTGGGTATACTGGGAGCCGAAATCTAAAATGAGTATTTTTTCTGTCATTTGTGTGCGAAGGTAATGAGATTTTCAGAAGGTTGGCACCAATTACAGCTGCATCGTTTGTGTTCTTGCGGGAGTTAATCACCCGGGAGACAAAAGTCTCCGGAGAACATAATAAGTGCAGCCTTAATTCTCTAAGATTTATCGCATAATCCAGGAACCCTATTACCTAAGTAACAAACAGGTCCGTACCACATATATCCTACCTTATTACTTTACCAATGCAAATAATTAATGTAATAAGGTTGGGTTAATACGTGGACTTTCTTACTAAGGTCATAAGCCCCACCTAAAAAGGTCGTCATTACGAATGAGGTGAAGCAATCTATAGCAGATTGAATTAGTACCATTCAATGAGATTGCTTCGGTCGTTCCTCCCTCGCAAAGACGTTCAACAACCTTTTATTCAATCACAGCCCTTTCTATGATCACCTTTTAATTTTTTGCCGCCCAGGCATCCATTTTCTTTTCGAGTATTTCCAGAGGCATACAACCGTCCTTTAGCAGTTCATCGTGGAAACCGGCAAGTGTGAATTTATCACCCAATTCTTTTTCATATTTATCCCTGAGCGCTGTTATTTTAAGGGCGCCTATTTTATAAGACAGCGCCTGTCCGGGTATGGCCATATAGCGTTCTATTTCTGCAACGGCTCCTTCTTCAGACATTTGTTCATTATCCGTCATGTATTTTATAGCTTCTTCACGGCTCATATTTTTGGTATGAATGGCCACATCCACCACAAGCCGCACAGCCCGGTGCATTTCATCGCCCAACGCACCCATATACTGGTAGGGGTCTGTATAAAGACCTAATTCCTTACCCAATGATTCACAATACAACGCATACCCCTCTCCGTAAGCACCATACCAGCTAAAGCGCCGGAAGGCTGGCAACAATGTATCTTCCTGCTGCAAAGAAACCTGGTAATGATGACCGGGAATGGCTTCGTGCAAAAACAGTGATTCCATGCCGGATGTGGTGTTGAATTTCGTAGCGTCCAATATGGGAACATAAAATATGCCGGGGCGGCTTCCATCCGGTGAACCGGGATTGTATTCCGCGCTGGCCGAAGCTGCCCGGAAAGCTTCTGTTTGGTGTATTTCAAAGGGTGTTTTAGGAACATGGCTGTACATTTTTTTGAGATTGGGCTCCATCTTTTTATGGATGGAATCAAAAGCCGACAGCACTTCCGCCGGTGTTTTATAGGGCATAAATTTTTTGTCGGTTTTCAGGTAGTGAAAAAAATCTTTCAGGCTGCCGTTGAAACCCACCGCATTTTTTACGCTGTCCATCAACCCCCTGATCCGTGCCACTTCCGCTAAACCTGTCTGGTAAATTTCTTCCGGTGTTTTGTCAGTGGTTGTCCAGTATTTTACCAGGTAGCTATATTCCTTTGCTCCGTCCGGCAAAGCAGATATGCCCGAGGAAGACCTTGTCTTCGGTGAGTATTCATTTTTTAAAAAATCACCCAGCTTTCTGAAAGTAGGTACCACTTGCGTAAGGATCATATCTTTATACGCAGCAGTGATCCTGCTTTTATCTGCTTCGGAAAAATCTTTTGGGAAATTCTTAACCGGGGTATAAAATAAACTTTTTGCAGGATCGCTTACCACCATGCTTTCCATTTGGGGAATGGTCTTTGCCACCAAAACTTTCGGCAACACATACCCAACTTCCATTCCCTGCCTGAAATTGCCGATGGCAGAATCAGCCCATACAGAAAATGCTTTTACCCGACTTACCCAGTTGTCGTAATCTTCCGGTGTTTTGAAAGGCTGAAAGCCGGAACCCGATCCTAATTGCCCCATCATAAGCGGCAACCCCCAAAATTGCTGAAAGGGGATCATCCATCCATTTAATGCAAGCCCTTCAAGTTCTGTGTTCATCTGGTAAGTGAAAATATCATAGCTGGTTTTGTTATCGTCAGTAAGTGTATTACGGCCGAATGCTTTTACTTTTTCCAGGTAGTGTTGATAGAATGCCCTCAGTGAATCCCGGAATGATTTTGTCTGGTCGTTGGGCAGGAGGTTGTTGTACCGGTTATCTCCTTCCATCGTAGCTTCCAGCGGGAAAAGCTTTGCATGCTCGTCCCAGTAATGTTCAAATAACAGGTTCAGCCCTTTATTGGCTGTGGAGTCAATAGCTGATGCCGGGTTGCCGGAACTATTTTGCTGGTTACAGTTGGTCAATGAGTATAAAACGACCACAGATACGCTAAGGAACAGCGCTGCTTTTAATCCCATACTGCTTTTATTTACAGAATTACAAAATTTTGGGCTAATAGTCCTGAAGCAATAATTATTTATAGTGCCTGAAGTGAGGCTGCACGATGTCCGCAGACATTATAGTATGTATATTCTTACGGACTAAGTCCCGCATAGAGCTACTTAAGCAAACATGGCTTTTAACATAAGTAGGAGGGAGATCAAAATCTCCGGAGAACATAATGAGTGCGAAGTCTGGAGACTTCACACAGCAGAAACTTGCAATGGCGATCTTTTTGAATTACAGAATATATTATAATAAAAATTATAAATTATTCGCAATAAAAATTATTATTTTTGCATTATTAAAATATAGTGTATGACCAACATTATTGATAAATATAAAATACTGCTCCATTCAGTCCCCAGGCTTATCGAAGTATCGGGATACAAGAATGAGTATATAGCGCAGAAATTAGACATGACGCCTACACATTTTTCAGCAAAAAAATCTAAAGGCAACTGGACTATTGATGAAGTGGAGAAAATATTAAAAACGATTTCAAATGAAGATGTTGAAGACTTTTTAGACGACATGGTTTTTGAAAAATGCTTTCCCGGGAAACTTATCAACTCAAAGCAGTTTGAAAAACGAATGGGATGGAAATAATGCTGGAAGAAAGATTTATTGAAGAACTTGTATTTTGCCCAAAAGGATTTCAACAGGACTTCAGAAAAATATACCAGCAACTCAAAACTGTTGACAATCCTTTAGAAGTAAAAGGTATCAGGAAATACAAGTCCGGCAGGTACAAAATCTATATCTGGAAAAGCAGAATATCATTAAAGGTTAATGGATACCAGGGCTATATTGGGATGTTCCTCTATAATGAGTTTTATACTCATGAGTAAGACAAGAAAAGTTTAAGGTTATGTTTTATATTACGCTGCCTTACAATCGCTGTTGATGAAGTCGGAACCCCGGATTGCTTTACCGTCTTTCGTCCTTCTCCGAAGGGATTCTCATTCTGGCTCTGGCAAGTTTAATCCGGAGCTTCTTCGGCTTCAGGGGCTTCTCTTCTTCTTCACCCAACAGGTACCCCAAACATTCAATTCCTTTACCCTGTCTAAAACGATCTTCATTATAGCGATCACGGGTATTGAAAGAAACATACCTGAAATGCCCCAAAGCAGTTCGCCGACCACCAAACCTAATAATGCTATTAAGGAATTGATCTGCACTTTGGAACCAACAACTTTGGGCATGATGAAGTTGCTGTCTATAAGGTGTATAACTACAATGGCTAAAATCACAAAATTGAATAATACATGGGAGTTGGAAGAGGTTGCAAATGTAATGCGGCAGGTAAGCAAAGCAGAGTCTATCTCCTTTTCATCAACATGGACAATTCTATAGCTAACTCGTCTGCCTAAAGATTGAAATTCAGTTTTGGCTCATTGAGTCTTCTGGCTTCCCGCAAGATAGCCTTCCAATCGTTCACAGCTTTGGCTAATGACATCTTCAACATCTTTTTTATTTTGCAAATAATCTCCTCATACTTTTAGACGCCCCTGTTTATTAAAAAAAATTTCTTCTGGGCAGGCTTGCTTGCGAAGAATTTTAATAAGCCGTTTTCTTATTTCTGGATCTGAGCATGGATATCTTACTTTATTATTATCAATTCTATTATATGCTATCCTTGTTGTTAATCCCATTTCTCTTTTAACATCGGCAATCCAACAAGTTTTTACTGACTTATTGAAATGCCTTTTATAACACTCTTGAATCTCTTTATAAGTCATACAATTAACTTTATCTTGTAAAATATTACCGAATATTTAGTAATATCCTTTCCAGAGATACAATCGATCCCCCACAAGTACATTTGTAAATTCATTTCTTAGATATAGATAATTAAGTGTTTTTCCCGAACAGGTCTTACAATCAAAATCAAGTTGTAGGTTAAGCGCCTCGGGTATTGTAGCTATACTAATGTACATTAATTCCTTAATCTCAGGATCGTTGAGGCGAAACTTGAAATCGTTAAGATTATTCAACAATTTAATTTCTAACGTGCCTTCCGATTTAATTTCCTTTTTAATAGTTTCGGTTCCCCAAACTTCACGAATGTCCCTTTCTAAATAGTCAAGTGAATAGCTTATAAGAGTATCGTGCAATGTCAAATCAAGAATGATTCTCCTGTTACCATAAGTAAAAAATTCTTTATAATTATGATTGTCATGATTGCAGTCGCCCCATCGCCCATCAAATCCCAAAAAAGATACTTCTCGATTTGCCTCAAGTAATGAAACTAATTTTTTGAATTGGCTATTTTTATCTCCGGATCCCTCCATTAGCCTTTTGAAAAAAGATATCTTATTGTCAATCTCATTATGATTGTAGTTTTGAGAAACTGGAGGTGGATTTGAATTACATGAAAAGAAAATTAGTACTGCCAATGAGTAAATGATAAGTTTATTTACAAAATTCATAATCAGCACGTAGTTTTAAGCATTTAGAGTTATTATATTCAATTGAATAAATCCCATTAAATCGTCTAAAGTTATATGTTCCATCATAAGGGTCAAACTCCCCATATAAGTCAAATACTTCAATTGAAGTGTCACTTATTTTCTTCCATTTAAAACTATCATCTCTTCTATATAATCCGGAATTCTGTGTTTCTGTAAATTTTCCGTATCCATCCTCCATAATTTCTATATTGAAGCGTTGATATGTATTTAATACGCCTGTTTTAACACAGCTCCAAATTCCGATGAATTTACTATCCGACTTAAGCCATTTTTGCTTCTCTTGCTCTTTCAAATATTTATTTTGATACTCCAAATAATCAATTTCAGATTTGAAACCTTTTTGTTTCCACTCAGGGGGTGGCCCGCAACTAGTTAATAGCACTTCAAAAAAGATAAAGCAGAAACACGTTGATGTAAGAAACCTAGTCAGATTCATAATTACTGTATTAGTTTAGCTAGATATGCATTATTATGTGGTATTGCATGTGAAATTAGGTGCGCAGAGATTCAACTCTTTGGCTTATCATTCAAACAATGCCCGCATTCTTCTATATTCTTAATATTAAAATGAGTTTTCAGTGATACTTTAGCAATATCACGGTTTTCGAACGGCCCTATCCAAACACCATTCTTCCCTTCCTTACTGTCTGCATGCTTTCCTGATCCGAAAGCACAATGCCCGCATTCGCAATAATGTAATTTGTTTTCTTCACCTGCCTGCCAGTTGTAATAATAATAGAAACCATCTTTTTTATTAATGATTTCATTGAAAACCGGAATATTTTTTAATGAAATTCTTGCTTTCCGTATATCGCTTTTAGTCATTGTTCGTTACGTTAATTAATTATTATATATCTTCAAAACCTCCTCCTCACTCAGCAACCTGTTGTAAATCCTTATTTCATCGAGTTTGCCAGTATAATATTCAGTAATACCGTGTGTGTCGGCTCCTATGTACATTTCAGACGAATAATCTTGTGCAGTTTCATCAAAATGCGTTGCGACTGTCGACCGAAGAACACCATTCAGGTAATATTTTGTCGAACTGCCATCAGAAACAACGGCTATGTGCTTCCATGTGTTAAGTTCCAATGAAACAGGAAAATCGGCTGCTTGACCATTATTAGCAAACATTAAATCCCAATGTGAGCATAGTCGAAATTGCATTGTTTGCCCATTATAAGCAGCTTTGCAAACTATGGGAACTATTATATCTGCATTATACACCCATGCCGTAATGCTGATGGCATCTTTTATGGAAGAAAGCGAAGCAGAATTCGGCACTTTTATGTAATTATTTCCATCGAAGTTAAACGCCCTATTGGCAGTTCCGTTTTTGTCATTAGTGAAGTCGTCCTTAATCGCTGTTCCATTATTATTGTTGCCACTTTCATCGTTGGTATTACCATTAAAGGGATAATAGGCTATAAGTCCGGTTTTGAGCGTGTCCGGAGGCTCGTTATCACATTTTTCTGTTTTTTTGCATCCATAGCAAAGGATGAAAAAAGATACTGCAAGCAAAAAAGATTTGTACATAAATGATTATTTTTCGTGAAAATAGTCTTACAATATCTTAAATGAAAAGAATTGGAAACTTACTTCGTTCTGATTTAGGTAATGGGTGATTTGTAAAAAATATTATCATCAATTCATTGATTATAATATGATTAGACATTTGTAATTAACTATATTTATTATTAAAATGTATAGACTCTTTCTTCTTTTATCTTGTTTCTGCTTGTCATATTATGTTATTCTATCACAAACATCCTATATCTCCCCAGTCAACCATCTATACTATTCTCATAAAGCAATACCCAGTATCAGGTGGGATGGAAGAGAAGCCATAGAACCTGACAGTTCCCATTTTTCTAAACTCCGGCAATATCTGGTAAAAAACAGAGACGGATTATTTATGGTACTCAACGGGTCCGGCAGGCTGTATAAGGCTGAAACGGAAAACGGACTAATCACATTTAAACGCCTTGATTCAACTGTTTACTATGGCAGCAATTTCGGGTCATATATTTTCGGCTATAACGATACTATTTTTTCACTCGGAGGGTATGGATTCTGGAAAACCAATGGGCTGCTTCGCTATTATATTCCTTCACGCAGGGAATGGGATATAGTAAGATTGAACAAAGAAATACCTCTTCTTACAGAAAATGTCTATGATCTTATCTGGTATGATGGATCGGAGCAAAAAATTTACTTTGGATTTACCAAAGAGGAAAATAATATTACTAAAGAAAAGCAGTCCAACAGTAACCTTCACCTAGAAGTCATTGTCCTTGACCTTCAAAAAAAAGAATGGACAGATCTTGGAAGCCTGTCTCCTTTCCTTAAAACGAACCTGATAAACATAAGAAATATTATTTCCAGCCCATACGGGCAAATGATTGATTTAGGCACCAAAACCCTTTTTCTGAATTACCGCACGAATCAGATATACAGGCTAAGAGAAAGCAGACAAAGACAGATGGAACTAATGCCCTCAGGTACCGGTGATACACACACAATATATTTTATTGATTCAACATTTTATCGTTGGCTGACAGCAATGAACATAGTTGATTCGATAAAAATAGAGGCCGATGACCTTCTTCTATTAAATGAGAAAGTTTTTATTCCCCGAGTACAGCAACAAACGGCTTTTAAAAAAGAGCCTTTTTCTTTCAGAATGGTATTTTATGGTTTTTTGTCGGCAACCTTTCTGTTTTCTGTAATCTATTTTTTATTAAGGAAAAGAAGTATGCATTTGCGAACTTCTCCCGAGAATAATAACAACGAGCTCGATGAGCTCAACAACCATCCTATGATAACCTATACTTCTATTGAATTAGATCTCATCCGAACTATTTTGAATAATTCAACGAAGGGCATTTATACAAGCATTGAAGAAACAAATAAAATGTTAGGCGTAAAAAACAGAGATACGGACATTCAAAAAAAAGTACGTCATGAGATCATTAGTTCAATAAATAAGAAGTTTTCATTTGTAACAAAATCCGAAAAGGAACTTATTGAAAAGAGACGTACAGAGTTTGACCGGCGGTCTTTTGAATATTTTATAAACCCGACCTGCTTGAAAGATGCATCGGAGATCATTTACGATGTAAAGAAATAATACTTTGCCTACTTACCATTCAAAGTTTCAACCTTTTGAAGGTTGGAAACCTTTACAAATAATCGTATTTTTATTACATGGAAGTAAAGGAACCAGCCGTTGCTTACGGCAAACAAAAATTTACCATTGAAGAATACCTTGCAATGGAAGACAGCACTGAAAAGTATGAATACTACAGAGGCGAGATCTTCGCCATGTCGGGCGCTAAGCTACCGCACAATACCATATCCAGAAACATGCTTATCGGATTAGGCATTAAACTGAACGGTAAAAAATGCCAGCCGTTCGGCAGCGACCAGCGCATACACATAGAAGCCAACACCCTTTTTACTTACCCCGATATTTCTATTATTTGCGGCGAGCCGGAAACGCTGAATAATGACAACTGGAATGTTGTAAACCCCGCTGTACTTATTGAAATACTCTCTCCATCCACCAAAAACTCCGACCGGGGTGAGAAATTTAAACTATACCGCGATATACCCACGCTAAAAGAATATATACTGGTTGATTCCGAAAGCATGCACGTTGAAATATTCCGGCTAAATGAATCTGATCATTGGGAACTGGAGGAATACAACTCGGCAGAAGAAATCCTTTACATTAGAACGATTAATGAAAACATCCCCATCGCAGATATTTATACCGGTGTAAAGTGGGAAGCGTAATAGTCACTATGTTTTCCAACTTTCGAAAGATTGGAAACCATGCTACAAAAACTTCCCGGTATAGCTTTCGTTCACTTTTTTCAGATCCTCCGGTGTGCCGGCAAAAACAAGGTTACCACCTTCGTCGCCTGCTTCAGGACCAAGGTCTATGACCCAATCGGCATTTTTTATTACGTCTGTGTTATGCTCTATCACCCAGATAGAATGTCCCTGCTCTATCAGAGCGCGGAGAGAGGCAAGCAGCTTATTGATGTCATGAAAATGCAGACCGGTGGTTGGCTCATCAAAGATGAAAAGGATATGCCCCTGCGCCTTACCTTTCCCGAGAAAAGAAGCCAGCTTTACTCTTTGTGCCTCGCCACCCGAAAGCGTATCGCTCGATTGCCCGAGCTTTATGTATCCCAGTCCCACATCGGCAAGAGGCTTTAACTTTGCAAGAACGTCTTTCTGTTCCTTAAAGAACTGCAGCGCTTCTTCCACGCTCATTTCCAGCACATCAAAAATATTCTTTCCATTATATGTCACTTCCAGCACTTCTTCCTTGAACCGCTTGCCACCGCAAACCTCACAGGTAAGATGCACATCGGCCAGGAACTGCATCTCCACCACCTGCTCGCCTTCCCCTTTACAGGCATCACAGCGGCCCCCGTCCACATTGAAAGAAAAATGCCTGGGCTGGAAGCCATTGATTTTGCTCAGCGGTTGTTTAGCATACAGGTCCCTTATCTCGTCATATGCTTTAATATAGGTTACAGGGTTGCTGCGTGAAGATTTTCCGATAGGGTTTTGATCTACAAGCTCCACCTGGGTAATATAATCCACATCGCCGGTCACCGCTTTATGCAAGCCTACTTTATCGGCGGGCTCTCCTTTCATTTTTTTCAAAGCGGGGTATACGATCTGCTTAACAAGAGTAGTTTTTCCGCTGCCGCTTACGCCGCTTATTACGCACAACACATTCAGGGGTAACTCTACAGTAATATTTTTCAGGTTATTCTGACGGGCGCCTTCTACTGTAACCGACCGTTTCCATTTACGAACTGTTGCAGGAGATTCAATCTTTAATTCTCCTTTGAGGTATTTGCCAGTAAGACTGTTCTTATTGCCTACGATGTCGTCGTAGCTTCCTTCTGCCGTTATTTCGCCACCCAAATGGCTGGCCAAAGGACCCATGTCAATGATATGATCCGCTTCGCGCATCATCATTTCATCATGCTCTACTACCACTACTGTATTGCCCAGGTCTCTTAATTCTTTTAATACTTTTATCAGCCTTGCCGTATCCCTGGAATGCAAACCGATGGAAGGCTCATCAAGAATATATAAGGAATTGGTAAGATTACTGCCCAGACTCCTGGTGAGCTGAATACGCTGACTCTCTCCCCCGCTTAGGGTATTGGCCAGGCGGCTCAGGCTCAGGTAGCCCAGGCCTACGTCGAGCAATACCTGCAAACGCTGCCTGATCTCAATAAGCACACGCTTAGCCACCTGCCGGTCGTAATCGCTGAGCTCCAGCTCATCAAACCATTGCTTCAGATCCTTTACCTGCAGCTCACATAACTCTCCAATATGCTTCCCGGCTATTTTTACATATAATGCTTCTTTACGCAACCGGTAGCCTTTGCATTCGGAACAGAGGGTTCTTCCCCGATACCGCGATAATAGCACGCGGTATTGTACCTTATACAAATTCTGCTCAACTTCTTTAAAGAAATCATTAATGCCACGAACATATGCATTGCCATTCCATAATTCATCATACTGCTGTTTGGTAAGGTCAATAACCGGCTTATGTATAGGAAATCCGGAATGCTTTGCACCGCGGATGAACTGTTCTTTCCACCGGCTGAGCTTTTCACCTTTCCACGGCGCCACGGCGCCTTCGTACAGGCTTAGCCGGGGATCGGGTATTACCAGGTCGGTATCAATGCCCAGCACCTGCGAGAAGCCTTCACATACGGGGCAGGCGCCATAAGGATTATTGAATGAAAAGAGATTGGGAACAGGTTCTTCGAATGTAATGCCGTCTTTCTCAAATTTATTGGAGTACGGTAACCGGCTGACCCCGTTCACTTCAATTGCCATTTCGCCTTCTCCTTCAAAAAAAGCAGTAGCCACAGAATCGCTTAAACGGTGCTTATCACCTTCATCAAAGGGCTTCACCACGATACGGTCAATGAGGATATAAATGGTACCGGCAGACGACTTGCCGGTAAACTGTTTCTTTAACGCAGCATCTTTTTGTTCAAGGGCATCTTCAATCCGTAATACTTCACCGCCGGAAGATCCCGAAAGCATATACAGCCTGGAAAATCCTTTTTGCAGCAGTATGTTCAGTTCTTCCCTGATGTCTCTTTTGCCCTGCAGCCTGAAAGGCGCAAGTACCAGTATCCTGTCGCCCTCCCGGTGTGTGCTGATGGCTTCTACCACATCCCTTACATCATCTTTCTTTACTTCTTCACCACTCACCGGCGAAATGGTTTTGCCGATACGGGCGAAAAGCAGGCGCAGGTAATCGTATATTTCTGTCATGCTGCCCACGGTGGAACGTGGAGTACGGGTGATCACTTTCTGCTCAATGGCTATGGCCGGACACAACCCTTTAATAAAGTCCACATCCGGTTTATTCATCCGGTTAAGGAACTGGCGGGCGTATGCGCTGAGGCTTTCGGCATAGCGACGCTGTCCTTCAGCAAACAAGGTATCAATAGTAAGCGAGGATTTTCCGGATCCTGATACACCTGTCACTACCACGAACCGGTTGCGCGGAATTTCAACACTGATGTTTTTTAAATTATGTACCCTTGCCCCCTTAATGAAGATGTTATTATTGCTGTGGGGTGCCGCCTGCTTTTTCTTTTTACCTGATGTTGCTATCATAAAGTGTGTCAAAATTAATACTAAATTGTTTAGCTTAGCTGGGTGTTCAGTAAATCAGGGATCTTTCTCCTGTTATTTTTATTGCCTCCCGTTCCTGTCGGGCTTTTGAGGCGATTTTTTCTTTCTTGTATAAAGGGTATCCCGGTTTGAGAAATGATATTATTGTTTCAGGAGTCCTGTATTTAATATTTTGCGGTTTATCGAAGTTTTTCAAATGTTAATCGAAATTTATTTAACGAAAATTTGGTTATATGAAAAAAAG
>CAZREP010000151.1:0-12807 GCA_964599035.1 uncultured Terrimonas sp. | reverse complement strand
TAAAAAAATTGGGGCTGTCTTAAAGTTTTACTTTTGAGACAGCCCCTTTTTTATTAGCCGGCAAATCTCCGGCATTTCTTTTCACCGATTTGCGTTATTTTCGGCTGACAGATGCCGTTTATGAATAAAAAGACTGCTTTATTTGGCGAATATTTGCTCAGGCTTACTCCACCACAGCAGCAGAAATTAGTGCAGGCCCATTCACTGGAGATGCATTGGGCGGGCTCTGAAGCCAATATCGCGGTTTCCCTGTCTATTTTGGGTAATCCCTCTTTATATATTACAGCCCTGCCGGATAATGAACTGGCAAGAGCAGGGCTGGCCCAATTATATAAATACGGCGTTCAAACACATATTGTAAATAAGGCAGACACCCGCGTAGGTACCTATTATTATGAAAGCGGGCAGGGGGCAAGACCAGGAAGAGTAATTTACGACCGGGAGCATTCCGCGTTCAGTAACCTTAAACCCGGTGAGATAAACTGGAATACACTTTTTGGAACCGCCGACTGGTTTCACTGGAGCGGCATTAACCCTGCGCTGAACCAGCAGCTTGCAGATATATCCAGGGAAGCATTACAGGCGGCACGGCAAAACAAGCTGACCATTTCTGCAGACTTTAACTACCGGAGCGCCCTTTGGAAATATGGCAAACATTGCAGCCAGGTGATGCCCGATCTGCTCCAATACTGCGATGTGCTGCTGGCAGATATAGATACCGCCAAACTGTATTTAGGCATCAAACCTGATACCGGCAATCTCGTTGAAAGTACCTTTACCCTTTTAAAAGAAGCTTTGCCCAACGTAAAATACATAGCGATGACCATGCGCAAACAGGAAAGTGCCAGTGCTAATCAGTATACTGGATATTTATGGAGCGAGGGGAAAATATATACCTCGCAAACCTACCATATGCAGCAGATTGCTGAACGCATTGGTGCCGGAGATGCCTTCATGGCAGGACTTATACATTCACTTAAAACAAAGGTCAGCCCGGATAAGGCTATCGAATTCGCTACCGCCTGTGGCGTGATCAAGCACAGCATTACCGGCGATTTTAACATTGCGGTCAAAGCAGAAATTGATACCGTGATACAGCAGCGCGGCAGCGGAAGGATTATCAGGTAAAGCTGTTCTTTAATGCAAGTTGCCTTGTTCACGTTCACTACTCTATGCTTTACACCCATCCTATGCTTTTATACCACATAAATTAAAATCATAATGACCTCACAGCAAATTGCCCGGCTGGTACAACAAACCGGATTCATCCCCTTGTTTACACACACTCAGGTCAGCACATGCCGCAATGTACTCAGGGCCTCTTACGATGCAGGCATTCGTTTATTTGAATTTACCAACCGGAACGCCAATTCATTTGATATCTTTACTGAACTGCGTCAATATTGTAATGAGCAACTGCCGGAAATGGTGCTGGGCATCGGCACCATAAAGAATGCGCAGCAGGCCGAGCAGTTTATCCGTGCAGGCGCTGATTTTTTGATTTCACCGCTGATACTCGAGGAAATACAACAGGTGGCTTCCGTGCATAAAAAGCTATGGATACCGGGCTGTGGAACCGCTTCAGAAATAGGGTTGGCAGAATACTGGGGGATAGACACCGTAAAGATATTTCCCGCCAGACAGTTGGGCGGACCGGGCTTTATTAAAGCAGTAAAAGCTGTTTTCCCCAATATGCAGTTTGTGGCCACAGGTGGAGTGGAACCTACTGCGGAAGACATCGGTAGCTGGTTCAGGAATGGGGTTGCCGCAGTGGGCATAGGATCACAGCTTTTCCCTGCAGACTGGCTGAACAACAACCGGTATACTATGGTAACGGAACATATTAAAAAGATCATTCAATATATTGAACAGGCAAAAGCATAACATGTGTTTGCCGACCGGAGGTCGACCAGCATTCATTTTTTGTGTTTTGTTTTAACATAACAGATATGAAAAGCTTTCTTAACGAAGATTTTTTACTGCAAACTCCCACGGCACAGCAGCTTTATCATGAACACGCCGCTAAAATGCCAATCATTGATTATCACAATCATTTACCGCCCGCTGAAATAGCAGCCAATAAACAGTTTAAAACCATTACGGAAATATGGTTGAAGGGCGACCACTACAAGTGGCGGGCTATGCGGAGCAATGGCATAGACGAAAACAATATTACCGGCAACGCCGACGATTATACTAAATTCAAAGTGTGGGCGGCAACGGTGCCCTATACCATGCGTAACCCGCTGTATCACTGGACACACCTTGAATTGCGGAACCCTTTCGGAATAACGGCATTGCTGAATGAATCAACCGCGGATGAGATATACCGCCAATGCAACGAAAAGCTGGCAACATTGCCGGTTCATTCCCTGCTTAACTATTTTTCCGTAGAAGCCCTTTGCACCACGGATGATCCCTGCGACGATCTGCGCTATCACTTCCAGATAAAACAAAGCAGGCTGAATGTTAAGGTGTTGCCTGCATTCCGCCCCGATAAGGCAATGGCTGTGGAAGATCCCCGGACATACAACAGCTATATTGATATGCTGGCAGCAGCGGCAGACACTACTATCCATACTTACAGTCAGCTGCTGGAAGCTTTGAAAAAAAGACACGACTTTTTTCATGAAGCGGGCTGCCGCATTTCCGATCACGGGCTGGAAACCCTGTACGCCGACGATTTTACGCTGGCGCAATTGGAGGAAAGCTTTAAAACAATAAGAAAGGGCAATAAACCACCTGATGATGCGATACGACGGTTCAGATCGGCTACCCTGCACTTTATATGCCAGTGGAATGCGGAAAAGCAATGGACACAGCAATTTCATATCGGTGCACTGCGCAACAACAATACAAGACTGCTGCAACGCCTGGGCGCAGATGCAGGCGTGGATTCCATAGGCGACTGGAGCGTGGCTCAACCCATGTCTGCCTTTTTCAACCGGCTGGATATAGAAAACAAACTGGCAAAAACCATTATCTATAATAACAACCCAGCTCACAATGCTGTATATGCCACTATGATCGGCAATTTCCAGGATGGCATAACACCGGGCAAGATACAGTTCGGATCGGGCTGGTGGTTCCTCGACCAGAAAGACGGCATGGAAGAACAAATGAACATACTAAGCAACATGGGGTTACTGAGCCGCTTTATAGGAATGACTACGGACTCGCGCAGCTTTCTTTCCTGGCCCCGCCACGAATATTTCCGCCGTATCCTCTGTAATCTCATAGGCAATGACGTGGAAAACGGGCTGCTGCCCCACGATGTGAAATGGCTGGGAAAAATGGTAGAGGATATTTCCTATCATAACGCAAAACAATATTTCAATTTATAATTAACGATCGCAAAACCATATCATGTCAACAAAGCTCCCCAACCTTCAACAAGCCACGGCTAATGCTCTCCATCCGAAGAACATTGGTAATTATCGCTGGTACATTTGCAGTTTACTTTTTTTTGCCACAACGGTAAACTACCTCGACAGGCAGGTATTGAGTTTACTAAAGCCTACGTTAGAGGAAGAATTCGGTTGGAGCAATACCGACTATGCTGATATTGCTGCAGCATTTCAATTCACCTACGCCATCGGGCTCCTGTTTGCAGGACGCATTATTGATAGATTAGGAACTAAAAAAGGATACGCCTGGGCTATTATTATCTGGTCTATCGGAGCAGTTATCCATGCCGAAGCCATAGCTATCGGAAATGGTATGGGTGCGGCATTGAGCTGGATCGGCATTACCGCTATTCCTGTTTCCGTGCTTGGCTTTATTTTTGCCCGCGCGTTTTTAGCCATTGGAGAAGCGGGCAACTTCCCTGCTGCCATTAAGGCCACTGCCGAATATTTTCCCAAAAAAGAAAGATCTTTAGCCGTTGGTATCTTTAATTCAGGAACCACCATTGGCGCCATTCTGGCTCCCCTCACTGTTCCCTGGATAGAAAAACACTGGGGATGGCAGGCTGCATTTATTATGATAGGATTGATCGGTTTCCTGTGGTTGATTTTATGGTTTTCGCATTATGATAAGCCCGAGAAACAGAAACGTTTAAGTGCAGCCGAGCTGGCTTATATTAATAGTGATGCTGATGAGCAGGAAATTGCCGAGGAGACCGGAAGGGAGAAAAAAGTTTCCTGGGCAAGGCTTCTGAAATACAAACAAACCTGGGCATTCACCGTTGGAAAGTTCATGACAGACGGCGTTTGGTGGTTTTTTCTGTTCTGGCTCCCGGCTTATCTCAAAGACCAGTATCATATGGAGAGTACAGATATGGCTATCCCCCTGGCCATATTGTATGCCCTCACCATGGTGGGCAGTATAGGGGGTGGCTGGTTTCCTGCCTACTATATCCAAAAAGGCTATTCAGCCTATGACGGCCGGATGAAGGCGATGTTGGTGCTGGCTTTCATTCCTTTGGTAGTATTGGCCGCGCAACCCCTGGGAGGGATCAGCTTTTGGGCGCCGGTATTACTGATCGGCATTGGCGCTTCTGCTCACCAGGCGTGGAGCGCAAACCTTTTCACCACAGTATCTGATATGTTCCCTAAGAAGGCTATAGGCTCGGTAATCGGCATTGGCGGCATGGCAGGAGGAATTGGGGGAGTGCTGGTAACCAAAACAGGCGGAGCACTATTCGATCATTATAAGGCTTTAGGACATATCGAAACAGGCTACACCATTATGTTCAGCTTTTGCGCCATTGCTTACCTCATCGCATGGGCGATCATGAAAACGTTAGTGCCAAAATATAAACTCATTACAGACTTATAGAAGCAGCTAATGATCTTCCTGGAAGCTTATTTCCTGGAGTACCGGTTGCTGCGCACGGGTCTTCATAAAAACGGCGGTCCTGAACTGTCCATCCCTGGTTTCCAGGTTACCAATACAGAACTCAGCCCCGCTTTCCGATCCTTTATGAACAATACGGAATGCGCGGACATCATGGAAGGAGAAAAAATCTTTTAGTATGACCTCTGCCTGGCTGCGGCTGTAAGATTTTGTTTTGTCGTGAAGCGTGATTTCCACTATTTTATCAAAATAATCAGACAGTTGACCGGCATTGCCGGCATTCAATGCCTTAACTACATCTTCAATAGTATAAGAATGACCGGAATTGGAGTAACTGAAAGCCAGACCTCCTACCAGAACGACTGCTATAAGGATTTTAATAAAATAGCTTTTCATAAATAACAGACTCGCCTCACAGTGCTCCAAAAATGTGCCAGATTAGGCATCAGCCCCTAAAACGTTAAAAAAAATATAATAATGAAGGGGTAGACCTTTTCACACCGGGCTTTTAGCCTTAAATCCCCTCAAATATGCAGATGAAACCTGTGCATCTTCCGAACGACATATATTCGGTGTATTTTCTGCATGAAACAGGTCATACGTATGCGCCTGTTTCCGGCTCCGGGGCAGAACAGGAAATGTATTACTTTTAGGCCATGAAACAGAAAAAAGTGATCCTTATCATTATGGATGGATGGGGGCTGGGTAAAGTGAAATCCAGCGACGCCATTCAAAACGCCAAAACACCCTTTGTAAGCTCCTTATACAACAACTATCCCAATACCATACTGGTAACCTGCGGGGAGGCTGTAGGCCTCCCGGAAGGACAGATGGGCAACAGCGAAGTAGGACATCTGAACCTGGGCGCCGGGAGGATCGTATACCAGGAATTGCAACGCATCAATGTGGCCATCAGGTCAGGTGAGCTCAGGAACAACAAAACCTTACTAAGCGCCATACATTATGCCCGTGAACAGAAAAGATCGCTCCATCTCTTAGGGCTGCTAAGCGATGGAGGGGTTCATTCGCATATCAGCCATCTTAAAGCCCTTACGTCCATATGCCGGGAAGAAAAACTCGATGATGTATTCATTCATGCCTTTACCGACGGCCGCGACACCGACCCCAAAAGCGGTTTGGGCTTTATCAGGGATCTCCAGCAGCACCTGGATCATACCACCGGTGAAATAGCCACGGTTACCGGGCGCTACTATGCCATGGACAGGGATAAACGGTGGGAAAGAGTAAAATTAGCTTATGATGCTATGGTACACGGGCAGGGAGTACAAACCAGCCATATCGTTCAGGCTGTTGAAGCATCCTATAGTGCAGCTGTTACCGACGAATTCATTAAACCCATCATAAAAAAACAGGACATTCAGGGAAGAGGACAGATCAAACCGGGTGATGCAGTGATCTGCTTCAACTTCCGAACCGACCGTTGCCGCGAGATCACCGAAGCGCTTACCCAAACCGATATGCCGGAATACAATATGCACACGCTTCCGCTGGAATATACCACCATGACGGAATACGATAAAACCTATAAGAACGTGCATATTATCTTTGAAAATGATAATCTTACGCACACGCTGGGAGAAATAATAGCCGCTAACGGGCTAAAGCAGATAAGGATCGCGGAAACAGAAAAATACCCGCATGTAACCTTCTTTTTCAGCGGTGGGCGTGAAGCACCGTTCGAAGGGGAAAAAAGGATCATGGCGCCCTCGCCCAAAGTAGCCACCTATGATCTCCGGCCCGAAATGAGCGCTTATGAACTTACGGCTTCCCTGCTGCCGGAAATTCAAAACGAAACGGCCGACTTTATTTGTCTCAATTTTGCCAATGCAGATATGGTAGGGCATACCGGAATTTGGGAGGCCGTGGTGAAAGCAGTGGAAACGGTGGATACCTGCGTGGAAAAAGTGGTAACGGCAGCGCTGGAGCACGGGTATGCTGTATTTCTCACCGCCGACCATGGCAATGCCGATTATATCGTTAATGAAGACGGCACACCCAATACCGCACATACCTTAAACCCGGTACCCTTCTTTATTATTGATAAAAAGTGGAAAGGTAAAATCCGGAGCGGGAAGCTGGGCGACCTGGCCCCTTCCATCTTACATATGATGAGGCTGGAGATCCCCCCAGAAATGACAGGCAGCATACTAACAGAGCAGTCACTCCCGACCCTGCCATAGAGGGTGCTTATCCAAAGTCAAATTTTTTCTTTCCCGGGCAGCACATTGTATCGGAAAATTGTCTAATTTACGTGAAATCAATACTGATTTCATGACAGAAGAGGCAATGCTCAAGGGCTGTATACGGAACCAGGCAGCAGCACAGCAGGAATTATACTACCGGTATAGTCCTAAAATGTTGTCTGTTTGCTACCGTTACGCGAAAAGCCGTGAAGATGCCGAAGACATGCTACAGGAGGGATTTATCAAAATCTTTGGACAGATAACCCAGTTCCAGAACAAGGGTGCGCTGGAAGGATGGATCAGAAAGATCATAGTTCATACCTGTATCAACAATCTTAAAAAGAACAAAAAATTCACGGAAAGTGTAGATCTTATACATGCTTCGGGTGTGCATATACGTGAAGAAAGCGTGCCCTCCATCGTACAGGCAAAACAAGTGGTGGAATGTATCAGGATGTTGCCGATAGGTTACCGTACCGTGCTCAACCTGTACGCTATAGAAGGCTATTCGCACCGCGAAATTGCTGCGATGCTTGACATTGAGGAAAGCACCAGCCGTTCACAGTATACCAGGGCCAAAGCCATGCTGGAGGACATCCTGGTAAAGAAGCACATCTTACCGCAATATGCGGGAAAGCTGGAGTTGGTTGCCGTTAACCCGTAATTATTATAATATAAAAATATAAACCAAAGCTACTAACCTGCTTTCTGAATATACCAAGGGACTGACTATGGAGAGAAATATTCACATAGACGAATTTGAGGAATTCCTGAAGGAAAAGGCTGATCAATATAAAATGTATCCTTCAGATAAAGCCTGGGATAACATTCATCGTGCTGTTCACCCCAGAAAAAAATGGGCTTATCTTTCACTGACACTATTGTTATTGCTGGGTACTGCGGTATTCGTTGACCATCACAATCATAACCTCTCCGGAAATAACCGGCTTGCTTTCCACAACAATAATTTTAAAAGAAGCGATATAACGATAGCGCAGGGTTCAGGATTATCACCTGCCATCTTGCCTTCTACTAATACCAATAACCAGGCTTTGCAACTTGCCTCATCATCGGCTACTCTTCTTCCCAAAGCATCCCATTATAAGGCAAAGCCGGTAGTTAAAAGCGAAGACAATGATGACGGGGATTATACCGATGATAAAAGCCTGGAAATAGCATCCGGCACTAATAACCTGCCATCCTATAACATAGCCCGCTTTACGGGGCCCAACGCAGCAAGCACGGTCAATGACGACAGCGGTGATGAAAAAACGGTTAAAAAAGTTTTATGGGGCGGTGAAGCATTCAAAAGATCAAAATTTAAATGGCAGCTGTTTTTCTCTCCTACCGTAAGCTACAGGAAGCTTACCAGCGGTATCAGTGAGATCACAGAAGTGTTCAGGGGAGTGCCCTACAGTACAACAGAAGAAAGTAACTCCGTAACTAACCTGGTTAACCATAAACCTGCAATAGGGGCAGAAGCAGGCGCCAATCTGGTATATAAGGTAAGTGATAATTTTTCACTGAGGGCAGGATTGCAATTGAATTATTCGAGGTACCAGCTAAGAGCTTTCCCGACCAAGCCTGAACAGGCTACACTTGCAGTGATCTCCAAACCGGAGGGCGCGGATTCCATTAACGTTATCTCCACTTTACAAAATTTCAGCGGAAGCGGATCGTCCTGGCTCAATAACGAATACTTCCAGGTATCTCTGCCTGTGGGCTTTGAATGGGGGGTGCTGGGCAACTCCACTTTAAAATGGAATATCGCGGCCAGTGCCCAGCCGGTATATAATTTCGCTAATAATGTTTACCTGCTTTCTACCGACTTCAGCCGCTACGGACAGGACCCTTCTCTTATCCGGAAATGGAATATCAATGCAGGCGTAGAAACCTATGTGTCGTATAACATGGGGGCATTCAAATGGCAGGCAGGACCTCAGCTGAGGTACCAGCTTATGTCGAGCTACAAAAACGAGTACCCGGTTAAAGAATACCTTGTTGATTTTGGATTTAAGATCGGCGTAACCAAAACGCTCAGATAAACTTGTTCCTTCTGCTTCCCTGTTATTGCCTATAAATTTCAATTTGTTATTATATAAAACACGGACTTTAGTTTCAACTATAAACCCACTATTTTCTTCTTTGTTACTTTTTTGCGGAAAAAAGTAACACAAAAAGCCGCCCGAAATCGATTACGGCCCGATTTCGGGAAGGAACCTTGATTGAACTTTGGTACTACTGTAGCTTCAGCGATAGAACCTTGATATATTGTGCCAATAAAGCCACCAGCCAACTCATAGTCGTTGATGATAAGCGAACTATAGCAGCGTTCACAGTAGCATACAGCCTGATCGAAGCTTCCGATCATTCGGAACCGGTAAACGGCCGTACATCGTTTACCGGTGTGCTTTTGCCTTCCTTTTGCACGAGCAAAAGGAAGAAGAAGTGGTAAAAAGCATTGAAAATGCACCATATCACTACCTTATGATTAAAAGTGCGGACTGATAGATTGCTCAAAATGACCAATAATATTTTTGTAGTTGGAGCATTGTATTGGAGGATTTATATAAAATCGATTCTACACTCGTTTGTTTCACTACTTTTAACAGATGAAGAAGCAACTATTCCTTTTGGCTCTCTTATCAACCCTGGCACTTTATAATTGCCGGAACAATACGTCACCGGGACAAAAAGATAATGCAGACAGGGAGTTTTATCCTATAGGCAGCTTTATACACAGCCAGCTCCTGTATATTGATTCTATGCCCCTGGCCGTTATAAAATATACAACCCTGGATAATATTACAGACACCGCTATAATGGGAAAAAATGACTTTAAAACTATTGCAGACACCTTTATGACACCGGACATCGGTTCCCCTGAGCTGAAGCCTCAATACAAAGAAACTTCTTTTATTGATGCAACATTGGGGACCGTAACATTAACCTACACAGCTATGGATATTGATAGCGGAATAAAAAAAGCAGACGTCCTTCTTGATCAGGAAAGCACCTCGGTAAAAAATATTTATATCGAAAAAATACTGCCAGGCACTGACAGCTCGGTAACAAAAAAAATGTTGTGGACTGCGAACCGCAACTGCCAGATCACCACCCTTATCCGAAAAAAAGGGCAGCCCGAAAAGATCGTGCTTGAAAGATATGTGTGGGACGACAGGGAACCGTTTTAAAACAACAGATCACCCGACTTGTCCACCCTTATTTTTAATAAAGTATAAAATAGTTGTAAATGCGACAGTTGATTTTTTGTTTTTCGATAATTTGCTGACCTAATAAACGCTTTATCACTTTTGTTGCCGTTCTGTGAAAATGGGTAGCCAATCTATATGAGATAGTCTTTAATATTATGGTGCTACGCGCCTTTTTTTCATCGTACATTTACCAGGCGCAGCGCGCCAAAATATTTGTAGCCATTTCAACACATTTGCTCTAAGCCGCAGCGCGGCGCAATATTAAAATATCTGACTTTTTTGATCAGGAATACTGACCCATCTGTATAAAATCGGTTTTAAAATTACGGCGCTATGCGCCTTTTTGCCTTTTCTCTATTTTCCTACAAATATTATGGCTGCTATGCAGCGTATCTTCCGGTTATCTTCATTGAATTGTGAAGCTTTACTGCTATGTGGGACAGATTATCGCGCAGACTGCTGAGTTTTACGCCTGACTTACTCACTCCTAAAATGTTTAAAGTATGAACTATTAAAACCTGCTAATTTAATTTTTGTTTTCCATCATTTGCTGACCTAAGTTGGATAAGTCAGGAAGATATGTGTGGGGAACCGTTTTAAAACAACAGATACTTTCTGGCTCACCGCTACAGTACAATAATACCAGACAGGCACATGCATATACCAACTGCTATTGTAAGGCACTGCGCAATAATTCAAGTAATTTTGTTTTATAAACATTATGACCACAGCATCCTTTCAACAAATTGTACATACTATACCCACTCAGCCGGGTATCTATAAATACTACAATGAAGCGCATGAATTGCTCTATGTTGGTAAAGCAAAAAACCTGAAGAAAAGGATCAGCTCCTATTTTAATAAAAACCTTACCAGCTATAAAACCCATGAACTGGTCCAGCGGATCCACCATATTGAGTTCACCATTGTAGATTCGGAGCAGGATGCCTTTTTGCTGGAGAACAACCTAATCAAGCAATTCCGCCCTAAATATAACATCCAGCTAAAAGATGATAAAAGCTTTCCTTATATCGTTATCAAAAATGAGCACTTCCCCCGGGTTTTTCTGACCCGCAGAAAGATCAACGACGGCTCTGAATATCTCGGCCCTTATACTTCGGTTGGGAAAGTAAGAGAACTGCTGGACTTTATCAGGCAAAACATACCCCTGCGCAACTGCAAGCTAAACCTTACTCCGCAAAATATACAGAAGAAAAAATTTAAGGTTTGTCTCGAATATCACTTAGGCAACTGCAAAGGCCCATGCGAAGGACTGCAAACAGAAGAAGATTACCAGGAAGGATTGTTGCAGGTAAAGAACCTGCTCAAAGGCAATTTATCGCCGGTCATCCATAAGTTCAGCGAAGAAATGAAAAGATATGCGGAAAATATGGAGTTTGAAAAAGCAGAAATAGTAAGAAAAAAGATTGAGCACCTGCAACAATACCGGTCAAAATCAACCATCGTTAACAATAAAATGGGTACGGTAGATGTATTCTCCATTTTAGAGGAAGGTAACATAGCCTATGTAAATTACCTGATGGTTGAAAATGGCACGATCATACAAACAAAAACCATCACGCTCGAAAAAAAGCTGGACGAAACCGCTCCAGATGTACTGGAATTCGCTATTGCGCAGCTTAGGGACACCTTTAACAGCAATGCTCCGGAAATCATCGTCCCCTTTTCCCTACATTACCCCAAACAGGGTATAATTATTACTGTGCCCAGGGCAGGTGATAAGAAAAAGCTGCTCGACCTTTCACAAAAGAATGTGAACTATTTCCAGGAAGAGCTAAAGAGGAGGAAGATGCTGCAACTGGAAGGAAAAACAGATACAGAGAAGAAAAAAGTGCTTTTCTACCTGCAGGAAGACCTCCTTTTACCCCAATTACCCGAACATATTGAATGCTTTGACAACTCCAACTTCCAGGGAAGCTTCCCGGTTTCGGCAATGGTTTGCTTTAAAATGGGCATTCCGAGCAAAAAGGATTACCGGCATTTTAACGTAAAAACGGTTGAAGGCATAAATGACTTTGCTACCATGAAGGAGGCGGTGTACAGGCGGTATAAAAGACTCGTTGCTGAAGATCAGCCGCTTCCGCAACTGGTAATTATAGACGGCGGAAAAGGACAGCTCAGCGCAGCTTTTGATGCCATTAATGAACTGAGCCTGGCCGGCAAAATGACGATAATAGGGTTGGCCAAGAACGAAGAAGAAATTTTCTTCAGCGGCGACAGGCAATCGGTAAAGTTAGACTGGGGAAGCGACAGCTTAAAACTGCTCCGGCAGATCAGGGATGAAGTGCACCGGTTCGGCATTACTTTCCATCGTAAAAAACGCAGTCAGGGTACCTTTAAAAACGAACTTGAGCTGATACCGGGTATAGGAAAGGCTACTACAGACCTGCTCCTGAAAACATTCAGATCCGTTAAAAACATAGAACAAGCTTCTGAGGAAAGTCTCACATCCCTCATTGGCAGCACCAGGGCACAACTGATCATTAATTACTTCAAAAAAAAGGGGCCAGGATAAATATCCAGCCCCGTTTTTAAAATCCAATATCCTATGAAAAACCGAGGTAAAGATA
>CAZREP010000150.1:11630-12921 GCA_964599035.1 uncultured Terrimonas sp. | reverse complement strand
AGTAAGGGAGTTTAAGGAAAAGACGGGGCTTATCAAAATAACGGCAGAGATCATTGTTCACCGGGAATCGCAGAAAGCCATTATTTTGGGTGAAAAGGGAAAAATGATCCGGCAGATCGGCACAACCGCCAGACAGGAAATAGAAAGTTTCCTGAACAGTAAAGTATTTCTCGAATTGTTTGTGAAAGTGCGTCCCAAATGGAGAGATAACGATATACATTTAAAAGAATACGGGTATTAGGTACAGGCTGTGATCTGCACCGGGGTGGCGCCTGTATGTTGCAGGTTGCATGATAGCAGGGGGTTGACTAAAAAGGTTGGGTCTAAAGATATGCCACTAAGACTCAAAGACACAAAGATCATGATCTTCAGGTTTAATTTTCTTGGTGCCTTGGTGACTTCGTGGCAAAAATCACTTTTTGGTCAGCCCCAGGGGCCCTGTAACCTGTAACTTGAAACGAGAATTTTATGAGCTTTACAGTAGCAATAGCAGGAAGACCCAATGTGGGCAAGAGCACTTTCTTTAACCGCATGCTTGAGCAGCGCAAGGCCATTGTAGACAATACGAGCGGCGTAACCCGCGACCGGCAGTACGGCGTGGCGGAATGGAATGGCAAAAGCTTTAATCTTATTGATACCGGAGGCTTTGTGCCCGACAGTGAGGATATTTTTGAAACGGAGATCCGTAAACAGGTAGCCATTGCCATACAGGAAGCCAATGCGGTTATATTCATGTGCGATGCGGCAACCGGTATTACCGCGCTGGATGAGGCGATGGCAGATATATTGCGACAATCCAAAAAACCTGTTTTTCTGGCGGTAAATAAGGTAGACAATCCTGAACGCATGCTGGATGCCACGGAGTTTTACAGTATGGGTTTCGACCATATCCATTTTCTTTCCAGCATCAGCGGCAGTGGAACAGGTGAGTTGCTTGACGACCTGGTAAGCCTGATCCCGGATACGGAAGGGGATGCAGTGACGGAGCAAAATGATCTTCCAAAATTCGCTATTATCGGGCAGCCCAATGTAGGGAAATCTTCGTTGCTGAATGCCCTGATCGGGGAGGAGCGTACTATTGTAAGCGACATTGCGGGTACTACCAGGGATACGATCCACACCCACTATAAGTTATTCCAGAAAGAATTCATCCTAATTGACACTGCTGGCATTAGACGGAAAAATAAAGTGGAGGAAGACCTTGAGTTTTATTCCGTGATCAGGGCTATCAAAGCGATGGATGAAGCAGATGTATGTCTGTTGATGCTGGATGCCACTAAAGGGATTACGG